>CALGOO010000030.1 GCA_937960715.1 uncultured Candidatus Competibacteraceae bacterium
AGGTTGGTGAAGGTCTGGGTTTGGCCGTGTTGCAGGCTGAACGCCGCGGGGGTCAAACCGGCGGTGGTGAAGTCGAAGGTGGTGGGGGCGGAGCCGGGGGCGTCCAGTTGAATGGTCAGCGTCGCCAGTTGGATGAGCGTGTTGCTGTCGGTCGCCGAGTTGTTGCCCGGGGTCGGGTCGGTTACCCCGCCGGGGGCGGTGATCGTGGCGGTGTTGGTCAGGGTGCCGGTGGCCGTGAGATCGATGTTGCAGGTGGCGGTGTAGGTGACCGAGGTGCCGACCGGGAGGTTAAGGGCCGTATCGTTGATGTTGCCCGAAGCCGGTCCGGCGGTGTTGCCGGTGGCCCCACCGGCGGCGACGCTGGTGTAGCTCACGCTGGTGCAGGCCGTCGGGAAGGTGTCGGCGACGGTGGCGTTGGTTACGGCCGATGGCCCCGCGTTCGTTGCGACAATCGTGTAGCTGGTCGTGCCTCCGGGAAATGCCGAACCGACGCCGTCGGTCTTGGTGATCGAGAGATCCGCGGAACTGACTTGCCAGGAGGTTATATTCCAGTGGACATCCGCATAACTAGAAGAGGAATTTACAAAAACAATCAGATTGAATTGAGTGCCGAACTTGGTTAGGTCTGGTGGAAGGACCGACAATGATGTTGTCCCCAATGCCGTATCGGTAGCATCCAACAGGAACCATAACTGAATCTGGAGTGGGCCATATCCATTCACCGACGGACCCGTAATCGAGAAGGGATTTACGGTAATTTGGTCGTTAGCCGTTGGGTGGTTGTTAACGACAAACATATTGGAATTGATAGCCGTTTCATTGAACGAATAAGTCCCGATCGTCCCGAATGCGGACTTCAGCGCCCCGAGGTAACTACCAATCTCTGGGAGGGAACTGGTATCGGGCGTGGCATCGTCGAACGTAAATTGATAGGAGACCGTTTGGCCGACCGAGAATTGCGATGTCAGCGCCGGGTCTACCTGGATAACAGTGCCGGTGATGGTGTGAGTCACCAGCGCTGCGTGGCCCGCTGGCATGACCGCAAATAACAAGAATACGCGCAATAAATGAGTGGGAAATTTCATGCCAAAGGAACCACCAATGGGAAATCTAACCGGAAAAAAAGAGTGTCCTTAATTTTTCGAGACTGGTCAAGCACCTGATGCGAACCTAGGCGGGTGCTTTGTGTGCTGCGGGTATTTGCCGACGCCTTTGGCGGAATCTAGGAAATGATTTCTAGCCCAGTGAACGGGTCCAGGGAGCCCTGAACGGAATCTCAAGCGAGGTCGGCCCAGTCTGGCGGAAGGTAGGATACCGATCGGCAGTTTCTTGCGGATCATGGGTGGGGCCTGGAGATGGAATATCGCTATTTTATTCTTCCGGGCGAATGGTGGGATCGTCCGGTGAAAATCTTCTCCCGGCGGATGCCTACTCGCAAGTAGGTTTCTATAATCAAAAGGTTAATCTTGAATCTCTTGGGCATCAACGCAAACCCAGACAGGTTGCTTCCATGGACTTCGTCACCCGCTACCGCCAACCCAGCCTCATCGACGCCCAGCCCAGCCTCGTGCTGGTTTTCATGGCGTCCACGGAACTGGCCGATGATCGGCGGACCGACGCCGCCGTTCCCGCCATTTTCTCCGGCCAGATCGCCCAACCGCTGCTCTTCCGCAATTTGCTGCTTGGCCTGCGGCGGACGGTGGAATCGCGTTTCTACCGGCCCGACTGGTGGCGCTTGCTGGACCCGGTCATCACCTCGGGCAACCAGTTACTGCGGCTGGAGTGTTTCTCCAGTTGTGCCAGCGTCTACGCCCGCGCCGATTTCACCGCAAACGCCTTCGCCGATGGCGCGTTCAACCGCAACGGCACCACCAACGTCGATTTCAACGGCGCCTTTCTCAATCACTTGGCGCAACTGCGGCCCGGCAAGCCGGCCCACTTTGAGATGGGCGAACAGTCGATCAAGCTCCAGTCGCAGCGGGGGGAGGCGGTCGAGCACAAGGTCAAATTGCCGGAACGCTGGATCAAGGGTTTTCTCCAGGTGCAGGCGGTGCAGCGCCAAGCTCAACCGCTGTTCGAGCTGGATCGGCTGACCGCCGGCCAGTTGCTCACCCAGATTCCCGCCAGCACGAGGGGCGCGCTGTATCTAGTGCCGAAACGCCACAAACCGGAAATCCTCCACCGCCAGCCCGCCGGCCAGGGTGGTTTCATCGCCGTCACCGACGGTCATCGATTGCGACTGCTGCAATCCATCCTGCCCGATTTGCAGGTATTGCGGGTTTATCAAACCGAAGCGACCGGTGCCTCGCTCTGGGTGGCGGACACCGGCGCGGCCCAGTTCACGCTGGGGCTGTCGGGCGCGGCGGCGCACGGCTTTTCCGGCGACGGCGATGCGCTGCGCCAGTTGAGCGCGGCGGACGTCGACGAGGTCGATCTGGCGCTGGCCCGCGTCGCCGCCCACAACCTGAACCACTTCACCGTCGCCGATTTGGCCCAGCATCAGGATTTATCGCTGCCGCGCGCCACCGAAATCGTGGACCGGCTCGCCCAGCAGGGCTTGCTGGGCTTCGACCGGGATCGCGACCGCTATTTTTACCGCCAGTTGCCGTTTCTGGTGGACGCTAAGCATCAGCCCGGCCGGCTTCAGGGTTCCCGAACTCTGTTAGCAAAGCAATCGGTCGAGATTGAGCATCGCGAGCGGCGCGACGATGGCGCATTGATTGCCAGCGGCTGGGTGCGTGGCGAAAGCGGCTATTACCAAGTCGCGCTGTGGGTAGACAGCCAGGGCTATTTGCGCGAGGGCCGCTGCACCTGTCCCTGGATACAACGGCACGAACTGCGGCGCGGCCCCTGCAAGCATCTGTTGGCGCTGCGCTTCGCGGCGGAGCAGACGCCGTGAGCGACGAGCGGTTTCAAATCCTGCTGCGCGAACTGTTCGAGGGCGACGACGACCGGCTGCGCGACGTGTTGCGGCCGCTGACCGCCGAGCAGCGCGGGGCGCTGTTCGGCCAATTCGGCGAGCTGTTCAAGGTGTTGAACCGCGCCTGCCGTTTCGAGCAGGCAGCGCGGCCGGCCAAGCTGGCCGACCTGTATCGGGCCATTCGGGAAGACCCGGTTGCCTTTCTGCGCGATCAAGCGACCACGTTGGCCGCGCCGGGGGCGCTCAACAATCCGCAGGCGTTGCAGGGAGGCTTGTTGCAGCAGCGCGCTTATGGCGTCTTGATGTCCTTCCACAGCCGCTTGAATCTGTTGCTGGCGGGGCTGGCGGGGAAAGGCGGCGTCGCGGGCGCGTTCAAGACCAGTTCCCGACAACCGGTGCGGACGCAAAAATTTGTCCTGTATGTAGGACGGGTGTTGCTGGATCGGCCGGAACCGTGGATCGGCGAAGCCGTGGCGCGGGTGTTCGAGCAGGTGTTGAGCCGGGCGCGGTTCACCGGCGGCGATCAGGGCGTGGCGCGATTGATGCTGGAAGCGCGCCAGCAGCATCCCGAATGGGCGGACGCGCTGGCGCCCTATATCGGTATGGCGATGCGCCGCGACGGTTTTTTCAGCCACGCGCTGAAAGGCTTCGACTCCGCCATGATTCTGGCCGGGCTGGATTACGAACCGCCCGCGCAGGAAGGTTTTTTCGAGCCGTTGCTGGACGCGAGGGTCGTCGATACGTTGATCCGCCGGATCGCCGAGGGCAAGCTGCCGCGCGCCGATTTTCTGGCGCTGATCGTGCGCAAGCTGCAAAGCCCCCTGCGTCCCCACGTCGCCAAATGCTGGATCGACCTGTTCGGCCGCCTGGCGCCGACCGACGCCGAAATCCGGCTTCATGCCGGAGACTTCATCACCTTGCTCAACGCGCCCGCTCCGGCGGCCAGCAAGCTGGCGTTCGGCATCGTGGAGCGGCATTTTTTGGAGGAAGCCGACCCGGCGGAACTGGTCGGATCGCTGGGTTACGCCTTGCAAAATCCGGTGCAGGGGCTCGCCAAATCGGCCCTGCGCCTGCTCAGAAAACAGGTCAAGGCCAAACCCGAACTGACCGCGTCCGCCTTGAACGCAGTCGCGAATGGCTTGGGCAGCCCTCATGCCGCCCTGCGCGCCGATCTGCTGCGCTGGCTTGGAACGTTCCAGCCGCAACATTTCGACCAAGATACCTTGCGGCCATTGCAGGAGATGGCGGCGGTGTTGCCTCCGGCCGAACTCGCCCCCATCGCCCACTTGCTCGCCGAACGTCCCGCGACTCCATCGGAAGGTGTCGATGAAGAAAGCCCCGATCGACATTCCGACCTGTTGGCGGCGGTGGACGCGATCCGGCAACGGGCGGAAGCCGATCCCGCCGACTCGCTGTCGCGCCGACGGCTGGCGTTGCTGGAGCATTATCTGGCGACCGGCCAATGCGGCGAGTTGGAAGCGACCGTTCCCGATCATTCGTCCGCGTTATCTCCCCCCGATTTCGCGTTGCACGAGACGGCGGAAGCCTTGGCGCTCGACATCGCGCGGACGCGGAATCGCGTGTTCACCCAGGCCGACTACGAGCGCATCTTCGCGGGTCTGCTGCGCTTCGCCGGTTCGGCCCATTTCGAGCGGGTCGGCGCCATCCTCGCGCCGGTGCTGGATCAATTGGGGGAATGGCAGCAAGGGTCACTGGAAGGGTCCGCGTGGTGGGGTCGGGGCGGGGAGCTGTCGGCGCTGTTTTTGGTCGGGGCTTGGCGCGGCGAGGCGTTGCCCAGTTTTCCCAAGAATAGCCGGGGCGGGCAGTTGCTCGACAGCCAGTTCAAACCGGCCCAGCGGCGGCGTTTAAAACATCTGTCGGCTTTGATCGCCGCCGGCCACGATGCGTTGTTGTCCACGCCGACCCACGCGGCGGGCTGGTTGGCGCCGGCAGTGTTCGCCGACCGCCTCAACGCGCTCCCGCCGCGTTTGCTCGATGCCGACGAACTCGGCGCGGCGCTGTATCGCCTCCCTGGGTTGCCCGAACAGCGAGCCGACGCCTGGAACCGGCTGGCGCCGGGGATCGCCAGGCTCGATGCGCCGTTCGCCGATGCCCTGATTCTGGCCCTGGCGCCCACCGCCGAGGCGGAATCCGCGCTCGAACGGTGGTTGCAGCGCTGCGACAAACACCCGCCGACCGAGCCGCTGTTCCATGCCCTGTCGGGCGGCTTTACCGGCGGTGGTCTAGTGGATACCTTGCGCGTCAAAATCTTCCACCACGATCCCGACGCCGCCGAGAACGCGGGATTCCGGCTATTCGGCGCCGCGCTGCGCTGCCGATTCGGTTTGAACGATGCGGGCATCGCCGGCCGCGCGCCTCGACTGCTGGAGCGGCTATCCTCGGCGCGGGGTTGGTTCAACCGAATGTTTCAGGAATCGCAACTGAAATCTACCCTGCTGACGGAGTTGTTGTTCGCGCCCCAGCCCGTGACCAACGCGCTGGTCGAACAACTGCATTCCTCGTTTTCATCCTACCTGAGCCAGGAAACGTCCCATCCGACCCTGTGGCCTTACGTGCTGGCCGATATCCACTATTTCGCGACCGCCGATCTGGTCGCGGATCAGGTTTTCCGGTTTCCGCTGCTGGCGCAACGCCTGTTCGAGGCCGGGCTGTGCCGCCAGGGCCGCAAGGAAGATTACAACCGGGACCTGACGCTGGGCCTGCTGGGGCTGGGCAAGCTGCCGCAAGTGGATATCCGTCCGCATCTGGATCGGGTGGCGCGCGGGCTGCTGGCGACGCAAACCCCGCAGCGGGAAGGGTGCGTCGACGTGCTCGCCCAAGGGTTGCGGGATGGCCGCGTAACCCCTGCGGACCTCGCCGGCGCACTGGCCGGCCAAATCCGGGCGACGGAGCAGGGCTTCGCGCAACTGGATCAGGCATTGGCGTCGCTGTGCGCGACCGGCGAAGCGGAACGGGCGACGGTGTGGCTGGCGCTGGAGCAGGTCATTGGCGGCGGTGTGGCGAAATTTTCGCCCCGCAAGCTGTCGCTGCTGTTGGACCGGTTCACCGACATCCTGGACGAAATACGGCGGGGCGTGCATGATCCGTCCGCTCGGCGGGAACTGGAGCAACTGGCGGCGGCGAAGAAAAGGTCGGTCGCCCGCGACAAGGCGAGCGCCCTGGTTGCCCGATCCGGTGTGACGGATCAGCCGCCGCTGGTCCTGGCGGTGGCCGCGCTGGCGACCGCGTGAATTTTACGCCTTGGGACCCATGCCGAAAGGGTGCAATCATGCGAGAGATATGGTTCCCTCTGTTTCGCGCCGTGATCGCCGCGCTGGGGTGTGCCGTCGCGTTGCCGGGTCATGCCGAAACGCTTGTTTTCGGCCACATTCTCGACGATTCGACCGCCCACCACCAGGGAATCCTGTGGGCGGCGAACCAGATCGACAGTCAGACGGGAGGGCGTTGCCAATTGCGGATTTTTCCGCGCGGACAGCTTGGCAAGACCGATGCCGAAGTGGTCGAGGGCTTCAAGGATGGCACGGCCAACATGGCCTATCTGAGCTTTGGGCACTTGCTGAATCTCTATCCGCCGCTGGCCATCGGCGCCGGACCCTATGTTTTCCGCGATTTCGATCACTGGCGGGCCTTCCGCGACAGCCCACTGCTTCAGGAGTTGGTGGCGGACATGGAGCGGAAAACCGGACTCAAGACATTCGGCCTGGCCTACTACGGGGAACGCCATGTCACGACGAATGCTCCGCTGCGTTCGCTGGAGGATTTCAAGGGATTGGTCATCCGCGTGCCGAACATCCCAACCATGATTCTCACGTTCCGCGCCCTGGGCGCGCGGCCGGTGCCGATTCCGTTCAAGGAAACCTACCAGGCGCTGAAGGCCAGGATCGTCGACGCGCAGGAAAATCCGCTGCCGGCGATTCGGGCGATGCACTTTTACGAGGTTTCGCCGGTGGTCAATTTGACCGGTCATATCATGGACGCCCAGTTGATCGTCATGGACGCGAAGCGCTGGAACGCCTTGCCCGCGCCAGATCAGGCGATTCTGGCGCGCGTTTTCGGCGCGGCGGCGTGGCGGGTGACTCAGGACGTGCGCCAGGAGGAATTGGAACTGCGGCGAACCTTGCGCGATCGGGGCGTCACTTTCAATGAGGTCGATCGCGCCGCGCTGGCCGCCGCGCTGTGGTCCTTTCACCACAGCGACTATTTTCCCTGGGGCGGCGCGCTTTACGATCGCATTCAGGCCTTGCGCTGAAGGCTGAAACAGGCTACCGCCCACCGGTTTAAGTTCGCGACCGACCGCAGGTTCCCAGTGGACGAATCAGATCCTCGCGTTTCAAGACCGCCTTCCACCATCCAATTCCGCATCGCCGCCGTGGTGGCGATTCTGCTGGCGATCACCGCGGCGTTGACCGGCTACGCCTATTTTTCCCTAGCGCGCCTGCAACGGCAAACCGACGAACTGGCTTCGGTTCATCTCACCGATGTCGCGCGGGCCCGTCACCTTCAGAGCCTTACCGAGGAAATGCTGCTTCACCTGCCGGCGCTGGCTTCCAATCGGGAGAACGGGCGTAACGGCGGCCGACAGGCGCTGGATCGGCTGGTCCAGGAACTGCGCGAGGGCACCAGCGCCCTTGAAGCCCGGAACAGCATCGCGCCGCTTCAGCGCGAGCAAATGGCCAACCTGCTCTTCAAGCTGGAAAGGATCGAGCGCGAGGTCGGCCAACTGGATGCGTTGGTTCTGGCGCGCGCCGCCGCCGTCGCCGGCCGCGAAGCCGGCTGGCGCCAGGTTGAACTGGCGCATGCCCGTCATTTTGCCGCCGCCACCGAGGTCGAGGCGCAACTGCGGGCGCGGGTGACGCGGGCGCTCGCCGTCGACGTGGCCGAGGCAGCGCCCGACCAGTTGCGGCGACGTCTCGATCAACTGCTGGACAAGGACATGAACTGGTTGGCCACGGTGCAGGATATCCGCACCGACAGTCGCGAACTGCTGGAAATCGCCAAGCAAATCCTGAGGGAAACCGATATGGATCACTTGGCTCGCCACCAGGCCGATGCTGAAGTGGTGATCAGGCGCCTGTCTCTGTATCGGTTGCTGCCGCCGGGAGAAGCGAAGATGGCCCTGGCGACGGCCACGGCCGGGTACGAAACCACGATGAGTGGTGAGAACGCCTTGGGTGCGTCGCGCCAGGATGAATTGCGCCGCAACGAGGAAGTGACTCGACAGGTCGAACAAATCCGGTTGCTGTTGACGGCGACCGTCGAGATGGTGTCGTCACTGGTCGACAGCCTGGTGGCGCGGGCGGGCGAGCGGGTTTCGTTTTCAGCCAGGGAGGTCGGCGACGCGCAGGTTGTGCTGCTGGCGGTGACGCTGGTGATTTTACTCGCCCTCCTTGGGGTTTACCGGTTCGTTCGCCGCACCGTGCTGGACCCGATCGAAACAATCACCCATGCCATGCTCGTGGCCGCGCGACAGGTGGTCGATGAGCCGGACGCCCTGGGCAAGCAATACCTTGACCCGGTCTTGTTGCGCGGCGCCGATGAAGTGGCGGCGATGGCGCGGGCGCTGACCAGCTTCCAGAACGCCATCGCCGAGCGCGACGCGGCGCTGCATGCCAGTGAAACCCGCTTGCGTTTGCAGCGGGAGGCCGAGGAACGCATTCGCCAGATTGCCTACCACGACCCCCTGACCGGGTTGCCGAATCGCCTGCACCTGAAAGCGCGGCTTGAACAGGTGCTGAGCTGGGCGCGCCGTGAAACGATCGGCGTGGCCGTGCTCTTTATCGACATGGACCGCTTCAAGATCGTCAACGACACGCTCGGTCATTGCTTCGGCGATGGGTTGCTGGTCGAGATCGCCCGCCGGCTGGAGGGCGCCGTGCGGCAAAGCGATGTGGTGGCGCGCCTGGGCGGGGATGAGTTTGTCGTGGTGCTCGTGGGAGTGGACAACGTCGGTTATGTGGCCTACGCGACCGAAAGGGTTCGCAACGTTCTTGGCCAAACCTATCAGGTCGAGGGCCACGAACTTCATTCCACGCCCAGCATCGGGATCGCGCTGTTTCCCGACGATGGCGACACCGTGGATGTCCTGATGAAGAACGCCGATGCGGCCATGTACCACGCCAAGGCCAGCGGCCGCAACAACTACCAGTTTTTCACCGACCGCATGAACGAGTCGGTCCGGGAGCGCCTGTCGTTGGAAAACCATCTCCGGCAGGCGCTGGGGGCCGGGCAATTCATCCTGCATTTCCAGCCCCAGTTCGATGCGGCGAGCGGTCGCGCCTTCGTCGCCGAGGCGCTGTTGCGTTGGGTTCATCCGGCGGAAGGCCTGGCGCCGCCGGCCCGGTTCATTCCCGTCGCCGAGGAAATCGGCCTGATGGTCGATCTGGACAACTGGGTGTTGGGTCAGGCGCTACGCCAGTGGCGCCAGTGGCGCGAATCCGGGGCGAACATTGCCCGCGTTGCGGTCAATGTGTCGCTTCATCAGTTGCGCGACGAGCGGTTTCCCAAACGGTTGGCGAACATGTTGGCCGATGCGGGTTTTGATCCGGGCGACCTGGAGTTGGAATTGACCGAGAGCGTGGCGATGGAGAATCCGCAAGCCACCATCGCGGTATTGAACCAGTTGCGGGCGATAGGCGTTCGTCTGGCCCTCGACGACTTCGGCGCCAGTTTTTCCTCGCTGGGCCATCTCAAGTCGCTGCCGATCCAATCCCTGAAGCTGGATCGCTGCTTCGTCGAGAAGATCATGACCGATCAGAATGACGCCGTGATTTGCAGCGCCATGGTCGCGCTGGCTCACACCCTCGGTCTCAAGGTCGTGGCGGAGGGCGTGGAAACGCGGGAGCAACTCGGTTATCTCCACGGTCTCGGCTGCGATGCGTTCCAGGGTTATCTGTTGGAGCGGCCGCTGTCCGCGGACCAGGCGGCGCGCGTCATGGGGCGGCGCGCTCCGGTTTGGGTCGACGAGGCGGATACGGAGTGGCTGGAGGGTCGGCGCCAGGAGTCAGCGTGATTTGATGTGCGCGGGATAAATCGTCCAAGAGGCGGTTGTGAGCCGGACTGGATCGTCCGATGACCGCCGGTGGCGGGATGAACGTGTTTGCCGGCCATGGGCCAGACCGTGTTGACCGACCACCCTCTCCCATCCGCGGGAGAGGAATTGCCACCCAGCCTCGAAACGTTACCGCACCGCCACCGGAATCATCCATTGCAGGTAATACGCCTGCACGTAGGTGATGACGCCGATGATGGTGGCAAAGAACAGGCTGTGTTTCAGCGTGAAGCGGAACAGGTCCGATTCCTTGCCCACCAGTCCGGTCGCGGCGCAGGCGACCGCGATGGACTGCGGCGAAATCATCTTGCCGGTGACGCCGCCGGTGGTGTTGGCGGCGATGGTCAGGGTCGGATCGACGCCGATCTGCTGGGCGGTGACTTGCTGCAAGTTGGCGAACAGCGCGTTGCTGGAGGTGTCGGAGCCGGTCAGGAAGACGCCGAGCCAGCCCAGGAACGGGGAGAAGAAGGGGAACAGCACGCCGGTTGCGGCGAAAGCCAGGCCCAGCGTCGAGGAAGCGCCTGAGTAATTGGCGATGAAGGCAAAGCCGAGCACCAGGCCGATGGTGAAGATCGGCCGGGCCAGTTCCACCAAAGTTTCCCAGAACGTGGTGAAAAACGTCTTGACGTTGACCCGCAGGATGAACGCGCTGATCACGGCCGCCAGCAGAATGGAAGTTCCCGTCGCCGACAGCACGTCGAATTTGTAAACGGCGTCATAGGGCGTCAACGCCTTGACGATAGGCAGGTCCTTCATGACCAGCTTGTCCAGACCGGGAACGTGGAAGCTGATGATCCACGACTCCAGCAGGGCGCCTTTGGCGAACAGGGCCTTGAACGAGGGCAGCGTCCAGATGGTCACCATGATGGTCAGGACGATAAACGGCGACCAAGCTTTGAAAATTTGGCCCGCGCTATACTCGGAACGGACAGGTCGCGTCGCCGTGCTGGCCCCATTGCCGCCCGCGCCCTGAAACGCGAAGTTTTCCTGGGGTTGCCAGACGAAGCGCAGGAACAGGGTCAGGACGACCAGGCTGACCAGGGCGGACGTGATGTCGGGCAGTTCGTAGGCCCAGTGGTTCGAGGTGTAGTACTGGGTCAGCGCGAAAGCCGCCGCCGCCACGAAAATCGCCGGCCACGTTTCCCGCACGCCGCGCCAGCCGTCCATGATGAACACCAGCCAGAACGGGACGAACAGCGACAGCAGCGGCAGTTGCCGGCCCGCCATCTGGCCGATGAGGAACGGATCGGTGCTGGTGACCTTGCCGGCGACCGTGATGGGAATACCCAGAGCGCCGAACGCCACCGGCGCGGTGTTGGCGATCAGACACAGGCCGGCGGCGTAGAGCGGATTGAAGCCCAGGCCCACCAGCAACGCGGCGGTAATCGCCACCGGGGCGCCGAATCCCGCCGCCCCTTCCAGAAACGCGCCGAAGCAGAAACCGACCAGGACCATCTGCAAACGCTGGTCGCCAGTGATGGACAGGACCGAGGAACGGATGATCTCGAACTGGCCGGTCTTGACCGTGAGTTTGTACAGAAACACGGCGGCCACGATGATCCAGGAAATCGGCCACAAGCCGTAGAGGAAGCCGTAGCCGGTCGCGGCCAGCGCCATCGATGCCGGCATTTGATACACGACGATGGCGATGACGACGGCGAGCGCCACCGTGATCAAACCGGCGATATGGCCTTTCATCCGTAAGACGGCCAGTGCGATGAAGAAAAAGATGATCGGAATGGCGGCGACCAGGGCGGAAAGCCATAGATTGCCACCCAGTGGTGTGTAAACCTGAGTCCATGGTTGCATGGTGGGCAATTCCTCGGATGGTGGTTGACGACGACACGTTTTTTTCTTCCTGAAACCCCAGTCGGGCAAATCGCGGGCGCAAAAAGCCCCCAACCCGCCCGCGCGGGCGTCCTTGAGAACTGGGAAATGCCAGGGAATCAGCCGGTATCGGGCCGCGAGCAGCGGTCTACCAGATAGACGATGGAGCGGTAGTAGCGCCCGCTGTGGAGAGACAAGCCGATTTCACAGGTGCGACTGGTGGAATACCCAGACCGGCAGTCATCCGGCAACGCCGCTGGCAAATCCCGCAAGGCGCTGGCGTTCAACTCCGGGTGGGTGAAACCTTTGTCGCCGGCCCAGCCGCAGCAGGAAACCCGGTCGGGGATGACGACGCGCTCGGCGCAGGTCTCGGCGATGGTCTTGAGCTTGGCCTGCAAGCCCATGTGGGTGGTGCTGCACGTCGGGTGCAGAGCGACGGTTTCCGGCAGCTTGCGCAGCGCCAGCCGCTCCAGCACGAAGTCGTGCAGGAATTCGGTGATGTCGTACAGCTTCAGCCCGGATTGCTCCTGGTTGCGCTTGAGCCGTAGCGAGCACGGGCTGGTATCGATGACGATGGGGTCTTGCCCGTCGCGGCTGGCCTTGCGCAGAGCTTGTTCCACCTCGGCCCGCTTGGCGTCGGCTTGTTCTGGCAAGCCTTTGCTGGCGAAGGGCTGGCCGCAGCACAGCGAAGTTCGATCTTCGGGCAGGATGACCTCGAAACCGGCCCGGCGCAGCAGGGCGGCGGTTTTCACCGGCAGGGCGTCCAATTCGGGATCGCCCTTGGCCGGTCCCATCGTGCGACTGGCGCAACTGGGGAAATAGACGACGCGCGGACGATTGGACGCTGCCTTGTCTTCCGGTTTGGGCAGCGCGCCGGCGGTGGGCATGTAGCGATTCCACAGCGGGATGCGGTTGCCGGACAGCTTGCGCGCGGCGCCGATCACGCTGCCTTGCAACCAGGCGCCAAAGATCTTGTGGGAGAGATTGGCGGCGCCCAGGCCGAGCCGGGTGACGGCGGTGACGCTATTGAATTGCTTTGCGAGCTGGCTGCCGATCCATTGCGCGGTCGCGCCCCGTCGTTGCTCGCGTTTCTTCAGCATCATCGTGCCGGTGTTGATGCCGACCGGACAGGTCAGGGAACACAGACTGTCGGCGGCGCAGGTATCGATCCCCTGGTACTGATACGCCTCGTCGATGGCTTTGAGCCGGTTGCCATCCTCGCCCACTGCCGCCAAGCGCGCCATTTCGCGCAAGCCGACGATGCGCTGGCGCGGCGACAGGGTCAGGGCGCGAGACGGACAGTTCGGCTCGCAAAACCCGCACTCGATGCACTTGTCGACCAGCGGATCGACGGCGGCCATCGGTTTGATGTGCTTGAGGTGCGCTTCCGAGTCGTCGTTGAGGATGACGCCAGGATTGAGCAGGTTGTGGGGATCGAACAGCGCCTTGATTTCCCACATCAATCGGTAGGCTTGCTGACCCCATTCCAGTTCGACGAACGGGGCGATGTTGCGGCCGGTGCCGTGTTCCGCCTTCAGCGAACCGTCGTATTGATGGACGATCATCCGGCACACATCGTCCATGAAGTGCTTGTAGCGTTCGGTTTCCGCTGGCTGGGCAAAGTCGGGGGTGATGACGAAATGCAGATTGCCTTCGAGCGCGTGGCCGAAAATGATCGAGCCGGTGTAGCCGTGTCGCTCGAACAGCCGTTGCAAATCCAGGGTCATCGCCGCCAACTGGGGCACGGGAACCGCGACATCCTCGATGATGACGGTGGTGCCGGTCGCCCGCGCCGAACCGACCGATGGAAACAACCCCTGGCGGATCGCCCACAACTGGGTGAACTCTTCCGGCCGGTCGGTGAACTGGAACGGAAGCAGGGTGGGTATGGCGGCGGTGCCGGCGGAGATGGCTTCGACCTGAGCGGTCAAGCTCACCGAATCCATCGCCCGCGTTTCGACCAGCAGCGCGGCGGCGGTTTCGGGCAACTCCTTGAAGTACGCCGGCATTCCCGCCTTGTTCTCCACCGACCGGATCGAGGCGCGGTCCATCAGTTCCACCGCCGCCACCGGCTGGTTTTTCAGCGCCGCCACGGCTTCGCAGGCGGTCTGGATGTCGGGGAAGATCATCAGCGCCGTGGCCTTGTGGGTGTGCTCCTCGACGGTGTGGTAGGTGATTTCGGCGATGAAGCCCAGCGTGCCTTCGGAGCCGATCATCAGGTGTTGCAAAATCTCGAAGGGATCATCGTAATCCACCAGGGCGTTGAGGCTGTAGCCGCAGGTGTTCTTGATCTTGAACTTGTGGCGGATGCGTTCCGCCAGCGCCGCGTCGGCGCGGATACGTTGGCCAAGTTCGGCCAGCCGGTCGAGCAGGGTGCCATGACTGGCGCTGAAGGCTTGGCGGCTAGCGGGATCGGCCGTGTCCAGCACCGCGCCGTCGGCCAGCATCACCCGCATACTTTTCAGGGTCTGGTAGCTGTTCTGGGCGGTGCCGCAACACATCCCGCTGGCGTTGTTGGCGGCGATACCGCCGATCTGGCAGGTGTTGATCGAAGCGGGGTCCGGTCCGATCTTGCGCCGGTAGGGCGCCAGGTAGCGGTTGGCGTGACCGCCGATCAAGCCGGGTTGCAAGGTGATGGTCGCCGCATCCGGGCCAATTTTCCAGCCGCGCCAGCCGTCGCCCAGTTGCAGCAACACCGAATCGGTGACCGCCTGACCGGAGAGGCTGGTGCCGGCGGCGCGGAAAGTGACCGGCGTGCCGTGCTGGTGCGCCAGCGCCAGAATGCGCCGCATCTCGTCCTCGCTTTCCACCCGCACCACCAGCTTGGGGATCAGCCGGTACAGGCTGGCGTCGGTGCCGTAGGCGAGCGTGCGCAAGGGATCGGTGATCAGGCGCGTGGCCGGGATGAATTTTTGTAGATTGCGGTAAAGTTGTTCGTGGGCCGTCGATTGCATCGGTGATTGCGCCTCGTTTTGACGGTAATACCGTTTCCCGATAGGTTTTATCTTTTTCAGATCAAAAACCACACTGTTCGTCATACCCGCGAAAGCGGGTATCCAGTTTTTCAGCGGCTGCCTGGATTCCCGCATTCGCGGGAATGACGAAAACCTATTCAGAATTGGTATAAGCCCTTGGCCATGCCGGGCTGGAATTTGCCCGTGGGATAGAGCAAGGCTGGTTGAATGATTGGCTCTCTCCTCTCAGTGCGACATCAGCACCGGCAAACGGGCAACACCCAGAACAAATTCGGTCATCCCGCCGAAAACCTTTTCGCGCAACCGCGAGCGACCATAACCACCCATCACCAGTAGGTTGGCATCGATCGCGTTGCATTCCTGGAGGATGGCCACGCCCGGTGACTTGTCCGGGTGGTCTTCCAGGATTTTCGGAGTCGCGGCGACCCCGTGGCGGGCGAGATAGGCGACCAGCCGCTCGCCGATCGCTTCGGCGCGATCGTCGGGGGCGATCATCGCCGTGACCCGCTCGGCCCCCGCCAGCAGGGGCAGGGCGTCGGCCAGCGCCCGACTGGCCTCGCGGCTGTTATTCCAGGTCACGACCGCGCGTCGACCGACCGTGCCGTCGACTGGCCATCTGGGCACGATCAACACGGGCCGACCGCCGCCGAGCAGCAGTTCGTGGATCAGAATATCGGCGGAAAACTCCTCGTCGTCCTGGGGATCGTGCTGGCTGACGACGATCAGACCGGCGTAACGGGCGCGCTCGACCACGTCGGCCATGGCGCCGTCCGCCACCCGCCACCATTCGCTTTGCAAACCACGCGCCGCCGCCTCTTGCCGGAACAGGGCTTCAAGCCGGTCGCTCACCGCGCGCAGGGCCGACTGGTGCGCCGCCATCGCCCGTTCCTCGATCGCCCCGCGCAGCGCCCGGGGAATTCGGGGCTGCACCTCGACGCGCAACCCGATCAACATCGCGCCACGAGCGGCGGCCAGGTCGGCGGCGACCTTGAGACGGTCGGCGGTGTGCTCGAACTCGTCGAGAAAAACCAGAATATCGCTTGGAGCCATGATTCACTCCCGTCAACGGGAACAAGGGTTGATCACTGACCGTAGACCACACCGGGCAACCAGGTGATCAGCGCCGGCCAGAAAAAGCACAACAGCAGCACCGCCAGTTGTAGCAGCACGAACGGCACGATGCCCCGATAGATGTGACCCATGCTGATCTCCGGCGGCACCACGCCCTTGAGATAGAACAGCGAGAAACCGACCGGGGGCGTCAGGAAGGACGTCTGCAAACACACCGCCACCAGCACGGTGAACCAGACCAGATCGAAGCCCAGCGCCTTCACCACCGGCGCGACCAGCGGCAGGATGATCAGGCTGATTTCCAGCCAGTCCAGGAAGAAGCCGGCCAGAAAAGCGATGAACAGGATGAACAGCACCACGCCACTGGGGCCGAACGGCAGCGACTTGAGCAAGTCGGCGATGAACTCGTCGCCGCCCAGCGAGCGCATGACCACCGAAAAGGCGGTGGCGCCGACGAAGATCGCCAGGATGAAGCCGGTGGTCTGCATGGTCTGAATACAGACCTCGCGCAGGATTTTCAGATCGAGCCGGCGATTGATGGCGGCCAGCAGCATCGCGCCGAAGGCGCCGACCCCGGAGGCCTCGGTGGGGGTGGCGATGCCGAGAAAGATGGTGCCGAGCACCGCCAGGATCAGGCCGAAAGCCGGCAGCACCGCCAGCACCGTATTGAAAATCAGGCGTGGCGTCAGCGGCGGCGGATCGGCCGGGGCCGGAGCCTTGTCCGGATTGAAGAAGGCGAAGATCAGCACGTAGACCGCATAGCACAGCCCCAGCAGCAATCCCGGAATCATGGCCCCCATGAACAGATCGCCGGCGGACAGCGAGAGCTGGTCGGCCATGACCACCAGCATGATGCTGGGCGGAATCAGGATGCCGAGGGTGCCCGAGGCCGCCACCACCCCAGTCGCCAGGGCTTTGTCGTAACCGCTCTGCACCATCAGCGGGATGGACAGCATGGCCAGCAGCACCACCGAGGCGCCGACGATGCCGGTCGACGCGGCCAGCAGGATGCCGATCAACACCACGGTCAGGGCCAGTCCGCCGCGCAGCCGTCCGAACAGGACGACGAAGTTGGCCATCATCCGCTCGGCCACCCCGGAACGGTCGAGCATCAAGCCCATGAAGATGAACATCGGCAGGGCCACCAGCAGCCAGTTCTGGGCCTGCGCCCAGATCCGGTCCACGATGATGGCGTAGTCATCCCAACTGTCGAGCAGGAAGGTGTCGAGATCGTATTGCCTGCTGAGGAAGATGCCGGTGGCGGAGAACAGCAGCGACAGCCCTCCCAGAATCCAGGCGATCGGATAGCCGGTGAACAGCAGGGCGATGAACAGAACGAGGTAGAGAATAACCAGAATTTCATAAGCTTCCATCGTGATCGACCTCGTTCCGGATCAGGGATTTCGCTGGGGGCTGGGGATGCCGAACAGCAGCGCGGAGCAGCGCAGCAACCGGGCGAAGCCGGCCAGCGCCAGCAGACCAAAGCCGAGCGGGATGAAGGCTTTGATCGCCCAGCGATGCGACAGGCCGCCGGGCGAGGGCGAAACCTCATGGAGCTGGTAGGCGGTGGCGACGAACGGAACGGACTCGATGACCACGAACAGGGCGAACGGCAGCAGCAGGAACAGAATGCCCAGCAGTTCGATCCAGGCGCGCGCACGCGGGCGCAGGCGCGCGGCCAGGACGTCGATGCGCACGTGGGCGTCGTTCCTGAAAACGAAGGCCAGCGCCAGCAGCCAGGCGGCGCCGTAGAGGTGCCACTGCAACTCCTCGAACAGGATATAGCCCCGTCCGAGCAGATAGCGCAGGGCGACATTGACGATGATGATCGCCAGCAGCGCCAGCCAGAGCCAGGAGGCCCACTCGCCGATGCGCTGGATCAGGCCGTCAATCAGAGTTGACAGGCGGGTTTTGGGCAGGAGAAAGGCGTCCGAGGAGGACTCGGACGCCCCGCCGCCCGCGGGCAGGTTCGCCATTCGGTCAGGCTCCGCAGGCTGGAACGGTTACCGCGAACTCGCCGGCAGATAGCCGAGATCCCGCCACTTGGCGTAGGAGGACTCGAAAGCCTTCTGTGACTCCCAAACCTTCTTGAACAGGGGATCCTTGGCGGCTTCCTCCTGCAAGATCTCCTGCGAAACCTTCTTCAGTTCCTTCAGGATGTCGCTCGAAAGCTTGGTGGTGGTGATTCCCGCCTCGGCGTACTTTTTGAGGACCGCCGCCTGGGTGGCCTCCGACTTGGCCAGCGACATCATCACGCCGGCGGCGCAGGTGGTGTCGATGATCGCCTGGTTGGCCGGTGAAAGCTTGTCCCAGGCGGCTTTGTTGACGTAGAGATACTGCGCGGTGTAGGGCTGGTGCCAGCCGGGGAAATAGTTGAACTTGGCGACCTTGTAGAAACCGAGCTGCTCGTCGGCGGTGGGGATCGAGAATTCGGTGGCGTCGAGCACGCCCTTTTCCAGGGCTTGCTGCAACTCGCCGGCCGGCATCACGGTCACGCTGGCGCCCATCTTCTGCATTACCTTGCCGCCCAGGCCGGCGAAACGGATCTTCAGCCCCTTCAACTGATCGAGCGATTTCAGTTCGAAACGGAACCAGCCGGCGGTTTCCGGGCTGATGATGCCGCAGAATACTGGCACGATGTTGTGCGGCGTGTAGACTTCCTTGACGAGATCCTTGCCGCCGCCGTAGTAGAACCAGGACATATATTCCCAGGGCGTGAAGCCGAAGGGTACGGCGCCGAACAGCACCGAGGCCGGCACCTTGCCCTGCTCGTAGCCCATCCAGGTGTAACCGGCGTCCACCTTGCCGTTGCTGACCGCATCGAAGATTTCGTTGCCGGGCACGACCTTGCCCGGCTCGAACACCTCGAACTTGATGGCGCCGTCGGTTTGCTCGTTCAGGCGTTGCGCCACCCAGGGCAGGGTATCTCCCAAGGCGATCAAGCTACTGGAAAAGGCGATGGGCACGCTCCAGCGCACCCGATCGCCCTTGGCCGCCGCCGCCGGCTGGGCGAGCGGCAGGGCGGCGGTGAAGAGCGCGGCGGACAGGGCGAGGATCTGGAGCGGGCGGGTGAATTTTTGCTTTTCGAGCATGGTGTTGTACTCCTGGATTGCTTTGGTGGTGGCGAAGCCGGCGAACCGGCTTGGGTACTCCGATACATGAGCCGAACCGGAGTGGAAATTCCAGGTGGCTGAGGCAGGTTAATCGTCCAGAATCAGCACGATCAACTCCTTGGGACCATGAACGCCGAAGGTCAGGACCAGTTCGATGTCGGCGGTCTTGGACGGACCGGAGATCAACAGGGCGTTGGTGGGCATCCCGCCCGCCCAACGCTCCCGCCGGATGGCTTCGGCCAGGGAGCCATGAATCTTCGCCGCTTCCAGCACCGCGATATGCACCGCCGGGGCCAGCGACATCAGCCGGGGTTCTTGTGGGGTGGGCCACAGAATCAGGGCGCCCACGTCGGCGAGCCCGCCCTTGGTCGAGGTGATGGCGGCATCGATGGCGAACAGCCGTTCCTTGCACTGCTCGACCGCCTCGGTGTAACCGACCAGCGGCGGCAGGTCGCTTTCCCAGCTTTCCGCGAGCGTGGTTCCGATGGGGGTGGTTGGGGCACATAGCAGGCCGTTTAACGAACGCTGGCGGAGTAGATCCTTGAGGGCGTTCGTCCAGTTCCGACTGTCGGTGACGATCACCTCGGCATGCATGTTTTCCATCAGCCGCTTGAGTCGCGCTATTTTGTCGGCGCGGCCGAGTTCGGCCTCGGTCGGCGCGGCAGGTTCGGTCGTGGCGGCGGTGTCTTGCGGCGCGACCGCGCGCAAGCGGGCCAAGATGTTGGCACGGGCGTTACTCATCGGCGATCCCCTTTTCCTTGACGAGCGCGTGCAGACTCTTGGCGGCGAACGGGGGCAAGGCCCGGGATTGGGTCCACTTTTTCACGATGTCCGGCCCCGGCAGTTTGGGCAGTTGCGGACCCAGCAGACCCAGTAGCTTGGCGTTCAAGGCGTTGACCCATGGCGTGGCGTTGCTCAATGCCCAGCCTTTCCAGGTCAGGCTTTCCGCCGCGTTGACCTTGTAGCCGTGACCCTTGACCGCGTTCGGCGTATCCGCCTTGTTGTAGGACTCGACGCGCAGACGGCGCAGAATATCGGTGATCGGAATCTTGACCGGACAGACTTCCTCGCAGGCCCCGCAAAAGGTGGAAGCGGTCGCCATCGTCCCGGCGCTTTCCAGCCCTTCCATTTGTGGGGTCAGAATCGAACCGATGGGGCCGGGATAGACGTAGCCGTAGGCATGGCCGCCGAGTCGGGTATAGACCGGGCAATGGTTCAGGCAGGTGCCGCAACGGATGCACTTCAAGGTCTGCCGCAGTTCGGGATCGGCCCAGATTTTGGTCCGACCGTTGTCGAGCAGGACCAGATGCACCTCCCTGGGGCCATCTTTCTCATCCGGCTTGCGCGGCGAGGTGATCATGTTGAAATAGGTGGTGATCAACTGGCCAGTCGCGGAGCCGGTCAGCAGGCGCAGCAACGGGGGTACGTCCTCCAGGCGCTCGACGACCTTTTCCAGGCCCATCACCGCGATATGCACCGGCGGCGCGGTGGTACACATCCGGCCGTTGCCCTCGTTTTCCACCAGACAGAGCGTGCCGGTTTCAGCCACCGCGAAATTGACCCCGCTGACGCCGACTTCCCCGGCAAAAAACTTTTCGCGCAAGACCTTGCGGGCGATGGCGTTGAGTTCCTCGACCACTTCGGTATACGGGGTGTTGGGGATCTTCTCGTGAAACAATCGCGCGATCTGGTCGCGGTTCTTGTGAATGGCCGGCACGATGATGTGCGACGGCGTTTCGTGATCCAGTTGGATGATGTACTCGCCGAGATCGGTTTCCAGCGCCTCGATGCCGCGTTCTTCGAGGAAATGGTTGAGATGCATTTCCTCCGACACCATCGACTTGCCCTTGATGACGCGGGTGGCGTCGTGGCGCCGGATGATGTCCAGACAGATTTGATTGGCTTCCGCCGGGGTTTCGGCCCAATGCACCCGAATGCCGTTTTCGGTGCATTTCCGCTCCAGTCGCTCCAGCAATTCCGGCAGCTTGCTCAGTGCCCGCCGGCGGATGGCGTCGCCGCGCGCCCGCAGTTGCTCGAACGCTTCCGGGTCGGAAAACAGAGTCCGGCGGCGCAGCCCCAAGGTATCCATCGCCGCGCGGAGATTGCGGCGCAGTTGCCCATCGCCCAGCGCCTTTTGGAAATTCCTGGGAAAATCGACTGTGGTCTCGGTCATTGGGTGCGCTCCAGCAGGAATTCGGCGACGTGCTTGGCGGGGATAGGGCTGTTGCGGTGTTTGAGTGCCCCGCCGATGTTCATCAGGCAGCCACAATCGCCGGAGAGCAGCAGGGAAGCGCCGGTTTGCTCGATGTCCGCCACCTTGTCGGCGACCATCGCCGAGGACAGATCGGCCTGCTTGACCGAGAAGGAACCGCCGAAGCCGCAGCATTCCCGCTCCCGTTGCAACTCGATCAGCTCGACGTTTTGCAACTGGCGCAGCAGCGACTTGGAGTGTTCGATCACCCGCATCTCGCGCAGCGCGCTACAGGACGAATGCCAGGTGACCTTGATCGGCTGGCCTCGGTCTTCGAAGCGAACATTCAGGACCTTGACGAGAAATTCGGTCAACTCGAACACCCGGCCGGCGAAGCGTTGCGCCTCGGCGGCTTCGGGTTGATCGGCGAAGAGCTTGGGATAGTGGTGTTTGAGCATCCCGCCGCAGGAACCGGAGGGAATGATGATGGGGTAGTCCATGGGAAAGGCTTTAAGCTGCTGTCTGGCGACTTTTCTGGCTTCTTCCGGAAAGCCGGAATTGTAGGCGGGCTGGCCGCAGCAGGATTGCTGCCGAGGGTAGATGACCTGGATGCCTTCGCGCCGCAGGAGTTCGATGCCGGCCATGCCGGCCTGGGGATAACACAGATCGATCAGACAGGTACCGAAGTAATACGCCTTCTCGGGGCGGGTGGGCATGGTGATACCTTCTCCGACTTTGGTGGTTGGCGCCGTCCGCGTACCGCTGTCCCGATCCGGGTCGGCGGTGCGCTGGCTTGTCATTATTATTGACCGTTACCGGACCCATCGTGGAAGGGGTTTATGGTAAGATGGTCTGACCAATTTATAGCAGTTCGTTTTTTGGTTTGCAAGCTTTTGGTAAGATGGTCTGACCAAAGTTTTGCTAGCCCTGCCGATGCCGCGAACGATGCATTATTAGCGATGTCTCGGTACTCATGAAAACGAGTGCCGCATGGCACAATAACGGCGATATTGAGTGCAACGCTTGGGCGAAATCATGCAATTCGAAACGATAAATCCTCCGAAAGTCTCGGATGCCATCGTCAGCCAGATCGAGCAGTTGATTCTGGAAGGCGTTCTCAAACCGGGCGAACGATTGCCGCCCGAGCGGGAACTGGCGCAGCAGTTGAACGTATCCCGCCCGTCGCTGCGCGAAGCGATCACGACGCTGAAATCGAGGGGACTGTTGCAAAGCCGGCGGGGTGGGGGCAATTTCGTGGTCGACGTCATCGCCCCGGCGCTGACCAATCCCTTGATCGAGCTGCTGAAAAACAACCCAAAAGCGATGTTCGACGTGCTGGAATTGCGCCACGCGTTGGAGGAAGTGGCGGCTTATTTCGCCGCGCTCCGCGCCACGGATGCCGACCGGGAAATTCTGCGCTGTCGTTTCGCCGCGCTGGAGGAAATCCAACGCGGCGTGAGCCACAACACGACGCCATGGTGGACGCCAGCTTTCACCTGGCTATCGCCGATGCCTCCCACAACGTGGCGTTGATCCACGTCATGCGTGGCCTGTTCGATTTGCTGTTGGGCAACATCTGCCGCTCGCTGGAACGGCTTTATACCCGCGAAAGCAGCTACACGGTCATCCACGCCCAGCATCAGGCCATCCTGCAGGGGGTTTTGGAGCGCAACCCGAATGCCGCCCGGCAGGCCGCGCACGTTCACCTCACGTTCGTCGAGACGACCTTGCGCGATATCGACGAGGAAGCTACCCGGCAGGGACTCTCGCGGCGCCGCTTGCAAAGCCTGTCGAATCTGGAAGCCAACGCGTCGCCATAGCCGCCTGGGATTTCGCATACCCGACGCGGCGCATTCCATGCCGGATGGAACTCGAAACCGCGAGTTGGATCGACGCCGGCGTTGGCGTCGCTGGCGGTCCGCGTTGGACAGTCTGGCGTTTATCGCCGTGATCGCCGGACTGAGCTGGGTTGTCGTGGCGGGCGCCGGGGCACTGCATTACAACTGGCAGTGGTATCGGGTGCCGCAATATCTTTACCGGTTCGAGGATGGGGTGTTCCAACCGGGTCCGCTGCTGTGTGGCTTGGGGGTGACGCTGGAACTGACCGGCTGGAGTTTGCTATTGACCGTGGTGTTCGGGCTGACGGCGGCGCTGCTGCAACGCTCGGCCTCCTGGGTCGGGCGCGCGGCGGCGCGGGTCTACGTCGAGATCGTCCGTAACACCCCGATGCTGGTGCAGCTTTATCTGGTCTATTTCGTGTTGGCGCCGATTTTGGCGATGGACCGGTTCGCGGCGGCGGTGCTGGCGCTGGCGTTGTTCGAAGGCGCGTTCGCGGCGGAAATCTTCCGCGCCGGCATCGAGGCCATTCCGCGCGGGCAGTGGGAAGCGGCGGACGCGCTTGGCCTGTCGCGGTACGCGGTCTATCGTCGAGTGATCTTGCCGCAGGCCATTCGACTGGTGTTGCCGCCGCTGACCGGGTTGGCGGTATCGCTGATCAAGCATTCGGCGCTGGTCAGCGTGATTGCGGTGGCCGATCTGACCACCGAGGGCCGTAATCTCATCGCCGACACCTTCATGACCTTCGAATTGTGGTTCACGGTGGCGGCGTTGTACCTGGCCTTGACCACCAGCCTGTCGCTGCTGGTCGGTTGGCTGGAGCGCCGGTTGCCGGTGCGCGGCGGGGAGCAGGGTTGAGTGAGAGTGGTAAATCCCCTGGGTTTCGTTACCCTTTGAATGTGTATTTCGATGCCGAAGGGAGCGATCGTGAACACGCTGAGAATATTGCCGTTGCTGCTTTTGCCCCTGCTGGCGTGGGCCGATATGCTCTATAAGTCGGTGGGCCCGGATGGGACCGTCACCTACAGTGATAAGCCGCTCGCCGGCGGCCAGGTCGAAAAGACCTTGGAGTACACGCCCGGTCCCTCCAGCCCGTTGCCCGACTATGTCTTGCGTTACAAGGAAGAGTTGGAGCAGCAGGCGAAGCAGCGCGCCGCCGGCGCCCAGCCAACCGACGATACCCCGCAATTGTTCACCGCCTCCTGGTGTGGCTTTTGCCGCAAGGCCGAGGCCTATCTCGCCGGCAAGGGGATTTCCTATACGGAACACGACATCGAAACGCCGGATGGCATGGCGGCGCTGGTGCGCGCCGGCGGCGGTCGTGGAGTGCCCATCCTAGCTTGGCGAGGCAAGCGGGTTCAGGGGTTTTCCGAGACCAGTTACGACGCGTTCTTTCGGTGATCGAAGGGATTTCAAGCCCTATTTGTCCATATCTCCAACCAATTGATTCTGCTATTATTAAAAGCCCATGGAATCCCCTCCCCCCTTGTGGGGGAGGGCGAGGGAGGGGGTAGGGTTGAATCACAACTTCTTGAATTATGGCGGGCTGATCGGTCAACCCCCCCACCCCAACCCTCCCCCACAAGGGGGGAGGGAGACTTGTGTGTAATCGACAGATTCCAAGCCGCGTGCGTTCTTCCAGGCCCCGATTGATTTGGCTGGACGCGCTGATTCTGGCCGTGATCCTCGGTCTGATCGGCTACGTGCTGCACCGGGCGCAAAGCCATTTTCATTACAACTGGGACTGGCGGCTGATTCCCGGCTATTTTGCCCGTTACGATGCCGAACGCGGCTGGGTGTTGAATTTGCTGGGACAGGGACTGCTGGCGACGATGCGGCTGGCGCTGTGGGGAAGTTTGCTGGCGGCGCTGATCGGCGGAACGATGGGCGTCTGCCGGTTGTCGCGCAGTCTGTTCCTGCGCCTGTTCAGTCGAGCCTATGTCGAGCTGATTCGCAACGCGCCGCCGCTGGTGTTCATTTTCATCTTCTATTTTTTCATCAGCGGCCAGGTGGCGCCGTTGTTGGAGGCGGAACGCTGGATCGCCGCCGCCCCGGAAACCTTGCGGGTACTGGCGTTCCTGTTCGGTCCGCCGGAGTTGTTGCCGAACTTCCTGTCCGGCCTGGTCTGTCTGGCGCTGTTCGAGGGCGCCTATGTCACCGAGATCGTCCGCGCCGGCATCGAGGCGGTTCCGCGAGGCCAGTGGGAGGCGGCCCGGGCGCTGGGTTTGCATTCCGGCCAGGTGATGAACGAGGTGGTGTTGCCGCAGGCGGCGCGGCGGATGATTCCGGCGCTGGCCGGGCAGTTCATCGCGCTGATCAAGGATTCCTCGCTGATTTCGCTGATTTCGATTCAGGAACTGACGTTCGCGGGAACGGAATTGGCGGTGTCGTCGGGGCGGGTGTTCGAGGTCTGGCTGACGGTGGCGGCGCTGTATTTCCTGTTGTGCTTCGGCTTGGCGCGGTGGTTCCGGCGGCTGGAGCGGCGGTTAGGTCGGCATCGGCATTGAACGGCCCGGAAAATCGAGTCGGCCGCCGCTTCGCGCCCAAGGCATGAACTTTCTCACTGAACGATGTGACTGGATGGGTCCCATGACCACGACACCCGAAAATCCCGCTGAATGGCTCAACGCCACCGCTGAATTGACCATCGCCGGCCAAAAAGTGCGGCTGGAGATACCGGTTCCGGCCAGGCCAGCCCGCCTGGCCGAACTGTTACCGTTGTTTCGCTCGATGACCGACGCTTTCGTCGCGGTTTCCGTGGAAAACGCTCGCGCCGAGGGTTTGGAAATCTCTTGCCAAAAAGGCTGTGGCGCCTGTTGCCGGCAACTGGTTCCGATTGCCGAAATCGAGGCGCGGCGCCTGCGGGAACTGGTCGAGGCCATGCCGGAACCGCGAAAGTCCACCATCCTGGCTCGGTTCGAGGACGCGCGCCAACGCCTGGCGCGGGTGGGCTTGCTGGAAAAATTGCGTCGACCGCGGCAATTTCGGGACGAGGACGTGATTCCGTTCGGCGTGGATTATTTCCAGCAGGGGATCGCCTGCCCGTTTTTGGAGGAGGAATCCTGTTCGATCTATGCGGAACGACCCCTGGCCTGCCGCGAGTATCTGGTGGTGACGCCGGCCGCGCACTGCGCCGCGCCCACGGTCGAGTCGGTGAGTTGCGTCAAACTGGTCCTGCGCACCGCCCGGACGATCCGGGGTTTGAACGCGGAACACAGCGCACATGGCGAGCCGTGGGTGGCGTTGATTCTGGCGCTGGAATGGGCGGAGGCGCACCCGGACGAATCGTCGCCGCAACCGGGGCCGGCATGGGTGCGGGAGGCGTTCGGCCGGCTGACCGGGCGCGCGGCGTCGGAGACCGGGCCTTGAACGCGGCCCGCGTTCCTCAGCCGCCCAGCAGCGCTGGCAGGATCGCCACCACCGGATCGTGATCGCTGGCCGGCTCCGGTTGGCCGGGTGCGGCGTCGCTGTTGAGATGCGGGATGCGCGCCGTCGCGCCCCGCCGCAGGGCCGGACTGACCAGAATGTGATCCAGCGCCTGCGGCTGGCCGCCATGGCGGCGGGTGTAGGCTTGCCCGCGCGGCAGATCCTCCAACAGATTATGGAACGACTCGCCCTTGAGCAGTTTCAGGGTCTTGGAACCGAGCGCATCGTTCAGGTCGCCCAGCAGCACGATAGCCGCCTGGGGATCGCAGGCCAGCAGGTCGGCGGCGAACTGGTGGACGATCTCGGCCTGGGCGTGACGCTGCTTCTTGGCGTAATCCCCCTCGCGGCGGGTAATCGAGCGCATGGACTTGAAATGGCAGACGATCACGAACAGACGTCGGCCCAGGATCTCGAATTCCGCCGCCAGCGCCTTGCGGCAAGGCGCCCAGTGGCGATGGTCGTCGCCGACGAAGGCGGGATGGGTAGGGGCAATGCGGCCGGGATTGAGCGTCAGGCGGGGCCGGCCGCCGTCGAGGCGGATGCCGGCGCTGTCCTCGGGCCTGGCGTCGCCCCGGTCCGGGAACAGCACGGTTGCCGGATTGAACAGCAACCCGACCCGAATGTGAGCGCCAGCCATGCCGCCGTCCCGGTGGGCCAGCGGCGCAATCTCCCGAAAGGCGTAGCGCGGACCCCCGGCGGCGGTGATGGCGGCGATCAGCGTCTGGTAGGCCGGATCGGCCGAAACCGGTCCTTCCACGCTCGCCGGACCTTCCCCCTTGACTTCCTGCACCGCCAGGATGTCCGGCCCGGCCAACTCCCGGGCGATGATCATGCCCAGTTGCCGCAGGCGCGCGGAGGCAACATCCGCGCCGAAGTTGCACAGATTGAAGGTGGCGATGGCCGGCATGGCGAGTCCCTGTTGTCGTTGGTGGTTTGTGATTCAAGATTAGCCGCGAATGCTTGAAATTGCCGAGTTTGGCACGGTTCGGCCGGTGGGACGGAGCGCCGCGTTCAACCGCCGTTGGCCTGGAAGCGCAAGCGCGCCCGGATCCGCGCGCCGCCCAGGACGCCCCGGCCAATTTCCAGTCGGCCGTAGTAGACCTCCTCGACCAGATCGCGGACCACCGCCAGGCCGATGCCTTGACCGGCGACCGTGGGATCGGCGCGCTGACCCCGGTTGAGTAGCAACGGGGCCTGGTCGGCGGGAATGCCCGGACCATCGTCCTCGACCTCCAGCATCAGTTCCACCCGTCCGTCGTGGTCGGCGGGATGAGCGCGCACCACCACCTGCCGACGACACCATTTGCAGGCGTTGTCGGCCAGGTTGCCGAGAATTTCCAGCAGGTCCCCCTCGTCGCCGTAGAACACCGTCGTGGCGGCGATTTCGGCGCGCAGTCGCGGGGCGCGGTCGGCGTAGACCTTGGCCAGCGAATCCAGGATCTTGCGGGCGATGGGCGCGACCGGCAGCGGGGCGCTGAGCGCGATGCGCCCCGAAGCGGCGGCTCGTTGCAGCTGATAGTCCACCGTGCGGTTCATCCGCTCCACCTGTTCGCCCAGGGTCCGGCGCAGCTCGCCGGGGTCGGCTTCGGTTTCCAGCGCGCCGCGCGCCACCGCCAGCGGTGTTTTCAGACTGTGGGCCAGGTCGCCCAGGGCGTTGCGATAGCGTTCGAGATGGGCCCGGCCCTGGCGCAGCAGGGCGTTCAGGTTCGTCGTCAGCGGCCGCAATTCCTCGGGATAGCCGCTGCTCAGTTCGTCCCGCCGACCGGCTTCGATGTCCTTGATTTCGGTGGCGACCCGGCGCAGGGGTTGCAGGCTCCAGCGCAGGATCAGACCCTGCGCCGCCAGCAGCATCCCGGTCGAGGCCAGTAGCCAGCCCGACAGCCCGCGCCGGAAGCTCCAGACCTGATCGTCGAAGTCCTGGCGGGTCTCGGCGACTCGAAAGGTGTAGAGTCGATATTGATTGCGAGCGACTTCCCAACTGACCGTGAAGGCCAGCACGAACAGCGGCGTCCCGTCGGAAGCTTCCAGCGGCGCGAACTGGGTGTCGCCGGGATTGCGCACCGCCGGGAAGAACGGCAGCGCCAGTCCGAGCAGGGAGGGCGAATGCCACACCAGATTGCCTTGGCTGTCCATCGCGTCGGCGTACAAGCCGGAATCCGGGGTGGAGAAGCGGGCCTCCGGCAAACTCTGCGGCAGGGTCAGGCGATTGAAGGCGTCCACGTTGACCGCGCCCAGCAGCATGTAGACCTGGGCTTGCAGGCGGTCCTCGACGGCGGCCAGGGCGCTGTCGCGGAATGCGCGATCCAGACTCAGGCCGGTCAAACCGAGAAAGGCGGCCAACACCACGCTGGCGGCGATCAGCAGGCGACCGCGCAGGGAATTCACGGTCTTAGCCGGCGGTCCGTTCCAGCCGAAAGCGATAGCCGCGCCCGCGCAGGGTCTCGATGGGATTGAGGGCGCGGTTCGGATCGAGCTTGCGGCGCAGCCGGCCCACCAGCACTTCCAGCACGTTGCTGTCGCGGTCCTCGTCTTCCTGGTAAAGATGCTCGGTCAGCTCGGTCTTGGAGATCACCGTACCGGCGTGCAGCATCAGGTATTCCAGCAACTTGTATTCGTAGGCAGTCAATTCCACCGTCTGACCGGACAGGGTGATCTGTTGCGCGCCGGTGTCCAGGGCGATGGGGCCGCAGCGGAGTACCGCCTGGGTCCAGCCGCCGGTGCGGCGGATCAGCGCCCGCAACCGCGCCAGTAGTTCTTCGGTGTAGAACGGTTTGACCAGGTAATCGTCGGCCCCGGCTTCCAATCCCTCGACCTTGTCCTGCCAGCGGCCGCGCGCGGTCAGGATCAGCACCGGGAACTTGCGTCCCGCCGCCCGCCAGCGCCGGATCACCTCGATGCCCGACAGATCGGGCAGGCCGAGATCCACGACCGCCGCGTCCAGTGGGTATTCCTGGCCGAGATACAGCCCGGTGCGGCCATCAGCGGCGCTGTCCACGGCGTAGCCCTGCTCGCGCAACTGGGCGGTCACCCGCTCCCTCAGGGCGGTTTCGTCCTCGATGATCAGAATGCGCATGGTTCGGCGTCCGTGTACGTTCGGGGAAAGGCAAAGTCAGTCGCGCACCGCGCCGCTGCGAGGGTCGAAATGCAGGCTGCGCACCCGGCCATCCGGTTGCAGGATGCGGACCCGGTAGCCGTTCTGGTCGTCCTGGCCGTTGGGGTTGCCGCCTTGCACGCCGAGTACCCGGCCGCCGGTGGCTTCGCGGGCGGCGCGGGCGGCCCGATCGGGATCGGCGAAGGGGCGGCCGGGCGGCGGACCCGGCCGGCCGGGCGGCGGTGGTGCGTAACCTTCGACCCGGTAGCCGGATTGCGCCTGCGCGCCGGCGGCGGCCAGCAGACCCGCCAGCGCCAGGAGCGCCAGACGGGACAATCGCCGTGACCTGTCGGACATGTCGGGAATTTCCGCATGAGGATGAATGTTGAATGAGCTTAAAGCTTATTGGGTTAAGAATGAATCGGGACTGAATCCTCGTGGGACGTCGCGCCGAGACGGGCGTGGGATGTTCAGTATGGATTCAGCCAGTGATTTCTAGTCTGAATTCGTAATTTCAGAGTGGCGGCGGCGTTGAGTCGTCGCGGACCAGTGACCAATCGGGAGCGGATTCGATGAAAACCAAGTGGTGGGCGGGGTTGATGGCGGCGTTGTTGTTGGGGCCGACCGTGGTCTGGGGGCAGCGTTACGGCGGTGATGTCGAAGTGGACGTGGTCAGCGACCGTGGCCGGACGTTGCCGCAGTATCCGGTGCGCGAGGAGCGGGGCGGGGTTTACAAGGCGTATCTGGAGGCGGTGCGGGGTCGGAATTATTCGATCCAGGTTCGCAACCGCACCAATCAGCGCGTTGGGGTGGTGATCGCGGTGGATGGCCGCAACATCATTTCCGGCGACCGCTCCGAGTTGCGGTCGGACGAGCGGATGTACGTGCTGGGTCCGTATCAGCAGGAGAGTTACGAGGGCTGGCGCACCGGCAAGAATCGGGTCAACCGGTTTTACTTTACCGAGGCTGGCGATTCCTATTCGGGCGCCTGGGGCGATTATTCGGCGATGGGCGTGATCGCGGTGGCGGCGTTCCGTGAAGTGGGACGGGTGCAACCGCAACCTTGGAGCCAGGAAGGTCCCGGTTATAGCGATCAGCGCGGGTTGCGGCGCGCGCCGTCCGCGGCGGAAGGGGCCGCGCCGCGCGCCGCGCCGGCGGAGCCGGGCACCGGCTATGGCGAACGGGAGTGGTCGCCGTCGCGGCGGGTGGAGTTCGATCCCGAGCAGCGGCCGTTCGTCCAGGTCTTTTTGAAGTACGCCTGGCGGGAAACCTTGTGCCGTCAGGGCGTGGCGGATTGCGACGGAGGTCGTCGGCCGCCGCGCAATCGGTTCTGGAACGAGGATGATCGCTATGCCCCGCCTCCGCCGCGCGAGGAGCGTGAGGAGTGGCGGTAGCGCCGTTCAGATAGGATGGTAGGGTACGCATCGCGTACCCTGAATTTTTCCCTGACCTTAATTTTTATGGGAGAAGGCCAGGGCGGCAAAGGCGATTTGGCGAGTGTATTGCCTTTATGATGGTTGGAGAGCATGATACGCTCAAGAGACGAGCGAATCGTTCGGATACAAGGCCCAGAGTGAACCGCCGCGCGGGCGTTGCCTGACAAAAATAGGCGTACTATGCTCCAAAGAGTGCTTCTTCATGGGTCAAAGTGGATCGAATTCTGGCAAAAGGCGGTTTGAAGAGGCGTCGTGGTGAGATGTCGGCGTGGAGAGTCTTCGCCAACGGCGGGCGCGGGATCGTCCCAGACCCACCGGCGCCCGGAGCCAGCGCATCCGCACGACTCCAGCTACAAGCTGTTGTTTTCGCATCCGGCGATGGTGGCGGATT
>CALGOO010000031.1 GCA_937960715.1 uncultured Candidatus Competibacteraceae bacterium
GCGCCGATGATCGTATGAGCATCACTCATGCTAAAGTAGGTCATCGCCAGGCTCCCATACCCTAAAACCCCTTGAGCGAGGAGCTTGGCGTTTGTGGGAAAATTTGCCGTAAACCCGCGAGCGTCATGGATCCGGCCATGGCCGGTTGGAGACCGATCCGATGTCCAGAATTTGTCAGGTGACAGGGAAGCGTCCCATTACTGGAAACAACGTATCCCACGCCAACAATAGAACCCGCCGCCGCTTTCTGCCAAACCTGCATGTGCATCGGTTTTGGGTCGAAAGCGAACAGCGTTTCGTGCGGTTGCGGGTATCCTGCCACGGAATGCGCATCATCGATAAGAAGGGGATCGACGCCGTCCTCGCTGAGTTGCGTGTCCGAGGTGAGAAATTTTAAGGAGTGACTGCCATGCGCGACAAAATTAAATTGGTCTCCACGGCTGGTACGGGGCATTTCTACACCACGACCAAGAACAAGCGCACGACGCCCGAGAAGTTGGAAATGAGGAAATTTGACCCCGTCGTTCGCAAACATGTTCTCTACAAGGAAGCCAAGATCAAATAAGCGCCTACATCGCTTTTCGCCGATAACAAAACCCAAGAACCCGCCTGATGGCGGGTTCTTGGGTTTTGGGCCTTTAAAATTCAGTCAGTTTTCTTTACAACCAGCCAATAGCCGATGCTGAGCGCGAAGACCACGGCCGCCGTTGCCCAGATATACTCCGGTTCCACGGTCTTGTAATCCAGCACGATGACTTTGCGGGCGATCGCCATCAGTGCCGTGGCCAGCACGAGTTTGACATGCAACACGTCGTCCCGCAGGTACAATACGATGTTAAGAAAAATTTCGATGGCGATTAGGGTAGCCATGAAAGCGCCAAACGAAACCAGAATGTCATTGACATTCAATAGCCCGAGGGGTGATGTCGTCGCCCGTTCGTAAAGCACCCAGGCCACATCGGCGACGCTCCACATGATCACCAGTGTCATCAACACGGCCAGTACCCGCACGCAGAAGCGAATGATCACATGCAGCCAGTGGATTAAGGGCTCCTCGGTTTCATTGATATGCAGACCCTCGGCTGGGTCTTGATCGGATAGCGTGGAATGATTGGATGGATTTTCCATAGTGGTGATTCCAGCGACGAGCGGGAGGGATGGCTTGGGTCAATGACCATTTTCATCCTATCGCCCTTCGAATGCCAATGCCTGTCGAAAGTGTCATGACTGGCGAGACGCTGGTAGCGGTCGAGGGGCTGAGCCGTCGCCATGGCCAGACCCAGGCGGTTGACGCAGTCAGCTTTACCCTGAAGCGCGGCCAGATTCTGGGTTTTCTCGGACTCAATGGCGCGGGCAAGTCCACAACCATGCGACTGCTGGCAGGCGTCCTGGCGCCGGACGCCGGGCGCATTTTGATCAACGGGACCGATCTGTTGGACCAGCCGCGACAGGCCAAGCAAGCCATCGGTTATCTGCCCGAACAGCCGCCACTCTATCGGGAATTGACCGTGGACGAACAGTTGCGCTACAGCGCCGGCCTGCATGGACTTGACCGCGCGGCCAGTCACCGATCCGTGGCGCGGGCCAAGATTCGATGTGGGCTGGCGAATGTTGGCCGGCGGCTGATTGGCAACCTGTCCAAGGGTTACCGGCAGCGGGTCGGTATCGCTCAGGCCCTGTTGCACGATCCACCAGTACTAATCCTGGATGAGCCAACGGTGGGCCTGGACCCGATTCAGACGCGGGAAATGCGCGCCCTGGTTCGCGAGCTTGGCCAAGAACGCGGCGTGATTTTGTCCACGCATTTGCTGCCGGAAGTTCAGGCGACCTGTAGTCACGTTCAGATCATGCGGTCCGGGCGGTTGGTATTCGCGGGCGCGCTGGCCGAACTGCGGCAGCAGCGGCAATCCGCCTGCCTGCGCATTGGGTTGAACGCGCCGCCGCCGGTGGCGGACCTGGCGCGATTGCCAGCGGTTACGCAGATTGAAAATTTAGGCGGTGGTCAGTTCCGGCTCCATCATGCCGCTGGCGCCGCGCCCACCCAAACATTGCTCGATCAGGCCCGCGCCAATGGCTGGGAATTGTGGGAATTGACGCCGGAACGGGCCAGCCTGGAGCAGATTTTTGTCGAACTGACGCTGGGACGGGAGACCGCCGAATGATTCGGGTGATCGCGGCCCGCGAGTTGCGCGGCCTGTTTCTGTCGCCGCTGGCCTGGACGCTGTTGGCGGTCAACGAGGCACTGCTGGCCTGGGTCTTCATCATCCTGGTCAATGACTTTCAAAACACGAGGGGACGGCTGGCCGCGCTGGAGCACGCGCCCGGCGTGACCGATCTGGTGGTTGCGCCGCTGCTTCGGGTCGCCGCCTGGGGGGTATTATTGTTGACCCCCGTGTTGACCATGCGGTTGTTCAGCGAGGAACGGCGCGCTGGCACAATTGACCTCCTGCTGTCCGCGCCGGTGAGCGCAAGCCAGATCGTCCTGGGCAAGTATCTGGGGGTGCTGGCGTTTCTCCTGAGCGCGGTCGCGTTGATGGCGTTGATGCCGCTGGCGCTGATGGCGGGCGCGACGCTGGATGGCGGCAGGGTGTTGGCCGGGTTATTGGGGCTGGGTTTGCTCGCCGCCAGTTGCGCCGCCGCCGGCCTGTACCTGTCGTCGCTTACCGCGCAGCCGATCGTGGCGGCGACCGCGACTTTTGGATTGCTGTTGGCTTTCTGGATCGTGGATTTGGGGGCTGCTCAGGGAACAGCCAGCGCGCTGTTCGGCTATCTGTCGCTGCCGCGACATAGCGACGCCCTGTTGCTTGGTTTGGTGCGGAGCGAGGATGTCGCCTATTACCTGCTGTTCAGCGTGGCGTTCCTGGGATTGACTATCCGCCGACTCGACAACCTCCGGCTGCGAGGTTGATCCATGCGGCTCGATGCCTCTCCACGACGACGGCTGTGGCTGCAAAACCAGTTGTTCACGCTGCTGTTCGGGCTGGTGATCGGCCTGCTGGCCTGGCTGAGCACCCGTTATCCGATGCAGGCCGACTGGACCGTCAACGGCCGCAATACCTTGTCGGCGGCTAGCCAAACCCTCCTGGCCCGCTTGGATGGGCCGATTCGGATCACCGCCTATGTCCGCGAGCAGTCGGCCCCGCGTGATGCCATTGCCCGGCTGATTGGCCGTTATCAACGCCATAAGCCCGACCTGGCCTTGCGCTTCGTCAATCCCGATCTGGCGCCGGACCGGGCGCGCGAGCTGGGCATTGTCCAAGAGGGCGAGTTGTATGTGGAGTACCAGGGGCGCGGTGTAAAACTCCAGCAACTCGGCGAACCGGCCCTGACTCGGGTCTTGCAGCGCCTGAGCCGTCCGCAAGAACAAGTCGTGCTGTTTCTCGACGGCCATGGCGAACGTAAGCCGCTCGGGATCGCCAATCACGATCTTGGAGCATTCGGCCGGGAGTTGGAAAAGATCGGGATTCGGCCTCGTTCGCTCGATCTGGCGGTGAAGACGCGAATTCCCGCCGAAGCCGCCGCATTCGTCATCGCCGGGCCGCAACTGCCTCTGCCATCGGACGCGGTCGAGGCGATTCTGGCGTATGTGCGGCAAGGTGGTCATCTACTGTGGCTATTGGAACCGGACGACCCTTCCGGCCTGCAATCCCTGGCGGCGGCGCTGGGCATCGCCCGATTGCCTGGCGTGGCCGTGGACGCGGACGCACCGACTCTGGGCATTAAAAATCCCGCCTTTATTCCCATCGCCGATTATGGCCCACATCCCATCACCGAAACGTTGCGGACTCCCGCGTTGTTGCCCATGGCGGCGGCGCTGGATGTCCGCCCTGGCGCCGGCTGGACGGCCACGGCGCTGCTGGAAAGTCAGTCTCGAAGCTGGACCGAGACCGGTCCGCTCGGTGGTCCACTGCGATTCGATCCCGACCGCGCCGAACGATCCGGACCCTTGACCGTGGGCGTGGCGCTGGTCCGACCCCGACCCGGCCCGACCTCGGACTTCAACCCACCCGCCGCCCATCAACAAAGGGTCGTCGTCGTCGGCGATGGTGATTTTCTCTCGAATACCTATCTGGGCAACGGCGCCAATCTGGAACTGGGCTTGAACATTTTCAACTGGTTGACTCTGGATGAAGCCCTGGTTCTCATTGCACCCCGGACGGTGCCCGATCCGGATCTGAATCTGGCGGAAGGCGCTCTGGCGTTGATCGCGGCGACATTCCTGGTCGGATTACCGGGGATGCTGTTCGCCTGTGGTTGGCTGATTTGGCTGCGGCGACGGCGGCGTTAGGCGTGAACACACTGGCGCGTCGGTGCTGGCTGAATGTGAGTCTGCTAGGGCTGGTCGGCGGACTGGTGGCGCTGGCGTTGCTTGAACCCGGTCGGGAACAATCAGCGACGATTCCGCCGCTTTTGGATCTGACCGCTGAACGTATCGAACGCATTGCGGTTGAACGGCTAGGGCAGGAGCGGCTGGCGTTCGAGCGGCGCGGCGGCCAGTGGTGGATGATCGCGCCGGAACAGGGATTGGCCAATCCGGTGTTGATTCACCCGATTCTAAGATTTGCCGAGGCACGTTGCGTGCTCGGCTACGCCGTCGCCGACCTGGATTTGCCCCAGCTGCGGCTCGATCCGCCCCGCCTGCGACTGTGGCTGAACCAGCGGGAAATTCACTTTGGCGACACCGCCCCGACCGATGGCCAGCGTTATCTGCGGATCGGCGGGACCGTCCATCTGTGTCCCGACCGATGGTATCCACTGTTGACCAGCGCCGCCGCCGGTTTCCTGGCCGCGCCCATCGAGTCCCCGGTGTTGAACGCCACGAGGCGTGACTAATGCCCGAACTACCCGAAGTCGAAACCGTCCGCCGGGGCCTCGCGCCACACCTGACCGGCCAGACCGTGACCGGGGTGGTGGTGCGGCAGCCCCGGCTGCGTTGGCCGGTGGCGGAGGAACTGGCGGCGCAACTGCCGGGACAAACCATCCGACGGGTCGAGCGCCGGGCCAAATACTTGTTGCTGCGCACCGATGCCGGGACGGCGATTTTCCATCTGGGCATGACCGGACGGCTGCGCCTCCTGCCTACCGACGCGCCGCTGCAAAAGCATGATCACGCGGATTTGATCCTGGCCAGCGGCCAACGCCTGCGGTTCAACGACAGCCGTCGGTTCGGCGCGTTGCTGTGGACCACGGAGCCGCCGGAACGGCATCCGCTGCTCCAGGCGCTGGGACCGGAGCCGTTCGACGCCGCCTTTTCCGGCGCCTATCTGCGCCAGCGGGCGCAAGGCCGCGCGCCAGCCGTCAAAACTTTCATCATGAACAACCATGTTGTGGTCGGGGTCGGCAATATCTACGCCAACGAATCGCTGTTCGCCGCCGGAATCAATCCGTTGCGACCGGCGGGCCGGCTTGCCGAGGCGGAATGCGACCGGCTGGCGGTGGCGATTCGAGAGATTCTGACCGAGGCGATTCGGCAGGGCGGCACGACCTTGCGGGATTTCATCGGCGGCGACGGGGAGCCGGGATATTTTCAACAATCCCTGCGGGTCTATGATCGTCGTGGAGCGCCCTGCGTCGCGTGCGGCCAGCCGATCCAACGTTGTCGGGTGGGCCAGCGGGCGACGTACTACTGTCCGTGTTGCCAGCGCTAACCCGATTCCATTGGCGCCGGCTCGGTGGGCGATGCCGGTGGCGCCGGGGCGGTGGGCTCGGCGGGTTCGGTCGTTGGCGCGGTGGGCGGAGACAGTGGCGCCGACGGAACCATTCCACCCTTCCTGATGGAAGGCGCATAGATGACCATCACGGTGGTCGTATCCTGGCCACCGAGGCGTTTGACTATCGCCGTTGACGGCAACCGGCCCTCGCGCAAGGCGCGCAAACCGGAATCCTCCTTGGCCGCGCTCAAAATCAGATCACGGATTTGCCCGAACCGGCGCGCGCTTGATTCGGCGTTATCGTAACCACTGGCGGCGGCGCGAATTTGCTCCCGGCCAGCCTCATCCAGCGTACCTTGCCAGATGGCGTCGTCCCCGGCAGCCAGGCCCAGGAGCGCCCCGGTCGCGTGGTCGATGGCGATTTGCTCGGCGGCGCGCGCCGGCTCCTGGGCTTGGGTCGCGGGGGCCGATAGTGTTCCGATCGGATGGATGGCATAGCCGACCAGCGCCATTTCACCGGTGGCATTGACCACGATCAGCCGGTTGCCGACCGACGGAACCAACCCGTTTTCGACTTCGGCCTGGGTCTGCCGAAGACCTTCCCGTAGCGACGCGGCTTCCATGGCGCTGGCGGTGGGTCGCGTCAGTCGGGCGGCGGTTTTGGGCGTGGTCACCAGATGAACGCGGCTCGCGTGGCTGACCGAATCGTCCTCGATCGCGTAGGCGACGAAGCCGCGCGCCAGGATGTCGAGCGCCTGCTCGTGGCGCTCCTGGTCGTTGGTGGCGAGATTGGTCAGCGCCAGCCGGATGGCGTCATTTTGCTCCAGCTTCTCGGTCACGCGCCGCTGGGCTTCCGGCGAGAGCGCCCGTAAGCATTCCTTCAACCGGCTTCGTGCATCCACGAACGCCTTGAACCATGCCTTGGCTTGGATTCGTTGGACCGTGTCCGGAGAGGCGGTGGTCGCAAGGTCGGCCGTCCCGGTCGCCACCCAACCGAAGCCGGCGCCGCCGAAGCGGATCAGCCAGCAGCCGGCGGCGCGTTGCCCGATCGCGGCGGCGATGGCGTCCTGAGCGGTTTGGGCGTGGAGCGCCGTTTTCCCGGTCATCGCGTCCTTGATGGCGCGGGCCCGGCCAGCGCCGCGCCGTAACAGGCTTGGCGCGGCGCCGGTCTGCAATGGCGCGACGAATTCATCGGCCTCGGGTTTGACCGCTGAGGCCGGCAGGGGCGCCAGCCAGGACAGGCTGCCGAGCAGCAAACCGGCGTGGAGGAAGGAACACGTGACTTTGCCCATCGAAGCAACTCCAGGGGATGGCGTCGGGTGGCGCGGCATCCTGGGACACCATGGGCCGATTGCCGCCGATCGCGGGTCGTCAGGGGGCGTAACCGGGAATCCGACTCACGTCCACCGCGTCGATTTGCTCGGGCTGAAGGTACTGTCGAGCGTAATCGAGCCAGACGCCGTCGCGGACGAAGACATCGAACAGGTCGGGATCGATTCGATGATTCCAAACCATCTGGCCGAGAATGTGCATGACTTCACTCAGCGGTTTGCCGGGCTTGTAGGGGCGGTCGCTGGCGGTCAGGGCCTCGAACACGTCGGCCAGGCAGATGATGCGAGCGGGCGTGGGCAGTTGCGCTTCGCCCAGACCACGATGGTAGCCGCGACCGTCGAGTTGTTCGTGGTGGCAGCCGGCGTATTCGGGTACGTTGCGCAGCGTATTGGGCCAGGGCAGGGCGGTCAGCATGCGCAGGGTCAGCGCGACGTGCTCCTCGATGACGAGACGTTCGTCCGAATTCAATGTACCCTTTGCGATGCAGAGATTGCGCGTCTCGTCCTCGGACAGAAAATCGGTCTCCTGGCCATCCGGCCCGACCCAGCGATAGGCGGCGATGCGCCGAACCCGGTCCTGAGCCTCGGGCCGCATGAACTCGCCGCCGGTGTTGCAGCGACGCAGGTGCTCCCGGTCGCTCTCCAGTTCGGCCAGCCGTTGCCGAAACCGCTGCTCCAACACCGGAATCGCCGCCGCGTCGCCACGCTCCAGCGCCGCCAGCTTGTCGTTCAACAACGCAATCTCGGCGTCGCGCTTGAGCACCTCGAAGCGGGTGTCCACCAGGGCGATGCGGTCGAACAGGGTTTCCAGCTTGGTCGCCTTGTCCACCACATGCACCGGCGTGGTGATCTTGCCGCAGTCGTGCAACAGGCCGGCAATCTTGATTTCGTACAATTCCTCGGGCGTGGGGCGGAAATCCTTGAGCCGTCCCCGGTCGGAGCGGCGGGCCGCTTCGGCGATCATCATGGTCAGGATCGGCACCCGCTGGCAGTGGGCGCCGGTGTAGGGGGATTTATGGTCGATGGCGGTGTTGATCAGCTCGATCAAGCCCTCGAACAGGTTTTGGAGCTGGGCGATCAACTGATGGTTGGTCAGGGCGATGGCCGCCTGGGAAGCCAGCGACTCCGCCAGGTGCCGGTCGGCGGGCGAGAACGTGCGCACTTGACCGGTTTCCGGATCGAGGGCGTTGATGAGCTGGAACACGCCGATGATCCGGCCTTCGTGATTCTTCATCGGCACGGTCAGGAAGGAGCGGGAGCGGTAACCGGTCTTCTGGTCGAAACGGTGCGTGCCGGAAAAATCGAACGCCTGATCCGCGTAGGCGTCGTCGATCACGACCGTCGTATCGTGCAGCACGGCATAGGTGACCACCATGTTGTTGTTGGGCTGGCCGGTCGCGTCGTACAGGGGAATCGGCGGAAAGGGGATGGGCGCGCCGGCGGCCCCGCCCATGTGGAGCTGGAGCGAGTCGTTGCGCAGCACCTCGAAATGCAGTTGCCGATGGTCTTCGTTCAGCCGGTACAAGGTCCCGCCGTCGGCGTTCAGCAGGCTTTTGGCCGCCGTCAGGATGGTTTCCAGCAGCTTCGGGGTATCCCGCTCCCGGGACAACGCGATGCCGATCCGGTTGAGCTGGTCCAGGCACTGCAAGGGATCTTTGGAGTGGGAGGGATGCATGAGCAATCCTTTCTTCCCGGCTGGGAAGGATGGAAGGGATTTTCGATATTATAGCCGTGCGCCGGGATGGGGGCTTCGCTCGCGGCGCGGTTGTCCTTATGACAGCGCTTTCATCCGTCCAGGTCCATTGCCACCACCACGAACGCAGGGTCTTATGAGCGAGTGGGTGATCGAACTACGGAATGTTTCCAAGGCCTACGCGGCCCATGCGGTGCTGCGCAACGTCAGTTTGCAAGTGCGAGCGGGGGAGTTCCTGACCCTGCTGGGACCGTCCGGATGCGGCAAGACCACGATCCTGCGGTTGCTGGCGGGGTTCGAGCCGGCGGATGGCGGTGAGATTGTGATCGGTGGCCAGGACATGCGGACTCTGCCGCCCGAACAGCGCCAGGTCAACACCGTGTTTCAGAGCTATGCGCTGTTTCCACATTTGACCGTGTTCGAGAACGTGGCGTTCGGTCCTCGCGTCAAGGGGGTCAAGGGCGCGGCGTTGCGGGAACGGGTCATGGATACGCTGCGGATGGTCAAGCTCGAGGACTTCGCTGGACGCAAACCGGGGCAATTGTCCGGCGGTCAGCAACAGCGGGTGGCGATTGCTCGGGCGGTGGTCAACCAGCCGCGGGTGCTGTTGCTGGACGAGCCACTGAGCGCCCTGGATTACAAGCTGCGCAAGGCGATGCAACTTGAACTCAAGCAGTTGCAGCGCCGGTTGGGAATCACTTTCATCTTTGTGACTCACGACCAGGAGGAAGCGTTGTCCATGTCCGATCGGGTGGCGGTGATGAACGCCGGCCGGATCGAGCAATTCGGCACGCCCCGCCAGATTTACGAAGTGCCCGCAAACCTGTTCGTCGCCCGCTTCGTCGGCGAAATCAACAACCTGTCCGGTCGGGTAGTGGCCGCCGCGCCGCCGCGCTACGATATTCGCCTGCATGACCGGGTGATCAACCTCAAGTCCCCATACGTCTTCGGGGTCGGTGATCGGGTCCATGTGCTCGTGCGTCCGGAGGATGTGCGCATCTGGCGCGAGCACGAGGGGAGCGCCGAGGAACGCGCCGTGCTGTTCCCGGCGGTGGTCGAGGCCGTGGTCTACAAGGGCAGCACGGTGGATTTGGCCATCCGCCTGGACAGCGGCGATGTGTTGTCCACCACCCAGTTCTTCAACGAGGACGACCAGGCTCTCATGAACCTGGACTTCCGCGAGGGCGAGCGGGTGTTCGTGGACTGGGTGCGTGACTGGGAGACGATCCTGCCCCATGAAGAGTGAGGCGAAAGGCGATCCCGCCCCATGAGAATCAGGGAACCGTTCAAGCTCGCCGCCGTCGGCGTCATCGGGTTCTGGCTGATGGCCTTTGCCTTGTTGCCGAACCTGCTGGTGGCGGTCGCCAGTTTGCTCGAACGAGGCGGCGACGAGTTCGTCGCGCCGATCCTTACCCTGGACAATTATCGGCGCCTGCTCGACCTGCTCTATCTGGGCGTGCTGCTGGATTCGCTGTGGCTGGCGGCGGCGACCACGCTGCTGTGCCTGTTGCTGGGTTATCCGTTCGCCTACCTGCTGACCCGAATGCCGGCGCGTTGGCGGCCCCTTTTATTGTTGCTGGTGATCGTTCCATTCTGGACCAGCTCGCTGGTGCGAACCTACGCCATGGTCATCCTCCTCCAGACCAACGGCTGGCTGAATCAGCTCCTGCTGAACCTGGGATGGATCGCCGAACCGCTGGAACTGCTCTACACCGAACCCGCGGTGATCGCGGGGATGCTCTACGCGCTGCTGCCGTTCATGATCCTGCCGCTGTACGCCGTGCTGGAAAAGCTGGACCGCCGCCTGATCGAGGCGGCCCGCGACCTTGGCGCCGGCAGGGTCACCATCTTCCGGCGGATCATCCTGCCGCTGACCCTGCCGGGGATCGTCGCGGGTTGCCTGTTGACCTTCCTGCCGGGGCTGGGCATGTTCTACGTCGCCGATCTGCTGGGCGGGGCCAGGACGATGCTGGTCGGCAATCTGATCCGCGACCAGTTCCTGTCCGCCCGCGACTGGCCGTTCGGCGCGGCGGCCAGCGTCCTGCTCACCGTGCTCATGGGGCTCTTGCTGTGGGCCTATTACCTCAGCGCCCGTCGCGCCAACCGGGGAGCATTGCCGTGAAGCCGCGCGGCGCCATCCAGATCGCCTACCTGGTGCTGATCTACGGCTTTCTATACCTGCCGATCCTGGTGCTGATCGTCTATTCCTTCAACGACGCCAAGTACTCGCTGGAATGGCGCGGCGTGACCTGGACGTGGTACCGGAACCTGCTCGACGATCCCGACCTGCTCCAGGCGGCGCTGAACTCGGCCCTGATCGCCGCGCTGTCGGCGACCGTGGCGACCGGGATCGGCGCGCTGGCGGCCGTGGCGCTGCACCGCTACGAATTTTTCGGCAAGCCGTTGCTTCAGGGTCTGCTCTTCGTGCTGATGATGACGCCGGACATCGTCATGGGCATCGCGTTGTTGATCCTGTTCGCCAGCCTGAGCCTGCCGCTGGGATTCTGGACCCTGTTGCTGGCGCACGTCACGTTCAACATCCCGTTCGTGGTGGTGACGGTGTTGAGCCGGATCAGTGGGTTCGACCGCCACTTGCTCGAAGCCGCCAGGGACCTGGGCGCGACCGAGTTTCAGGCCGTGCGCCATGTCGTCCTGCCGCTGTTGATGCCGGCGGTGGCGGCCGGCTGGTTGCTGAGCTTCACGTTGTCCATGGACGATGTGATGGTCAGTTTCTTCGTCACCGGCCCGACCTTCGAAATCCTGCCGCTGAAGATCTATTCGATGGCGCGGCTGGGCGTGACCCCGGAAATCAATGCCCTATGCACCCTCATGCTCGGGGCGACCCTGATCCTGATTCTGATCGCCCAACTGCTGCTGCGCGAGAGAACCTGAGGCTCGTTCGGCGCGGCGCCGGCGGTTGGAGTAAGATTACATTGGCGCATTCGCGCTGCCACCCACTTGAGATCACGAACATGTTTCGCCGCTGTCTTCCGACGATCGCCGCCATCGCCCTGCTGGTCGGCTGCGCGTCGACCTCAGAACTTTCGGATGACGATGCCGACCCGCTGGAGAGTTACAACCGCGCCATGTTCGCGTTCAACGACGCGGTGGACAAGGCCGTTTTCAAACCGGTCGCCAAGGTGTATCGGCGCGTGCTGCCCGAACCGGTGACGACCAGCATCGGCAATTTTTTCAGCAACCTGAACGACGTGGTGGTGCTGGTCAACGACTTGCTGCAATTCAAGCTGCATCAGGCGGCGATGGACAGCAGCCGCATCGTGTTCAACACCACCTTCGGCGTGGCGGGCCTGTTCGATGTCGCCAGCCGCATGGAGCTGCCCAAGCACAACGAGGATTTCGGCCAGACCCTGGGGGTTTGGGGAGTTGGCGAGGGCTACTACCTGGTGTTGCCCTTGCTGGGGCCGAGCACGGCGCGCGACGCCGTGGGCCTGGTCGGTAATTTCTTCACCAATCCCATTACCTGGGCGACTGATTCCGATGCGGTCGCCTGGGGGTTGTGGGGGCTGGACCTGGTCAACCGGCGCTCCGGATTGTTGCGGCTCGAACGAGCCCTGGCGGATGATCAGATCGAGCCTTACTCGTTCCAGCGCAGCGCCTACTTGCAACTGCGCCGCAATCTGGTCTACGACGGCAATCCGCCCAAGTCCGACTTCGATTTCGACGCTGAACCGGATCGACCCAAGCCATGAGCGAACCCTGGGTCACGCTGGCCGTGTTCGACACGCCGACGGCGGCGGAAATCGTCCGTGGCCGCCTGCGGGTGGAAGGCGTCGCTTGCCGGCTGGCGGACCGCTCGCTGTGGCAACTGGGGCTGGTCGCCGACGGCATCGAGCTTCAGGTTCCCACCGCGCAACGGGAATCGGCGCGGGCCGTGCTGGCGCGGGATTATTCCGGAGAGCTTGAGTTCGGGCCATGAACCGGCGGGTGTTGCTGACCGGCTTGCTGCGTCTGACCGCCCGGTTGTCGCTGCCGGTCGCGCACGCCGGCGGCGCGGCGCTGGGCTGGCTGTCGTGGCGGATTCCCAACCCCATGCGGCGCGTCGCCGCCCGCAATCTGGCCCTGGCATTTCCCGAAATGGCGGCCTCCGCCCGTGATCGGCTGCTGCGCGACAACTTGGTGGAAACCGGCAAGCTGGTGCTGGAATTGGGACCCCTTTGGCTGTGGCCTGGCGCGCGGGTGCTGGCGCTGGCGCAAGGTTCGGTGGTGGGCGAGGAGGCGTTGGCCGAGGTCGCGCGGCGCAAGCGAGGGGCGATCCTGCTCACTCCGCATCTGGGCGCCTGGGAAATGGCGGGCCTGTACTATTCCAGCCGTTATCCGCTGGCCATCCTCTACCGTCCCAGCCGGTTGGGGCTGGATCCACTCAGCGTTCGGGGGCGCGGCCGGCTTGGCGGTCAGGTGGTGGCCACCGACGCCCGCGGCGTACGCGCCCTGCTGACCGCCCTGCGCCATGGCGAAATCCTTGGCATTCTCCCCGATCAGGACCCCGGTCCCGAAAGCAGCGTGTTCGCGCCGTTTTTCGGCATCGCCGCCAGCACCATGACCCTGGTGTCGCGGCTGGTGCTGAAAACCGGCGTCCCGGTGTTTCTGACCTGGGCCGAACGCCTGCCCCGTGGCCGGGGCTACGCGCTGCATCTGCGGGTCTTGCCGGAGGTGACCACCGCCACGACGCTGGAAACCTCGGCGGCGGCCCTGAACCGGGGCGTGGAAGCGGCGGTTCGGACCCTGCCGACCCAATACTTGTGGATTTACAAACGATTCAAGACCCGCCCACCGGGCGAATCCAAACTGTACTGAAGCACCATACCTGGGAGAAATCGACATGAACTTCAAATCGGCCTGGCCTTGCGTATTTCTGTTCGCCGCTGGTCTGGCGCAAGCCGCCGACCCGCCCATCGTCATCAGCACAGGCAAGAGCGGTGGCGGCTATTACACCATCGGCGAGCGGCTGAAAACCGTGCTGGCCGAGCAGGACCAAGCCGCCCAGGTGCTGACCAGCGCCGGCTCGATCGAGAATCTCACCCGCCTCGACGATCCGCAAAGCCCGGTCAGCGTCGGGCTGACCCAGGCCGACGCCTTGAAGTATTACCTCAAAAGTCATCCCGGTTTCGCCGACCGGTTCATCGGACTGGGCGAGATCGGCAAGGAATGCGTCTTCATCGTCACCGGCAAGGACAGCGACATTCATAGCGACAGCGATTTGCAGGCGGCCAAGGGCCGCCTCATCGCGGTGCAGTCGCCCAACAGCGGAGTGGCGGTGACCTGGGAATACATGACCGTGCTGGAGCCGGCGTTCAAGCATACCGCGCCAGCCTTCGTGGACGGCGCCGAGGCGCTGTTGCAGATCAAGAGCGGCGGCAAGGCCAGCAAGATTCAGGCGGCGATGGTGGTGCAGAAGCCGATGGCCAAGTCCACCGAGATGCAGGTGGTGTTGGAGAACCCCAGGGATTTCCGGCTGGTTCCGGTCAAGGACTGGGACTTGAACGACAAGCTGCCCGATGGCAGCGCGGTGTACACCTTCGAGAACGTGACCGTGGCCGAGAAGAAGTGGGGCTTCGACACCACGGTGGACACGATTTGCACCCGCGGACTGATGGTGGCCAACAAGACCAAGCTGACCGCCGATCAGCGCACCCGGCTGTCCAAGGTGATGCTGCTGGCCGCCAGCCGGGTCGTGGGGGATACCGGCAAGTAGTTGGCGGGTTACAGGCACTACGATTTCGAACTCACGGAATCGGTTGAAAGATCAATGGATTTTTGGGAAGGGCCCCAGTTCAGCGCAACAGAGCCACGTCGTCCCGGTCCTTGACCAGGGTCGACCGTGCGGGCAGTTCGTTCAAACGGCAATTCGTCAAGTTCTCGACCGTCACGCCGCCGCGCGCCGCCAAGACCGTCAACCAGACCAGCAGTTCGGCGGTGGCGGGTTTTTTGCGGACATCCCGTCCGCGCAATTCGAGAAAGCGCTGGATCGCGGCCTCGCGCACCGCATCGGGAAGATTGGGAAAATCGCCGATGCGCGCGGTGACCACCCGCCGCAGCAGGCCTTCGTCGAATTCGATGTGATGAAAAACGCAGCGCCGTAGAAAGGGCTCCGGCAGGCGCCGTTCGCTGTTGCTGGTGATCACGACCACCGGTGGCAGGCCCTGGCGGCGGATCGTGCGATTGAGTTCGGGGACGGCGAATTCGTGCTGGTCGAGGACGTTCAGCAGGTCGTTGGGAAAGTCTCGCGGCGCTTTGTCGATTTCGTCGATCAGCACGACCGAGGGACCGTCGGCCTCGTAGGCCTTCCACAAAGGACCGGGTTCGATGAAGTCGTCTTTGCTCAACTTCTTGCCTCGGTTTTCCGGATCGTTGGCGGTGTGCAGGTAGGCCACCGCGTCGAAACGGTAGAGCAAGTCCTCGGCGGTGGTCGTGCTGCGCACGTAGAGCGGGAAGAAGTGGTCTTCGACATCGAAGTACCAGGCCAGGTAATGGGCGACCTGGGTTTTGCCGGTGCCGGGCTCGCCGGTCAGCAGCAGCGGTGCGCCGACCGCCAGGGCGACGTTGATGGTATCCACCAGATCGGGGTCCGGTTGGTAATGGCGGGCGGCTTGGCGATGGCTACCCAGGGTTTCGGGCCAGTTCCGCTCCGCCAGTTGTTGCCGGCGGGTGGGATTGCGGTCGGCGGGGTTCAGCAGCTCGAAGGGAGGCATGGGGTCGGTTCCTGGGTTAGAACGGTTCGTCATCGGCGGCGGGCGTTACGCCTTGCTCGCGTTGGAGACGGGTTAACAGTGCATACCAGGAGCCACCTTCCTCGGCCTCCTCGATCAAGGCGACCAGATCGTCGAAGACGCCACCGGTTTTGATGATCAGCCGTCGGGCGACCTCGGCTTGGATGCCGGGATCACATTGCGATTGACCGTCCACCAGGAAATCGTACAAGTGGGACTCCTCAACCTTGCCAAGGGGTGGTAGCGGGCTGAACCGGAATTCAGGACGGCGGCACCACGGTTGCCAGCCGCATTCCTGTAAGGTTTTGGCCAAGCGCGGGTGGTTTTGCTCGGCGGTTTCGATGGCGACGTAGCAGACGATACGGAGGTCGGTGGGGCAGTTGCCGCCGAGGAAATCGCCGCAAAATTGCAGCCACTCTTCGAGTTGCTTGGGAGTCGGCGGTTTCTGTTGCCCGGTGCCTTGGCCGAAGATGCCCCAGTTCAACCAGAGGACGGCGCGCTTGCCCGAACCGATGGCTCGCGGCGCGTGCCGGCGCAACAGTTGTCCTGGCGACTCGCCGGAGTCGGCCTGGAGTTGCAGCTTCAATTCCGCCTCCAAATCCTGTTGCAGCTTGTCCCGAAGGTCCGGGAAGTCCAACCGCTTCCAGGTAATTTCTGCCAAATCCGCCAGCTCCAGATCCAAATAATGCTGAAGTTGCTCGGGCAGGGCGCCGAGCCGATTGCCGGGAGCGGCGTAGGCCACCAGCGCCATGACCCGCCGGCTGTCGCTGCGCGCCAGCTCTTTGAGATGTTTGCCCACCAGCGCCTTCTGTTCGTCCCGATCCAGCACCAGTCGCGCCAGCCGCTCGCGCCAGGCGGTCGGATGCACGGTGGTCTGCCAGGTTCGATAACGGCTGTGCATGGCCAGATTGGCGGACCGGTCAACCGCGTGCAGGGCGGCGATCGGGTCTTCGCCCTTTTGCAGCCAGCCATAGAGCCACCGGGTCACCGGAGAGGCGGCGTCCGCTTCCCATTCGGCGACCCGACGCCAGATCACCAGCGGGATGCTGCCGCCGAGCACTTGGCCGGGCGTCAGTCCGGTATCGGCCAGGCCGGTCACGTTCAGAAAGACCATGGCGGGATGCGGTGAGTACTGTTTGAACCAGCCAGCCAACTCATTCAGGCTCAACCAGCCGTCGTCCAGCAGCAACCCCGGCTGATTGTCGGTCCGGCTTCCGCACCCGTAAACGTAAACCAGATGCGGCCTCATGCCGCACAAGGCGTTCTCCAACTCTCGGCGAGTGCTAACCTGCCGGATGCAATCCGCATGGTGTCTGGTGGGCCAGAGTTGCCGTAGTTTCTCGCTGATGGCCTGGGAATGGTGGAAATCGGGCATCCCCGACGCTGGCGCGACGATCAGCACCGGGCAGGGGGTTGATGTCACAACATCCTCGGTCGGGTCCGATACGCCAGTGGTGGTGAATGTCCAGCCTTGCTCGCTCAATCGGTAGTGATTCCAAGTGGTCAAGCTCCAAGGCAAGGCTAGCAGCAGCGGTTCCTCGGTGCAGATGCGCAGGCGCACCGGCGCGCGAATCGGATTGGGCCGGGGTTGCGGGGCGGGTTGTTGGAAGAGACGGCGGAAAACCGGCTCCCATTCCGTTTCGGCGCCGAACAGCAGCGCGAACAGTGCGCCTTTGGGATCGTCCCCATCCTGCCAGTTGCGCGTGACGGAGGCGATGGCTTCCATTCCTGGCAGGTAGTAGTGGATGTCGAACGCCGGGCCGCGCTTCTCCAGGTGGATGGTGAGGATGTTGGATCGAGATAACCGTTCAGCTCCCCCCTTTAAAAAAGGGGGGTTGGGGGGGATTTCTGGCCCGTTCAGTCTTGCTGGTGGAACGGGTGTTACCTTGACAAGTTCTTGGAGACGCAGAGCCACTTGGCGGTAAATCTTATCCCGATCGGACGGCTTAAGCTCCGAAAGTGGTTGATCGGGAGTGCCAAAGCCTTGAATCCGGGTAATTTTGTCCTTGCGCTTCATCCCGTTCCGGTCGATGAAGGGAATTTCGAGAGCTGTATCGAAAGGTCTCAGGAATACCGGTAACACGGTTATTTTGCCCGCGTCCGCGCGAGCCAAAATGCGCGGAAGTTCCGTGCCGAAGATAAAATCCGAATTGAGGAAGTCCTGCGAGACCAGCAGCACGGCGACCGTGGCAGTGGCCAAGGCTTGGTCGATCTCGGCGTGCCAATCTTCTCCCGGCTTGATTTGGTTATCCGCCCAGTTGCCGATCAGGCCCTCGCGTCCCAGTGGCTTCAGGAATCGTTCCAGTTCTTGTAATGCCTTGGGATCTCGGTGGCTGTAGCTGACGAAGATCTTGTGCTGGTCCATGGCTTTCTGCTCGATCACGGCGCGGCGGAAATCAACTCGTTGGGCTTGAGTGAATTCTAGTCGCTGGTTTCCTTCTCGCGCGACATTCCTCTTCCCCGATATTCGGTGGCGCGCTACGCTAACGAGCGTGCATACCTCCTTGGGAGAGCCGAGATGCCTAGAGTTGTTGCCACCCCCGATGGTTTGAACAAGTTCCAGCGTTACCGGGCGAGCAAGCACCGGCAGGGCATGAAGCTATTGCGCGTTTGGGTGCCGGACCCCGCCGCGCCCGGTTTCGCGGCGGAGGCGCGACGACAGGCAGCTTTGCTACGTGGTGCCCCGGAGGAGCGCGAAGCGTTGGATTTCATCGAGAGTGCGGCCGATTTCGAGGATTGGACGCGGTGAGACGCGGGGAGATTGTGACCGTGGCGGTGCAGGGGGATTACGGGAAACCCCGCCCGGCGGTGGTGATTCAATCGGATTGGCTGGCCGAAACCGACAGCGTGCTGGTCTGTTTGCTAACGAGCACCGTGCGGGAGACACCCCTGTATCGACTCACCGTGCCGTCTACCCCGGAAACCGGATTTCAGCGGGTTTTCCAGGTCATGGTGGATAAGATCATGGCGGTCCGGCGCGACAAGTGCGGCCCCGCCATCGGGCGGCTCGACGAGGCGGGTATGTTCGCGCTCAACCGGCTGCTGGCGCTGGTCGTCGGTTTGGCGGATGGATGACGGCGGTTCCAAGCCCTCGGAAATCCCCCCCAACCCCCCCTTTTTCAAAGGGGGGAGCTGCGGCGGGAGAGCCGCATCCTTCCAACTTCGGGACGACCCAATATGAACACGGGCAAACTGTTTGCGACTCTGCGTGGGGTGGATTACCTGCCGGCTTGGCTCGCCATCACGCTCGGCGTCAGTGCCGGTATCCTGGCGAGCCTGCTGTTGTTCCAGACTTCGCCGCTGATGGCCGGGATCGGTTTCGTCGCGCTGCTAGTTGGAGCGGTCGCGCTGGCCGGGAGCGGGGAGCCGATTGCGGCGCCGATCAGTCCGGCGAAGCCCGCGCCGCTACCGCCACCGGTCGAGCCGAAACCCGAACCCAAACCCGAACCGCCGTCATTGGTCGAATTGGTCGGCATTCCCGCCGGTGTCTTCTTGATGGGAAGTGATGAGCGTAACTCGGAAAAGCCGATCCACGAGGTCCGAGTCTCCGCTTTCCGGTGCATGAAATTCCCGGTCACCCGCCGGATCTACCGGGACGTGATGGGCAAAGACCCTGGCTGGCCGGAGGGCGAGGCCGACGATAGGCCCGTCAACCAAGTTTCCTGGTACGACGCCATCGACTTTTGCAACCGCTTGTCGGAGCGGGAAGGCTTGACGCCTGCCTATCGCCGTAGCGGTAACAACGTATCCTGGGATGCCGCCGTCGACGGTTACCGCCTGCTCACCGAAGCCGAGTGGGAATACGCCTGCCGGGCCGGCACCCGGACGCGCTATTCGTTCGGAGAAAACGAGGGCAAGCTGGGTGAGTATGCCTGGTATTCGGACAACGCTGGTGGTACTCCCCGCCCGGTCGGCACTCGCCAGCCCAATCCTTGGGGATTGCACGACATGCACGGTAACGTCTGGGAGTGGGTGCAGGATTGCTGGCACGATAACTATGTCGGGGCACCGGCCGACGGCAGCGCTTGGGAAACCGACAATTGTCAGTATCGGGTGCTGCGGGGGGGCTCCTTCAGCGGCTGGGCCGGGTTCCTGCGCTCTGCGGACCGGTTCAGGGTCGGGCCCGAGTACCGGGGCGTGAACTACGGCTTCCGCTGTGCGCGAGGTCCTCGCCGCCAGCCTTGATGGGTGGGGAAAAGAGGTAGTTCAAAATTCAACAGGTTGGTGGATTAGAGCAGTTTCGATACATCGTCGGAAAGATCGTGCAGGCATCCAGAACTACCGTAAATCGGTCCAGCGGGACCATCAGAGATCGTAGCCGCCCAGCTCTTCCGAGGCGCTGACCAGGTCCCGCAGGGCCGCTTTGCTCTTGACCTGCATGGTTTGTCGGTAAGCCAAAACATCCTTCATCAATACGCGGCGATGACGGCCGACTTTACGGAAGGGAATCGCGTCGCCTTCCAGCAGGTTGATCAGGTAGGGCCGCGACACGCCCAGCACCTCGGCGGCTTGCTTGGTGGTCAGCTCGGAAGACTCCAGGTATAGCGTGAAGGTTTGCTGCCGAGCCATGAGAGCCAGAATCTGGGACAGCAGGCGCAGCGTGGCGGGGGGAACTTCCAGTCTGAAACCGCTGCCGCCCTCCGCCTCTTCAACCAGGGCGATGCGGTGCGTGCCGGAATGGTCCAGCGCTTCGCTCATCAGGCGGCTGGCTTGCGCAAGCAAGTCAGCGTCGGCGTTGCTGAGTTCGATACGGCCGGGAGCGATGATCATCATGGGCCTCCTGGTTCCGGCACTATAGGAACCCCGGTCATTATTCGCAATAAATGCAAATTGCTACAAATCCATCCCCAAGCAGTTCCAGAAATTTCGTACAGAACATACCGCGCGCTGCGCGGAGTCGCAAAAGGCAAAGGACAAGCGTCAAGGCTGGCGGCGAGGACCCCGCGCACAGCGAAAGCCGACGAAGTCGTTCCTGTACACGGGCGTCTCCGTGATCCGAAGCGCGGAGCGCAGAAACTCGGTGCCGAAGTAGATGAAGGCGCCCCCCCGCAGCACCCGTTGCCAACATTTGTCGGCTTCCCAGGCGCTGCCGTCGGCTGGCGCACCGTCGTAATCTTTGTGCCGGCAATCCTGTACCCACTCCCACACGTTGCCGTACATGTCATGCATTCCCCAAGGATTGGGTTGGCGGGTGCCGACTGGGTGGGGCCGACCACCGGAATTCTCGGAATACCAGGCATACTCGCCCAGCTTGCCCTCGTCGTCCCCGAACGAATAGCGTGTCCGGGTACCGGCCCGAGCCGCATATTCCCATTCGGCTTCCGTCGGCAGACGGTAACCGTAATGCTCGCAAAAATCCTTGGCGTCGGACCAGGTGACGTTCGCGACAGGCAGATCACCCTCGCCTTTCTTAAAGGCATGGTGCTTGCTGAATCGCTGAAACTGCGCCTGGGTCACCTCGTATTTGCCGAGCCAGAACTCGTTGATCTTAACCTCGTGAATGGGTCCTTCATTACTACTGCGGCCTTTTTCATTCTCGGGCGAGCCCATCGCAAAGGTTCCCGGACAGAGACGAACGAACACCATGCCGTTCTCATCCGCCGGCTCTTCCTGCGGCAAACAGCCACCGATCCCGCGCAGCCAACATTGATCGGGGTGGCCGGCAATCACCTTCAGGCCGGGCCATGTGTCGGCGGTGGATCGTAGACCTTCGTATTTCAGTCCCTCGATCAGTTGGGTCCAGTCATCGGTTTGCAGCAGGGCGCCGTGGCCGCCAGCGGGGAAGGTATTGACCAGTTCTCCGGTTGCCGGACCCGTGGTGATGACCAGCAATTGCTGATCCGCGTTGAGCTGCCGCTGAGGTCCGAGAAGCTCCCGGCGATGGTCCGGCCAGTGGGGATCGACCAGCACCACGTTGGCGCTGCCGCCCGAAAGCAGATCGGCGGCCAGGGTTTCCACCGCTGGCGTTTGCGGCGTCGCCACCAGCACGACCAGACTGTGCCGGATCGGTTCCGGCAAGCGGAGGGGCGCTTCCCCGTAGCCGCAGCGCCAAAGCTCCGAGCCATCGCTCAAACCCTCGACGCAGGGTTGTTTTTGCGGTTGCCATTCCACCTTCACCCGCGCCGCTGGTGGCGCGTCCTGAACCGCGATCCGCTTGGGCGTGACCATCGCGACGTGCCAGCGGTCTTCCGCCACGGAATCGACGTGTTCCCACGCCGATTCCGGGCGTCCCGCGCCATGCTCGATAATCGGCGGGCCAGCGGGTGGGGTGACGGCACTCCTGTAAGCAACGACCCAGCTCCCCACCATCAATCCCAGACACGCTCCCAACCCCAGCCACAACCGCCCCGGACGGCGCAGGGTTTCCTTGGGCATATCCCCGCCAAAACCCATCTTCTGAAGCATCACCCGCTCGACGGCGCTGCGTTCCTCCCAACGCCACGGCAACTGGATGTGTTGTTCGGTGCCTCGGTCCAGGGGCGCTAGTCGTTTGAGTTGCTGGCGGATGATCGCTTGCAGTCGCTCCTGGTGAAAAAGCGTATAAAGCTCCCTAATCGCGGTACCGGGTTGCCGCCAGAGCAGTACCAAACTGTATTCCATTTGCAAATGCTGACGCGCCGGCGTATCCGGCCGATCATTGCGCGTCAGTTCCCCCTGGTAAATCTTCTCCCAGAACCGCAGCGCCCGGTCGAGCAGGCTGTTGGGAGCGACACCGCTGGCGCCAACCGGTGCTTCGGCTTCCCGCAACCAGTTGAGCAACCTGACCCGCTGGGTATCGGACCACTGCAAGCGGCCGGTGGGTCCCGGCGCCTCGGCGTGCAGCACCCGCAATGCCCACGGCGAGGTCGCCAACGCCAGCCGATGGCGCAAGGCCAGCGCGGTATCTTCGTCCACGGAAGTCGGGGCCAGCGCGCACGCCGCCGCCCAGGCCCGGTCGTCGTGTGGCAGGTTGCGCGGCGGGACCGTCGCGGTTAGATCGCTGCCCAGAAAAGCGGCCAGTTGGGTGGGCGCGATTCGTTCCAGTTCGTGACGCACCAAGATCGCGGCCAAGCGGTTCGCGCCGTTGGAAAAATCGACGAAGGCCAACCGGGGCCAGTGGGATAGATCGCGCAGCAACGCGTCGATCCGCACCCGGCGGTCGTCGGCCGCGTATTGGCGGGTCAGGATTCGCCCGTCGGTCAACACCGCCACCAGGGCCAAATCCCGGCGTTCGTCGATCTCCCGTGACGCGAACCCGGCGCCCGTCGCGGCCACTAGATACTCCGGAATGCCGCGAAACAGCGCCCGTTCCACCATCAAGCCATACGCCTTGAGCGTGTATTCCACTTCATCGGCTAGGCGAACGAGCGTGGAATCTTCGGCCGCTTCGTCCAGCCACAGCCAAACTTCGCGCTGATAAGACGCGCGTTGGAAGTGGATTTCCAGCAAGCCGCCACGTCGCGCCGTGGCGGCGACCGTCGCCGGCAAGTCAAGCTTGCGGGAGGGCTCTTCAGCGACGAACCGCCCGATACCCCAAACCAGGGATTCCTGTTGCCGGGCGTCGAGCAGTTGCGGCCCCGGCAGCGGTGGCGGTTGCGGAAACTTGCGTGGTGGCTCCTCGCCAGTGGGCGCGGGCGCGGGCGCGGGCGCGGGCTTCGGCAACCAGGAACGTCGCCATTGATAGAACCACAACCCACCGGCAACGATCAGCGCCAGCCCGCCGAGGCCAAGCGGAAGCCAGCCGGTCCAGGTCGCTGGAGCAGGTACGACCGTCAGGGTGGCGACCGGGCTGGAAAAAGTGCGCTGGCGAATTTCGGCGGGGGTTTTCGGTGGCGGTTGTGGCGGCGGTGTCTGTTTTTCGGCAGCGGGGGGTTGAGTGACAGGCTGAGTAACAGGTGGCCTCGTCAGCCAGGCAACCACCAGAATCGTCACCAGCACTAGCACTGCGGCGGCGACCTGCCACCCGCGCCAATCGCGCACAGGGGGATAGGGAGGCAGTAACGGTGGCGGGGGGGATGGTGGCGCGGGCGGGGATTTCGGGCGCGTCCGAAACTGCACATCCTGCTCGGCGCGCGCCAGCCAACGGTCGTAGATTCGCTCGAACGTCGCCCGATCCTGGGGGCTCTTGACCAGAAGCGCCCGCAGCCAAACTCGCAAGCGGCGCCGGGTCCGGTCGGGTTCGTCGCTCGCAACATCCGGTTGCAGCGCGAACACCTGGCGCAGCCGGTCGATTTCGGCGACGCCCACCGGCAGACCGGCTTCGCGCAAGGCGAGCAGCAGGGGTTCCAGGCTCAGCGGGGAGATCATGGCGGTAGTCGCCGATCAGGGTTGAGTTAAAAATCCCGCTTGCCGAAAATGATCATCGAACGCCAAAGCCCTCCGCAAATTGTATTCGTCCATGAGCACGAAAGAGGAACAATCGGTGAAACTCCAATTTTTGTCGGGCCGGTTGCGGAACAACTCAATCGCTGCTTCGATTTGAGCCTGGCTCAAATAGACCAATTGCACCAAACGACTGGCTCGCAAACTGTCGAGAAAAAGCACTGCATAGTGATGTCCCAGCCGGATTTGAAGCAAGGTCACAGTCTCGTCCATGACATAATCCGTGGTGATCAAACGCAGGCTGCTATTCTCCAAAAATCGACGCGCCGCTTCGTGGTTGCGAGCCTTGCGATCAATCGCGGCATACCAACCGCCGGTGTCCACGAAGTAACCGTTCACTCCCCCTCCCAGCGGGAAGGGGTTGGGGGGAGGGTAAGTCGTTGGCGCCACAACCTTTCCCCCCTCCCAACCTCCCCCCGCTGGGGGGAGGGGTCTGAACGCTTAC
>CALGOO010000032.1 GCA_937960715.1 uncultured Candidatus Competibacteraceae bacterium
TCGGCCCCCGGCCGATCCGGTCAGCGCCCGGGTGTTGAACGACTCGATCAAGACTGTTCTGAAGCAGGAATTGGCTGAGTTCATCGGACCCATGGCCGGTATCGTTTGCGAGGAAATCTGGGCTTCGGCCAACAACCTGGCCCAGGCGTTGGAGGTCTTGAGCCGGGAACTGCCCGACCCCAAGCAGGCAACGCGCTTCCGGCAAAACGTCCTCAAGCGGCTGGCGCCTTGACGATTTCCTCGAACAAGGGGCGCGCACGCCGGCGGATCGTGGCGCGGCGCCCCAAGCTCCCCGTAATCGGACTTCTCGACAGTGGAATCGCCATGTACTCCTCCACCGCCAACATTCGCGCCCTGATGGCCGACTTTCATATCGCCGGCATGATGTTGCGCTACAGCAGCTTCATTCCTCGGCTGTACAACCTGTGTCGGTCGCTTGGCTTTGAAACAGGCAAGATCATGCCTTCGCGGGCGTTTTGCTCGGACGAGAACCAGGGCTATCCGATCATCCTGATCACCAAGCATTTTGGGGTATTTCCGTTCAATCACGGCCAGGTTGGCGGCATCGTGGCTACCGACCGCCACGCGCCCCACGCCGAACACGGGCGGGACATGGTGATCATTCACGCCAGCCATGTCGGCTACGATCCGGAACGCCGCGTTTTTGGCGCCTACCGGCGGCTGCAAAGCGAGGACCGGCATCTGACCGCCAGTTGCGGCAAGATCGAAGCGGTACTGCGCTGGTATCAGGAGGAGTACGCCTTCGCCCGGGACAACATCCTGTTGGAGCGCCAGGGGGAAAACCATCTTGTCACCATCGACAACCAGTTGCTGCGAGAAGATCGCGACGAGGGTCTGTTCCTGAACCTGGAGCGCCTGGCGACGCCCGATGTTGGCGGCGGATTTCGCCCGGTGCATTGCCAGAGCACGGCCAAGAGCCTGCTGGCCGCGCCCGAGTTGCGGTGCCAGATGGAACAGGCCGGCTGGACCGAGGGGCGGCGCGAGCCGATCGGCGACCGCTTGCTGCCGGAGTTTTTTCGCTTCAAGCGCGACATTCAGGGCGATCTGGAAGGTCGCAGCCACCTGGAACAGAATCTGCTCGAGCCGATGGCCTGGATCGTGACCGCGCCGCATCCGCTGCTGACCGCCGCCCAGGTCAACACCCAGGTGGAATTCGACCGCACCTTCCGCACCATCGTTCGGGAGCACGGCTATCAGGGCAAGCGGGTGCTGTATGTCTCCGGACTGCATATCGACATCTCGCCCCAGGCCGGCCAACGCTTCCCGTTGACCAAGTTCGTGCCCTGGGCCGCCTTCGTGCAACAGCCGGATGGTTCCCATGAAACCTGGGAGCAGCTTGAGCTGTTGGCGCGGTTGCGGGAACAGCCCAGCGCGAATCCCGACCAGATTCACCTGGAAGAGGTGATTCATCAAATGGAGCAGACCGAGGAAGTTCGCGTCGAGGCGTCCTGAGTCAGTCGCCGGCCTGTTGGGGAGTCAGACGAAGGGCGTGAACGTCGGCGGATCGCAGTCCGGCAACCCAACCTCCTCCATGATTCGACTCCACAGTTCGGCCAGGGTCAGGTCGAGTGTCTGGCACGCCTCGTCCAGGCTGACGTAGCGGTGTCGCGCCAGAAACCGGCTGGCGGCCATCGCGGCGGCATGACGGTCGTTCAGGGGCAAATCCTCGAAGCGCATGGCGGGTCCCGGTTGAGTGGGTTGGACATCGCCCGCCATTTCATCCGACCCGCCCGAAGCTGTCCAGGGGTTTTGCTCTCGGCTCAACGCCGCGTCGCGTTCAGCCAGTCCGAAACCTCGTCCCACCAGGCCGCCGTCGGCTGGATGGGCCAACCGTTGTGGCCCGCGTTCGGAAAGAACCAGCGTCGCTTCGGCTCGCGCAGCGTCTCGTACAGGCGCTGGCTGTGCCCCGCCGGGATGATCTCGTCCCGTTCGGCGACCAGGATCGCCACCGGTCCCGGGTACTGGTTCAGGTGGGTCCGGTTGTCGTAGCGGTCGAGCAGCAACCAGCGCGCCGGCAGATACCAGTACAGGGCTTGCGCCAGCTCCGGCAGGCTGTCCCAGGGCGTGATCAGCGCCACGCCGGCGACCGGCAGGGTGGAATCGGCCGCCACCGCCGCCGCCGCCCCGGCTCCGAGCGATTCGCCCCAGAGCCATAGCGGACCACCGAATTCGGCCAGCGCCCGCCGGGCGGTCTCCCGGCCATCGGCCACGAAGGATGCTTCGCCCAGTTCTCCAGCCCGTCCCCCGTAGCCCGGATACTCGGCCAGGACCACCCGATAGCCCCGACGTTCCAGCGCCGCCAGGTAGTACCCCCGGTCGCGGGCGCTGCCGGCGTTGCCGTGAAACACCACCACCGTGCCGCGCGTCGGGGAGTACACCGTCGAATCGGCGCTGACGTAACCCCGAAACGCGGGGCCGCTGGCCGCCGGCCAGATCGCCAGCGCCGGCCCGCCCATCGGGCGCAAATTATCGACCGAAGGTGGCGTGGGGTCGGGAAAATACAGCATCCGCTTCTGGTTCAGGGCGATGACCCCAACCAGCAGCAGGTAACCTCCGATCAGACAAAGCAGCAGGATTCGCATCGAACAGGCTCCATGGTCGGGCCGCGTGGCCGGGGTCAGCTTCGTTTCACCGCGCCGCCGGCTCCAGGCGGGCGATGACGCCCTCGCTGGAATCCGTCAACAGGTAAAGGTAACCCTCGGGTCCGGTCCGCACGTCGCGGATGCGGCCCAATTCATTTTGCAACAGGCGCTCCTCCCGCGTCAGCTTTTCGCCGTCGAAGCGCAACCGCACCAGCATCTGATCCTTGAGCGCGCCGACGAACAGGTCGCCGCGCCAGCGCGGGAACCGGTCGCCCTGGTAAAAAGCCATGCCCGACGGTGCGATGGACGGAATCCAGACGTGCAGCGGTTGTTCCATGCCCGGTTTGTGAGCGCCCTCGCCGATCGGGGTTCCGATCACGTATTCGACGCCGTAAGTGATGACCGGCCAACCGTAATTGCGGCCGGCGCGGATCACGTTCACCTCGTCGCCGCCCTGGGGGCCGTGCTCGTGCGTCCACAGTTCGCCGCTGACCGGATGCAGCGCCGCGCCCTGCACGTTGCGGTTGCCCAGCGAATAAATCTCCGGTCGGGCGCCGGCCCGGTTCACGAACGGATTGTCGGCGGGAATCTGGCCGTCGTCGCGCAACCGCACGACCTTGCCCGCCAGGTCGTCCAGGTTTTGCGCCCGCTCCATCTCACCCCGGTCGCCCAGGGTGATGTACAGGTTTCCCTGCCGGTCGAACACCAGTCGCGAACCGAAATGACGGCCGCCTCTCGATTTCGGTTGCTGGCGAAACAGCACCTTCACTTCCTCCAGCCGGCGATCCACCAACCGACCGCGCGCCACTTCGACGCCGACGCCGCCCTCGCCCCGGGCTGCGTAGGACAGGTACACCAGGCCGTTCTTGGCGAATTGGGGATGCAGCGCCACGTCCAGCAGGCCGCCCTGACCTTGCGCGGCGATGGATGGCAGCCCTTCCACGGGTTGGGGGTCCAGGGTTCCATCGGCGGCCACCAGGCGCAGTCGGCCCGGCCGCTCGGTGACCAGAAAGCGACCATCGGGCAGAAACGCCAGGCCCCAGGGATGTTCGAGTCCACGGGTCACGACCGCCACGCGAAAAGCGTGCTCCTCGCTGGCGAACACCGATTGGGTGGCGCGAACGGACGACAGCATCGTGACGCCGGCCAGCAGGGCTAAGGTGAATAGGGTAAGAGTTGGAGGCCGTACAAAAAATCCTCGCCCACCAACGGGCGAGGGGCCGGGGTGAGGGTTGTTTTTCAGTCGGTTGGCTTGCGGAGGCTGTAAAAAAACGCCTCCTGGTTTCAATATCATCATATCCCTTGGCTTTCGTTCACTTTTTCGAGCCATCTTGGATTTTTCCCCTGTAAATTTTCCTGTGATGGCGAGGGCTGACAGCGCGGAGCCAGGGCGTCGTCCGCATCCAACCTATCGATCCTGCCAAGAGATTTTCGCTTCACCTGCCCACTCCAGCGTGCAGATCACAGGAAAATTCACAGGAGGACAAACGCAGAGGCAATCCCTTAAATTCGACCAAGGGTTGTCTGGACAATGAGGTTCACTTCACATCACCGGACTATCCAGCAACCCTTCGGGTACCCGCAGCACTCGTTTTCCGAACAGAACGTGATAGTCGGCGGCGGTTTCCGGTTCGCGCAGAACCGCGATCACTTCCCCGACCGCGCCGACTACCGCCGCCACTCGGCCGCCGACGGTCAAGATTCGCTTGGCGATAACCCGATCACCGCGCTCGAAGCGATTGGGAATCCACGGCGCGTCCGCCGGGATCAATTCGATTTCGCGGCAGCCGACGATGCGGTTGCCAGCTTCAAGAAAATGCACGCTGTAGATCAGTTGATCTTGCAGGAACACGCCGACATGGCGCACGTAGCCAACACTGCCGCGCCGTACCAACAGCGCGCCGGTGACCGCGCCAGGATAGGTGCCATCGTTGCGGATGTTGCGGATCGTCCGCACGGCGTCATCGCAAGCAAAACGCGGTTTCAAGATCACGTCGGACGACCGATGTCAGTCAGGAGCACGCGTGTTTCACGCGCTCGCGACCGCCGATGAAAGACCTTGAACACTTTCTCGGTCAGCGCATCGGAATTGACGAAGTCTTGATAAGCCTGACGCAGGCAACGGGCGTAATCGGCCCGATCCACGGCATCGGTTTGCCGCAGATAGTCGCGGAAGCGTTGCAGGATATGCAGCCGATTGACTTCCACCACCCGGTTGTCGAAGGGAATTTCGAAGTAGTTCAGAAAATCCTCGGCCGAGGCCATTGCCGATAATTCCCGATGCAAAGTCGATGCGGTCATGTGGATATCTCAGCGGGGTGAAGGTTCGTCATTGCGCGAGATGGCATCGTCCATCCTGGCGTGGCGGGGATGCGCGATCGCTCTCACACGGTTTCCGAAAGATGCCGCCAAAGATTTTACAAACGCCGTGCCAAATGTAGAGCCACTTATGAACAATGGGTTATCGGAAGGATTCCAAGCGCCGAGCGGGGTTTCAAACAGACGGTCAAGCCGATTGTCGAGAATACGACAACGGGAAATGGCTTTTAGGACTGTTAAAAAGCTCGCTCGCAGCGCCTTGTCCTGGTTCAAGCGCGGTCTGCGGTTGCTCCTGAGACGGATCCGAAGGCAAATCGTCGAGGTGATCGCCGTACCCTCTTCCCCGACCCTCTCGCCGTGAGGGGGACGGGAAGCTTCGTGGGTCGCCGCGCGCCTATCGCGCGGCTGGACCACCGGACATTCCCGCTACCGGTCAGCAGGTCACCGGATCGACCGCGTTCTCGATCACGATCTGATCGATCCATGCTTTCGCAAAAACGGTGCTGCACGTGTTCGAGTACGCCGCCACCTCGAGCGTCAGCACGACCGTCTGACCGGCGAAGCGCGACAGATCGATCGCCGTCTGGCGCAACCATTCGGTTTCCTGGTGCAGCATCCCGATCGCGGTGACTTCGTCCACCACGACGCCGTTCGCCAGCACGCGGAAACTGGCGCTCGTATAGTCGTTGGCGGCGGCATGGAGGTCCAGCCGCCGCACGTAGCTCAGCTTGGGCCGCGCGCCCAAGGCGATCTTGCGGCTGATCGAGTGCGCCCGCGCGCCAAGTACGCCGTTGTCGCCGGAAGAAGCATGACCGTACAACATCGAGCCGCCGCGGAAGGCGCGCGGATCGTCCCGCAGCAGTTCCCAGCCCGACCCTTCCCAGCCTGATCCGGTTACCGTTGCCGGAGAAATGGAAGGCTCAGCACGCTGTGCGATCTCCTTCCACGCTCCCGCCGCCTCCAGCGCGGTGGAAATGATGCCCGGGATGTCGATGCCGAGTGGCGCGTTGCTTTCCGATCGGCGACCCGCGCCGCCCTTCAGCAAACCCGCCGCTTCGAGCGATGCGGAAATGATCCCATGCACGTCGATGCCGAGCGTCCGCCCGGCGGCGCCCCGCCGCTCGTTGTCCGAGGAATCACTGGCGCGACCGGAAGCGGCGCCAGGCGCCGCGCGCGGCCCGGATTCGTGCGGTTCGGAGCCGACCGCCGGCAACCAAAGAGCCTGCACCGCGCCGGGCGCGTTAGCGTTAGCAGCCACCTCTGCAACTTCGCCAGTGGCGACTTCGACAGCGGCGGGCGGGCTGGCCAGCAGCCCCCAGAAATCGGCGATGCGGTGCGTCGAGGAAATGCCGACCGCATTGAAGAACGGCGCCGCGGTCCCGCACTGGTGCGGCTCGGCTCCAGGATCGAGCGCCGCGCCGTGCGACATGCCGGTAATCGTGTAAGACTCGATCAGCTCCTCTCCGTCGGCTCCGTGCCAGACGCGACGCGGATGGCCGCCGACGTTCATTTCCACCGTCGGGCGCGGGTCGAGTCCGTGTACGTGGCTCCATTGCTTGATCGTCTCCTCGGCATTGACCGGCTTGACCGCGGTATCGGCGTCGCCGTGCCAGACCGAGACTCGCGGCCACGGCCCCTCGTGCGAGGACGCGCCGCGCACGAGGTCGCCCCACTCGCTGGCGGGCCGACAACGTCCCTGGAAAATGCTCTCGAGACCTTCCTGCAAGCCGCTGGCGCTGCGGTAGGGAACGCCGGCGATCACCGCGCCGCCCGCGAAGACGTCGGGGTACGTCGCGAGCAACACGTTGGTCATCGCGCCACCCGAAGACGTGCCGGTGACGAACACGCGCCGCCGATCGATTCCGTGCCGCTGCACCATCGCTTCGACCATCTGGCGAATCGATTCGGGCTCGCCGCGCCCGCGTTCGTTGTCTTCCGGGCGAAACCAGTTGAAGCAGCGCAAGGGGTTATTGTTCAGTTGCTGCTGCGGAAAGAGCAAGGCAAACCCGTGCCGATCGGCCAGCGTCGACCAACCGGACCCCTTGTTGTACGAAGTCGCGCTCTGCGTGCAGCCATGCAGCACGACGACCAGCGGCGCGTTGCGCGGCAACTGCCGCGGCAGGTAGGCGAACATGCGCAGCTCGCCCGGATTGGCGCCGAAATCGGTGATTTCGATCAGCCGGTGCTCCTGCTGGTCGACCTGGTCGGACCACGCTTCCACCGTGGCCAGAGCCGACAGCAGCTTCTCCCAACGGCTGCCGTGCGGCTTGCTGGCAGCGTGTTTCGCCATTTGGGCAATCGTGGCCACGCGGTGGCCGAGTTTGTTCAGCATCAGGCTTCTCCTGTCATCCGACGAGGTAGTAAGCAGGCCGACTTCGATCAGCTTTCGGCCCGGCAGAAAGACGGTGTGGAAGAGGCCCGGATCGGCGCTCCCACCGCATTGCGGATCGAGCCAGGCGGGCGGAGCAGCCTCCGGCGCCAGACCGTATGCATGACTGATCACTGCCCGCCTGCCCTGCCATCGGGTCACGAACTGCAACGAGGCAACCGGACAACCGCGTTGAATCGAGACGCCAAACAACTCCGCCGAGACCAGCGACCGCGCTTCGTCCGCGCAAGCCAGTTCGAGCAGGCCACCCAACGCCTCGCCAAAACACAGTCCTTCGAGCCTGAGCAACAAACTTCCGGCGCCGCCGTCGTCGGCGACCGACGCCGGCGGACCGAACAGAACTCGCGGCGCGTGCTGGCCAAAGGCCATCGGCACCAAGCCGAAATAGCAGCGAATGGCTTCGATCGTGTGCGACTGCTGCGGCGCCGCCATCGCGCCGATCAACAGCCGCGCCGCGTACTCCGTCGTTGCCGGCGGCGACCCTCGCCCGCGCGGCCCGGCCGCAACCAGCCCGCTGCTCACCAGCAGAGTGACGCGGAAACGCAAGTCGCGCCGCGACTCGCCGAGGATGTCGGCAAGCCTCTCGCTGAATTCATAACGTGCCAACGTGTTCGGAATGCCCATTGTCGTTCGCGAGTCGCCAAGGAAAGCTCGCAAGTGATTTCGTCACCCGCGAAGAGTAATACGGCCACCAGCAAAATGCACGTCTTTTTTTAGTAAGTGACGTATAATAAATTTATCCTTGATCAGAGGGGTTCGCTCGTCGCGCCAGGCCCACCAGCGGCCGACATCTCTCCGCCCTCCCGCTCATGATCTTTAAAAATTTAATCCGGTTGCTGGTTCCACGTAGCGCAGCAGTTCCACGAAGCCTTTGGCAAACTGATCCAAGAAGTGGTCAATCTCGGCGCGGACCTCAATCCATCATACAACTCATTGTCTTTGATGAGAAATCAATCGCAGTATCGGACGAGAGGGGTCCGAACGGTTACGTCGGCGCGGGCCGCTGGCGCTTTCCCTACTCAATACCCGGTCGCCAAACCGCCTGGCTGGCGCGGGTCGGCAAAGCCGTACCATCCCTCCGGCGCGCGAAGGATGCTTTGCGCAACGCCCATCGCCTCTCGGACCACGACCTTGTGACCCAGGCCTTTCAGCAGGCGCACGGTGTCTGGACTCAGCCCTTCCTCAACGCGCAGCTCGTCCGGTAGCCACTGGTGATGGACTCGCGGCGCCACCGTCGCCTCGGCCAGGTTCAGCCGATGGTCGACCACGTTCGACAGGACTTGCAACACGGTGGTGATGATGCGGCTGCCGCCAGGACTGCCGGTGACCAGCAGCAACTGGCCATCCTTGAACACCAGGGTCGGGGTCATCGAACTGAGTGGGCGCTTGCCGGGGCCGACCGCGTTGGCGCTGCCGCCAATTAACCCATAGGCGTTCGGCGCGCCCGGCTTGGCGGCGAAATCGTCCATTTCGTTATTGAGCAGGATGCCGGTGCCAGCAGCGACAATGCCGGAACCGTAGGGAAAGTTCAGGGTGTAGGTGACGGCGACCGCGTTGCCATCCCGGTCCACCACCGAGTAATGCGTCGTTTGTCCGCTTTCGAAGCGTTGCGGCTGGCCGGGCTTGATCTCCGTCGCCGGCCTGGCCCGATTCGGGTCGATCCGGGCCGCCAATTCCCTGGCGTAAGCCTTCGCGGTCAGGCCGGCGACCGGTACGGCGACGAAATCGGGATCGCCCAGATATTCGCTCCGGTCGGCGTAGGCCAGCTTCATGGCCTCGGCCAGGCGGTGGATCGTGGCGGCGCTGTTATGGCCCAGCTCCCCCAGCGGCCAGGTTTCCAGGAGGTTGAGAATTTGGATGAGATGCACGCCGCCGGAGCTGGGCGGCGGCATCGCCGCGATCTCGTAACCGCGATAGGTTCCCCGCACCGGCGCGCGGACCACCGCCCGGTAATTTTTGAGGTCTTCCAAGGTGATCGTCCCCCGATGGGCTTGCAGGTCGGCGACCAGCTTTTGCGCGATCTCCCCTTCGTAAAACGCCTTGGCACCCTGCTCGGCGATCCGTTCGAGCGAGGCGGCCAAATCGGGCTGGATCAACGTCTCGCCGGGCGAATAGGCCGAACCGTCGGCCTTGAAGAACGCTTTCCGGCTGGCCGGCCAGGGCGTCAGCCGCTCGCGGGCTTCCTGGAGCGATTGCGCCAATTCGGGATTGACCGGAAAACCCTGTTTGGCCAGGTGGATGGCCGGTTCGACCAGTCGCCGCCACGGCAAGCGGCCGTGGCGGACGTGGGCCAGCGCCAGTCCGGCCACCGTGCCCGGCGTTCCAGCCGCCTGGTGGCTGTGGCGGAGTCGAGTTTCGTCTACCTCGCCCTCCTCGGTCAGGTAAAAATCCCGACCGACAGCGGCGGGGGCGGTTTCCCGAAAATCGACCGCTTCGGTCTGCTTGCGCGCGGCGTCGTGGACCAGGAGAAAGCCACCGCCACCCAGATTGCCGGCCTGCGGCAGCGTGACCGCCAGGGCGAAACCGACCGCCACCGCCGCGTCGATGGCGCCGCCGCCTTCTTTCAGAATGTCCAGTCCGACCTGGCTGGCCAGCGCCTCCTGGGAAACCACCAGCCCGTGGCGAGCGTGAACCGGATGGATGCGGTCACGGGCGTCGTAGAGCGTGCGTTCGGCCTGCACCGCGCCGGACCCCAGCAGGAGGAGCAGCAGGGCGAAAAATCGGATGGACGAGCGGGCGGCGGCAAGCCATCGGGGCATGGGCATCTCCAGGGGTGGGGCGGATGGGGAATAGACAGTCATTGCGCAAACGATCATTGACGCCGGTGCGGATGGCGTTTTGGCGTTGAAGGGCCGCCATCCTCCCTTGGGTAAGGGCGTTCGGCTCTGGCTCGATACCAAAGTCGCCTCAACGACGACGACCGGTTGCGTCTGCCCCGCGGCCGATCCAGTCCAGCCGCCACATAGCGCGATTGCCCTGGGTCGGTTTCCTTCGAAAGGACCAGCCGGTCTCGTCGGAATACGCGGCTGGAAGACGGCGGTCATGCTCCGAAAGTTGCGATCCGTCCCGGCCAGAGTCGGCGAATCACCCAGCGCGCCACTCCGGCGATCGCCACCGCGTTATCCAGCGGCCGGCCTGAATTGGTCGATCCCGCTGCCTGGACCATCAAGCGACCGTCTGGGAGGCGGTGCAGACGAGCGAGGACGAGCACCCCGTCCACCATCGCCAGCACCACGTTGCCGGCCAAGGGTGGCGTGGCCCGATCCATCACCAATAAATCCCCATCGTAAAGGTCGGCGTCGGTCAACCCATCGCCGATCACGCGCATCAGGAACGTATTGGCGGGATTACGAACCAGATGTTCGTCAAGGCTAAGAAACCGCTCCACGGCGTCGGCGGGAACTGGATCGTCGGTCGGGGCTGGCGTGGCCAGCAGCGGCCACCCGCGCCCCGATTCAGCGCCGGAAGCGGGATCGACCCTGGACTCCAGCCAGGGTTGGAATGTCCAAGTGGCAGGTGGTTCGGCAACGGTTGCGCGCATGGAAAGCGGACCTTTCTAGAGTACAATTGTACTTTAATCATAGCCAACGATCCTTGGGCCGTCAAGCGGCGGGGGCGACCGCCGGCAAGTTCTCAACCTCTTGCGGTTCCTTGGCCACCGTCGGGAGATCGCTGCCCGGCGCGCCACGGCACGGCGCGCGAGTTCCAGCAAGTGTTCCGATTCAGCCGGACGCCAGGGTTCTCGTCCAAGACCCCGTACAAGAATGTCGCTCAGTCACGGTCGTCCTCCCGCCAGCGGACGAGGGATTTTGGTGTGGCCATCGCGAAGAGGGTCTCGCCGCTCGACCCACTCCAGCAGCAGGACGTGCGGTACGGTCAGCGCGAACAAGCCGGCCAGGAGGGTTTGCGCGAGGCCCTCGCCCACCTAGCTCCGGGGCAGGCCAGAAAGATACCAAACGGCGGCGCCGACCACGGGCAGACTGAAGGCAAGGTCGATCAGCCACAGCCGGCGCGAGACCGCGCGGGCGGCGGCGAAATGGCGCGGGCTGTGCGATGCGCAGAAGTACAAGGTAAAGAACCAGCCCTTTTAAGGTCATTTAGGCTGCCTTGCCAGCCACTACCTTCGGGGCGATTTCTTTGAGAAGCTTAGCCGTCGACACATGAGGGTGGCCTTTGAATTGATTTCTCTCCAGCCGTGGTTTCTTGGGGCCTCTAGGATTTTTCTTGTACCTTTTCAAGTCAACGTAGACGGCTATGTGAAGGAGGATACTCGCTAATTCCACCGAACTGATTTGAGTGAAGACAGCCCACTCCTTCTCTGGAATCGCAATCAACATCCCATCCGTCGTCGTCTCAATTTCCTGGGCAATATAATAGACATGTTCCTTTATAATTATTAAGAAAAATCAAAAACATGGATCTGACAAAGTAGAACTAATGGAACCCATTGACCAATGGGGCATCGGGTGATTTTTGTAATTTTTTGTTGTAAGGCCGGTGTGTCGTACGGTGTTGCTTCAATAGAGAACGGTGAGTTTGGCTTAGGCCATGGGCTAGCGGTTCGCCCGGTCGCGGTGGAAGGCTTTCAGTTCGGCGACTTCGGGTGAGCGCTTGTGCTGACTGACGAAGGCGCGGATGCGCTGGAGCACGGCGCCGGCCTGGCGGTCGCTCAGGACGATGCCGAGATCGCGGTAGACCCGGCGCACCGCGTGCGTGCCGGAGTGCTTGCCCAGCACCAGTCGATGGTTGCGGCCCAGTTCGGCGGGATCCACGCCCTGATAGTTGAGCGGATGTTTCAGCAGGCCGTCCACGTGAATGCCCGCTTCATGGGTGAAAACGCCTTCGCCGACCAGGCTCTTGTGCCAGGACAACGGTCGATTGGCGGCGGTGGCGACCTGACGCGACAGCGCGGGGAAACGCGAAAGATCGACATCGACCTGGAAGCCGTACAGCTTGCGCAATCCCATCACGACCTCTTCAAGCGCGGCGTTGCCGGCCCGCTCGCCCAAGCCGTTGACGGTGGTGTTGACGTGGGTGGCGCCGCCCAGGGCGGCGGTCAGGGTATTGGCGGTGGCCAGCCCCAGATCGTCGTGAGCATGCATTTCCAGTTCCAAGTCCACCGCCGACCGCAAGCGTTGGAAAACCGCCAGCGTACCGAGCGGTTCCATGACGCCCAGCGTGTCGGCGAAGCGAAACCGCCGCGCGCCCGCGGCTTGCGCGGTTTCGGCGGCGCGCAACAGAAAGTCGTGCTCGGCCCGCGAGGCGTCCTCGCCCCCGACGATCACGTCCAGACCCAAATCCCGCGCCTGGGGCACGCGGCGGCGGACGGCGGCCAGCGCCTGTTCGCGGGTCCAGCCCAACTTGTGTCGAAGCTGCTGGTCGGACAGCGGCACCGACAGGTCCACGCACCGCACCCCGAGATTACGGCACAGCCGAATGTCCGATTCGCACATCCGGCTCCATACCAGCAGCGTGGCGTTCAAGTCCAGCGCGACGAGGTCGCGGATACTTTCCCGCTCTTCCGCGCCCATCGCCGGAATCCCGATTTCCAGTTCCGGCACGCCCAGCGCCACCAATTCGCGGGCGATGGCCCGCTTTTCGTCCTGGGTGAACGCCACGCCCGCCGACTGCTCGCCGTCGCGCAGGGTGGTGTCGTCGATCACGATGGTGCGAGGCAGGGCGGTCATGGCGGCGATTTTCCCAGACAAGGTTCACTTGGCCATCAGCAAACGACGTGCCGCTTTAAAAATATTTTAAAATCAGTTTGTTGTGTTGTCAGTTTCAGGGGGAACACGGGATTTCACACAGTCGGGCGGCGCGGTTGTCGGGAAACCGACAAGAACAATCGATGGTTTTGGATCGCCGGCATTTTCAGCCGAAGGGCGCGCCTACCATCCCTCACAGCTACAATGCTCCGATTCCTCCGCTTACTGAACGCTCATGATCGATTTGCTGCATCACGAATCTGGTATCCACGCCCTCGACGCTGGCTATTTCCGTCCCCAACTGGCCGCCATTTATCTGATCGTCGAGCGCGGCCGGGTCGCCGTGGTGGACACCGCCACCAATGCCTGCCTGCCGCGCGTCCTGGCGGCGTTGCAAACCTTGGGGCTGTCGCCCGCCGGCGTCGATTACGTGGTTCCAACCCATGTCCACCTGGACCATGCCGGCGGGGCCGGGGCCATGATGCAGGTCTTTTCCGAAGCCCGGCTGGTGGTGCATCCGCGCGGGGCGCGGCACATGATCGATCCCACGGCGTTGTTCGCCGCCGTGCAAGCGGTGTATGGCGAAGCCAAGGCCCACCGGTTGTACGGTGAACCTGTGCCGGTTTCGCCGGACCGCATCATTGCCGCCGCTGACGGTCACGCCCTCGACCTTGGCGGACGAACCCTGATCTGCCTGGACACGCCCGGCCACGCCCGCCACCATTTGAGCCTGCTCGATACTCGAAGCGGTGGGATGTTCGTCGGCGAAGCCTTCGGTTTGTCCCTGCGTGAACTGGATATCGAGAGTCGCCCGTCGATCCTGCCCGCCATCGCGCCGACCCAGTTCGACCCGGTGGCGATGCGGGCGTCGGTGGAGCGGATTCTGTCCCATCGACCGCCTGTGCTCTACCTGGCCCACTTCGGCCGGGTTCGGGACGCGCCGCGCCTGGGCGGCGACCTGCTGCGCTTGCTGGACGCGCAGGTGGTTCTCGCCGAGCGCGAGCGGGACGCCGGCCCGGCGCGCGGCGCGCGACTGCTGGCCGGCCTGTGGGCGCAGGTGGAAATCGAGGCCGCGCGCCAGGGTTGGCGGCTGGCGGCCGAACCGCTCCATGCCTTGCTGGACGAGTATCTGGAACTCAATGCCCAGGCCCTGGACGGCTGGTTGACCCAGACCGCGTCGAGCGAGAAGTCGTAAAAAGCGTTCCTCCCCCGTCATAAGGACGATGCCATGTTGCTCGCGCTCACCAACACCGGATCGCCGGCGACCGATCTTAGCTTTCTGCTGCACAAGCACCCCGGCCGGGCGCAGCGTTTCGACCTGAGCTTCGGCGCGGCGCACGTCTTCTATCCCGAAGCGGGCGAAGCGCGCTGTACCGCCTGTCTGTTGGTGGAGGTCGATCCCATCGATCTGGTGCGGGGCAAAACTAAAACCGGCGGGCTGCTGGACCAGTACGTCAACGACCGGCCCTACGCCGCGTCTTCCTTCCTCTCGGTCGCCATCGGCCAGGTGTTTTCGACCGCGTTGGTCGGCCGTTGCGTCACCCGGCCCGAACTGACGACGCAGCCGCTGCCATTGACCGTGCATTTGCCGGTCGTGCCGGCGCGTGGCGACGAGAGTCTGGTTTTGGCTCTGTTCGAGCCGCTGGGCTACGAGGTGGACACGACCCGCTTGCCGCTGGACGAGCGCTTCCCGGACTGGGGCGACAGCCCGTATGTCTCGCTGACGCTCGCCGCCACGGTTACGGTCAAGGATTTGCTCTCGCATCTGTATGTTCTGCTGCCAGTGCTGGACAACGCCAAGCATTATTGGGTCGGGCAGGATGAATTGGAAAAGCTGCTCCGCCACGGCGCCGATTGGCTGGCCCGTCATCCCGACAAGGGGCGTATCGCCCGGCGCTATTTACGCCATCAATGGAGCCTGGCCCGCGAGGCCCTGGCACGGTTGGACATCGTCGAGGACGACGCCCCGGAAGCCACGCCGGATGCGATGGATTCAACCGAAACGGCGGCGACCGTTTCGGATATGGTCTCCATCACCGTCGAGGAAGCGGCGATGGAAGCGCCGCTGTCGCTCAACGAGGCGCGAATTCGGGCGGTGCTGGCCGAACTGGAAGCCGCCGGGGCCGAAACCGTGATCGATCTGGGCTGCGGCGACGGCAAGCTGCTATCGCGCCTGCTGAAAGACCGGAGGTTCGCCCGACTGGCCGGCCTGGACGTGTCGGCGCGGGCGCTGGAGATCGCCGCCGACCGCTTGCATCTCGACCGCCTGCCGCCCCGGTTGCGCGAGCGAATACAACTGCTGCACGGCGGCCTGACCTACCGCGATGCCCGCATCGAAGGCTTCGATGCCGCGACGGTTATCGAGGTTGTCGAGCATCTCGACGAGAACCGGCTGGCCGCGTTCGAGCGGACGCTGTTCCGGTGCGCCCGGCCGCGCCGGGTGATCGTCACCACGCCGAATGTGGAATACAACGTCCACTACGAATTTCTGCCGCCGGGTCGCCTGCGCCATTCCGATCACCGGTTCGAGTGGACCCGCGCCCAGTTCGCGGCGTGGGGCGAGCGGGTCGCCGCGACCTTCGGCTACGCCGTGCGCTTCGCGCCCGTGGGACCGGTGGACGACGCCACCGGCCCGCCCACCCAGATGGCGGTGTTCGCCCGAAACGGGGCCACGGAGGACGGAGCATGAAAATCGCCATCCCCGATCTGTCCCTGGTCGCGCTGGTCGGCGCGTCCGGCTGCGGCAAGTCCACCTTCGCCCGCCGCCATTTCCGGCCCACCGAGGTGATTTCCTCGGACTATTGCCGGGGTTTGGTGGCCGACGACGAGAACGACCAGTCGGCGACGGCGGACGCCTTCGACATCCTCTACACCATCGTCGGCAAGCGGCTGAAAAACGGCCGGCTGGCGGTGGTGGACGCCACCAACGTTCGTCCCGAAGATCGGAAAGGGCTGGTGCAACTGGCCCGCGCCCATCACTGTTTCCCGGTGGCCATCGTGCTCGACCTGCCGGAGCGCGTTTGCCGGGAGCGCAACGCCGCCCGCCCGGATCGGGATTTCGGCCCGCACGTCATCCGCAACCAGGTCGGCAACCTGCGCCGCTCCCTGCGCAATCTGGAGCGCGAGGGCTTCCGCTACGTGTTCCTGTTGCGCTCGCCGGAAGAGGTGGACGCGGCGACCGTCGAGCGGCAGCCACTCTGGAACAACAAGAAGGCCGAAACCGGCCCGTTCGACATCGTCGGCGACGTGCATGGCTGCTTCGACGAGTTGCGGCGGTTGCTCGACCAACTCGGCTACCGACTCGACACCGCCGAGGAACCGTGGCGGATCGAGCATCCCCAGGGCCGGAAGCTGGTCTTCGTCGGCGACTTGGTGGATCGCGGTCCCCGCGTGCCGGACGTGCTGCGGTTGGCGATGGCGGCGGTCAATGGCGGCAACGGCTATTGCGTGGTCGGCAATCACGACGCCAAGCTGGTCAAGGCGCTGCGCGGCCGGCAGGTGCGCATCAGCCATGGCTTGGCCGAGTCGCTGGAGCAACTGGGCCGAGAGCCGGACGCCTTCCGCGCGGCGGCCTTGAGCTTTCTCGACGGGCTGGTCAGCCATTACGTGTTCGACGGCGGCCGGCTGGTGGTGGCGCACGCCGGGCTGCGCGAGGCGATGCACGGGCGCGGCTCTGGCGCGGTGCGGGAGTTTGCCCTGTACGGCGAGACCACCGGCGAAACCGACGAGTACGGCCTGCCGGTGCGCCACGACTGGGCGGCGGATTATCGCGGCCGGGCGGTGGTCGCCTACGGCCATACGCCGGTGCCCCGCGCCGAGTGGTTCAACAACACCCTCTGCCTCGACACTGGCTGCGTGTTCGGCGGCCAGTTGACCGCCTTGCGCTACCCGGAGCGGAAACTGGTCTCGGTCCCCGCACTGCGGTGCTATTACCAGCCGCTGCGACCGCTGGAGCCGGCGCCGGTCGAGGTGTTGTCCGCGCAACAACAGGCCGACGAATTGCTCGATTTGGCGGATTTTTCCGGCAAGCGCATCCTGCATCCCCGGCTGGGGCATACCGTGACGATTCGGG
>CALGOO010000033.1 GCA_937960715.1 uncultured Candidatus Competibacteraceae bacterium
GGCGGGCATTCCCAAGGCCCAACGGGGCTTCCAGCGCAAAACGGACCTGGCCCTGACGATGATCGTCCACGCCCGGCAGCAGGGCATCGGCTTTGCCTGGGTAGGCTTTGATGGCTTTTACGGCAGCGATCCGGCGTTCCTGCGCGCCCTCGACGCGCACGGGGAGGTCTTCGTCGGCGACGTACACAAGGATCAGCGGATTTACTTGGAAGATCCGCGGCCACTCGTCCCGCCGGCCCAAACGGTCCACGGTCGTCCTCCGACTCGCCTTCAGGCGCAAACCCCGGCGGTGCGGGTCGACCGCTGGACCCAGCAGCAACCGGCCACCGCCTGGCAATCCGTCACCCTGCGGGAAGGCACGAAAGGCCCGTTGCGCGTGGAGGTTCTCCATCGACGGGTGTGGTTGTGGGATGGCGAAGAAGCCCAGGCCCGGCCCTGGCATTTGATCGTGCGCCGGGAGATCGACGACCCGACCGAGATCAAATATAGCCTCAGCAACGCGGCGGCGGACACGCCGGCACCCCGACTGGCGTTCATGCAAGGCCAGCGCTACTGGATCGAACGCGCCTTGCAACAAGGCAAACAGGACGTCGGGCTGGGCGACTATCAAGTGCGTGGCTGGCGCGGCTGGCACCACCACATGACCCTGGTCATGATGGCGATGCTGTTCGGCTTGGAAGAGCGCCGGCTTCATCAGCAGACCCGACCGTTGTTGAGTGGCCGGGATCTCCGCGCGTTGTTGAACCAGTTCTTACCTCGGCGGGATACGACGCTGGAGGAGGTCCTCCGCCAGATGGAAGTCCGTCACCGAAAACGTCAAGCCGCTATCGATTCCGCCTATCGCAAACAGCAACTTAACGAATAGTGACAGGTGTTCTGACAAAGTAGAACTAGGGTGATTTCCTTGAAAGATATTACCAATATTAGTAGACTTTAAAGATCGATCTATTGTACGAATAGCGAGGGTTTCCATGATGAACAAATTGAGTTTTTCTCGTCAATCTTTAAGCGCATCTCAAATAGAAGATATACGGTTAGCAGCGTCGAAGATGCGTGGAGAAGAACGTCGAGCCTTTCAGGCAGAGATGGCCTTAAAATACTGTGAAGGTAATGTTCGCTTGACGGAAACGATCTTCGGGTGGGGACGGGAAACCGTGGCCGTGGGTTTGGCGGAAAAACGAACGGGGCTGATTTGCTATGGTGCCCAATCGGCTTTAAGTGGAAACAAACGTTGGGAAGATCGCCATCCAGATATAGCCGAAGCCCTTCGGCAATTAGCGCAAGCGCACGCGCAACAAGATCCGACCTTTCGCACGACGATCAGCTATACGCGATTGACGGCGGCGGAAGCCTTAAAACGATTACGCGCCCAAGGATTTCAGGACAACCAACTACCTTCCCCGAGTGCGATGGCCGAAATTTTAAACCGGATGGGTTACCGATTGCGTACCGTGATCAAAGCCAAGCCACAAAAAAAATTCCAGAAACGGACGCGATCTTTGACAACATCCAGCGGAAAGACGAGTCAGCGAGCGCCCTGGAGGGCGCGAAACGCTTGAGCATTGACTGTAAGGCCACTGTAAACATTGGAGATTATTCGCGTGGTGGTCAAACTCGCGGCGATCGTCAGGCCTGCGATCACGATCTGGGATGCCAAGAAAAATACACGCCGTGCGGGATTGTCGATGAAGCTACCGGAGCGCTTTACATCAATTTTGGGAGTTCTTATAAAACCAGCGATTTTATTGTTGATACCTTAGAGGCTTGGTGGGAACACCTTGAGCCCGAACAGCAGCAGGCGACTCAATTGATTCAACTGAAAATTGATAATGGTCCGGAAAGCAGTGGAGTGCGTACCCAATTTTTAAACCGAATGATCGACTTTACCGATCAGACAGGCAAACCCATTCAACTTCTTTACTATCCGCCTTATCACAGCAAATACAACCCGATTGAACGTTGTTGGGGAATTCTCGAGTTGCACTGGAATGGCACCAAGCTAATCGATGCTGAAACGATGTTGTCATGGGCCCAAAGCATGACTTGGAAAGGCCTTCAACCGATTATTGAATTGAGTCGGAAAGTTTATAAAAAAGGGATTTCATTGACTAAGAAAGCCATGCGTCAAATCGAGAAAAGGCTCGAAAGAAATCCTCTTTTACCCAAATGGGATATTATGATCAAACCGATTGAATTGGTAAGTTCTTTATAGCAAATCGCCTTAAATCCCTCGTCGGTGAGCAGGTGACGGGTTGTTTCTATCGTGTACGTAGCCGGGTTCATCGGTGACTCCCAAGGTATTTGGAGTCACCTAT
>CALGOO010000034.1 GCA_937960715.1 uncultured Candidatus Competibacteraceae bacterium
CGCTCAGCGTGGTGCTGCTGATGTACGAGGAAGGCTTTCGCTGGTGGAACATGGGTTACGCCTCGGCGGCGGCGTTCGTGCTGTTCGCGCTGATCCTGGCCGGGACCGTCCTGCAACTGAGGTTGAGAGGGCGGGAATCGCCATGAATCGACGGTTGCATCGCCTGTTTCCCACCCTGCTGGCGCACGGCGCGCTGGCGGTGGGCGCGGTGTTGGCCCTGCTGCCGCTGTGGTGGATGCTGGCGGCGTCGCTGATGCCCGCTGGCGAAGCCAATCACTATCCGCCGCGCCTGTGGCCGAGCACGGTGACCTTCGAGCATTACTCGGCCTTGTTCACCCGCCTCGATCTGGGTCGCTACCTGTTCAACAGCGCCCTGCTGGCCAGCGCGGTGACCGTCATCGCACTGTTCATCAACTCGATGGCCGGCTACGCTTTCGCCAAGTTCCGCTTCCGCCATCGCGACCGACTGTTTCGCAGCCTGCTGGCGGCGATGGTGATTCCCGCCCAGGTGGCGATGCTGCCGCTGTTCCTGCTGCTCAAACAGTTCGGGCTGATCAACACCTACTGGGGCGTGATCATCCCCGGCATGGCCAGCATCTTCGGCATCTTCCTGATCCGGCAATATCTGCTGGCGATTCCCGACAGCCTGCTGGACGCGGCGCGGATGGACGGCGCCGGTGAATTTCGGATTTACTGGTCGCTGATCCTGCCGCTGTGTCGGCCGATTCTGGTGACGCTGGCGATCTTCACCTTTCTCGGCGCCTGGAACGATTTCATGTGGCCGCTGATCGTGCTCACCGACAGTGCGAAGCATACCTTGCCGGTGGCGCTGGCCAACCTGCTGGGCGAACACGTGCAGGATACCGAGCTGATGATGGCCGGCTCGGTGCTCACCGTGCTGCCGGTCATGCTGCTGTTCGTGGCATTACAAAAATATTACATCGCTGGGATTCTGCTGGGTGGGATAAAAGGCTAAAGCCCGGCTGGCGGGAAACCGCGCGGGCGGTGGAATGCGCCGTCGGGTTACCAACTTGGCGCCGATTCAGCGCATTTCCAGTTCGTGCAGGTGCAAGTCAAAGTTCTGGATCATTTCCGCCAAGCCGCGGATTTCCTCCGGCGTGGGCGCGCGCGACGCCTCCACGCCAGAACCAGTTCCCGCCAGCACCAACCGAGCCAACCGCTTGAGTTCGCGCAGGCCGTCGTCTTGCTCGTCGATGGCCTCCACCACCTCGCCGCATTGCACCAGTTGGGCGAAAAACTCGTGGCCTTCCTGCTGAGCCCGCGCCAATGCGCCGATTCCCGCCAGCCAGATTTGACTGGCCAAGGCCAGCGTGTCTTCCACCTTGCGCGTTTCGCGCAGGTATTTCCGCAGTCGTTGATACGCCATGGTTGCCACTCCCGCGCCAAACCCCAAGAACGGTCGTCCGTGACAATACGTTCCGGGCGTTCCGAACCCTTGTACCGATTCTCCGTGGCGGACCGCCAAAAAGCTTTTCGAACCGCTGGTCACCCTCCAGGCCATGGCGGTTCGAGCAGTCGGGCCATCGCCCCGGTCCACCGTCGCTTCCGATAGTAGCGGCCTGGATTAGAATAAACACACTAAAGGCGCGAAATGGCGTCATTACAGCAATTTTTCAAAGACAACCATATGATTTAACAGCAATAAGTTGTATTGAAAAACCAGACAACCTGTTGCAGCCCCGGTCGGAAGGCCGCTTGCGGGGTGGGTTGGCCAGGGCGTTTGGCGCATTAGCGCCTTGAGCGGCTCGGTGTCGCCAAACTCAGCGCGAACAGCGCGGTGGCGGCCACGACCACCGAGGGGCCGGCCGGAGTATCCCAGCGCAACGAGGCCCACAACCCCAGTCCGACCGCCGCGCCGCCCACGAGACTGGCCAGCGCCGCCATGCCTTCCGGCGAGCGGGCGAAGCGCCGCGCCGCCGCCGCCGGGATAATCAGCAGCGAGGTGATGAGCAGGATACCGACCACCTTCATCGCCACCGCGATGACGAGAGCGATCAGCAGCATGAACGCCAGCCGGATCGGAAATACCGCCACGCCTTCCACTCGCGCCAGATCCTCATGCACGGTCAGCGCCAGCAGTGGTCGCCACAACCCCGCCAGCACGCTCAGCGCCAGCAGGCCGCCGCCCCAGATCCAGTACAGATCGACGGGAGTGATGGCCAGGATGTCGCCGAACAGATAGCCGACCAGATCCACCCGCACGGTCTCCAGAAAAGCCAGCGCCACCAACCCCAGCGACAGGGCGGTATGGGCGAGAATACCCAGCAGGGTATCGGTGGCCAGGTTGCGTTGTCGTTGCAGAAGCGCCAGCGCCAGTGCCACCAGCAGGCAGGTCAGAATCACACCCAGTTGCGGGTTGACGCGTAACATCGCGCCGAGCAGCACGCCGAGCAACCCGGAATGCGCCAGGGCGTCGCCGAAATACGCCATGCGTCGCCAGACCACGAAGGTACCCAAGGGTCCGGCCGCCAGCGCGACCCCGAAACCGCCCAACAAGGCGCGCAGCAGGAAATCATCCATGCGCCTGGGGCTCCGCCGACTCCACCACGGCGCCATGCAGGTCGTGACGGTGATCGTGGTGATGGTGGTAAATCGCCAGGCGGCGGGCGCCGTCGAGACCGAACAGTTCCAGATAGGCTGGATCGCGGGCGACGTGGTCGGGATGGCCCGAGCAGCAGACGTGTCGATTCAGACACAGTACATGGTCGGTGGTCGCCATCACCAGATGCAGTTCGTGCGACACCATCAGAATCCCACAACCGCGCCGCTGGCGCAGACCGCCGATCAGATCGTACAGCTCGTACTGGCCGTTCAAGTCCACGCCCTGAATCGGTTCGTCCAGCACCAGCAGATCGGGGTCGCGCAACAGCGCCCGCGCCAGCAATACCCGTTGCATCTCGCCACCGGAAATCGCCTGTACCGGCGCGTCGAGGACGTGAGCGGCGCCCACTTCGGCCAGCGCGTCCCGAACTCGCGCCCGCGAGGCGGGCGTGCCGAGGGTGACGAAACGCCGCACGCTCAGCGGCAGGGTGTCGTCCACCACCAGCCGCTGGGGCATGTAGCCCACCCGCGCGCCGGGTTTGCGCCAGATCTGGCCGCTATCCGCTCGAACCAAACCGAGCGCCACCCGCGCCAGGGTCGACTTGCCGGCTCCGTTCGGCCCGATCAGAGCGACGATTTCGCCCGCCGTGACCTGGAAACTCACATCGCGCAAGATGGAGTTTCCCCGGATGGCGAGGTTGACCTTCTCAATCGTCAGCAGGGGTTCGGGCGGCATGGGGCGTTGCTCAACTTGACCGGCTCCTTTCCAGCAGCAGGCTTGTCGACGATGCGGGCGGACCGAGGACAAGCGATGGAATGATCAATTATTTCAAATCCTTATGGCCAATTTGCCATCACGCTGTTTGAATCGAGGCATTGGCTGCATTATAGCGGCTTTCACCACGACAAGGTTTGAGGGGGAAGCATGCCGAACAGGCCGCGAGGTTCCCGCGGGCGTTGGATTCTACTGGGATGGGCGCTGCTGGTCGCCCCGCTGATGGGAGCCACCCAACCGGTGGTGGTGGCCAGTATCAAACCGGTCCACGCACTCGTGGCCGGCGTCATGCGAGGCGTGGGCGAACCATTGTTGCTGATTCCCGGCGGCGCCTCGCCGCATGAGTACAGTCTCAAGCCATCGGACATACGCGCGCTGGGTTCGGCCCAGGTGGTATTCTGGATCGGGTCGGAGTTGGAAAGCTTTCTGGTCAAGCCACTCGCCAACGCCAAAACCACCCGCTCCGTGGCGCTGATGGACGCGCCTGATCTCACGATTTTGCCGCTGCGGGCCGGTGGCGCCTGGGAGGCGCATGAGCACGATTCCAATCACCACGGCCATCACGATGATCACGATTCCGCCACCAGCCGCGACGCCCATGTCTGGCTGGACCCCACCAACGCCATCGCCATGGTGCGTCGGATGGTCGCGGTACTCGGCGAGATGGATCCCGCCCACCAGGCGGAATACGCCCGCAACGGCGTGGCGCTGGTCGAGCGGCTGGAAAGGCTGGATCGGCAACTGGCGTCCGATCTGGCGCCGATCAGGGAGCAACCCTACCTGGTGTTTCACGATGCCTATCATTATTTCGAGCGGCGGTACGGCTTGAACGCGGTCGGTTCGGTGGTGCTCGATCCGGAACAGCGGCCGGGAGCGAAACGGGTGGCGGAAATCCGGGCGCGCGTACGCGCGCGCAAGGTTCGTTGCGTGTTCAGCGAGCCACAATTTCAACCCGCGCTGGTGGAAACGATCATCGCCGGGGGCAACGTCCGCCGTGGGGTGCTCGATCCGCTGGGGGCCGACTTGCCGGCGGGTCCCGAAGCCTATTTTCAACTGTTGCAAGGCTTGAGCGCGGCATTGCGCGGCTGCCTGGCCGGCGCCTGAATACCACGGGTCGGGGTCGGCGGAAATTTCTTCCCGAATGTTTTATGCTGTTAAACCAACCGTCGGTCGCGCGCCACTCGCCTGGCATGGTCGCCGACGGTTCGTTTTTGTCGTTTCGACCCAATGACCCTAAAAAAACCAAAGGTGGATCACCATGACCGAGGCCCTGGCGGAAGCCGCACACTATCGTGCCGAGCAGGACGAGGACTACATGAACGACCGGCAGAAGGCGCATTTTCGCGCCATCCTGCTGGCCTGGAAGCAGGAACTGGTGGAGGAAAGCCGGCGCACCGTGCATCACATGCAGGACGATCTGTTGAATTTGCCGGACCCGAATGACCGCGCCAGTCAGGAGGAGGAATTCTCCATCGCGCTGCGAGCGCGGGACCGGGAACGCAAGCTGCTGCACAAGATCGACAAGGCGTTGACCCGCTTGGCCAGCGACGACTACGGCTACTGCGAGGCGTGCGGCGTGGAAATCGGCCTGCGGCGGCTGGAGGCGCGGCCCACGGCGGAATTGTGCATCGACTGCAAGCACCTGGAAGAGCAGAAGGAGAAAAGCCAGGCGGTGTGAAGCCGCGTCGCCGCGCCCGTCCTCCCGATGAACCCACCTCGCCCGTCGACACGCTTTCCATGATCTGGTGCAAACAGGGCCAGGGAGCCGGGCGCGACCGCTATCATCATGGCAATTTGCGCGAGGCGCTGATCGAAGCGGCGCTGGATTTGATCGCCGAACGCGGCCCCGCCGGCTTCACGTTCGCCGAAGTCGCCCGCCTGGTTGGAGTGAGTCCAGCCGCCCCCTATCGACACTTCCGCGACCGCAACGCTCTTCTTGCCGAAGTCGCCCGCCGTGGCTTTCGGCAGTTCGAGGCCGACCTGGTCCAAGCCTGGAACGATGGCCGGCCGGAACCGCTGCGCGCGCTGGTCAACTGCGGCCGGGCCTATTTGGCGTTCGCCCGGCAACAGCCCGCCTACCATGCCGCGATGTTCCAAGCCGGGACTCCTCCCGAAACCGACCCTGACCTTGCCCAGGCCGGCGAGCGGTCTTTGGCCGTGCTGATGAAGGCAGCGGAAATCCTTTGGGCCCAGACGCCGAAAGACCAACAGCCGCCGCCCCGAATGGTCGCCCTGCACATCTGGTCCTTTTCGCATGGAATTGCGTCGCTGTTCCTGAACTCCCGCGAGGGAGCGCGGCAACCGTTGCCGATGGCACCAGAGGATTTATTGGAAGCCGGCATTCTGGTCTACCTGCGCGGGCTGGGTCTCGGCGGCGGTAAAGCCGTCCCAGCGGATCGCTGACGATTCGACCCCGCTTGACAACGGGGTTTAGTGCGCCTAGGATTGTTAATGTGATTAACATTTATATGGAGGACCCCATGATTCTTGCGGCGCAGCCCAACCCCGTCGACAAAATGGCCTGGACCGGCTTGATCGTTCTCGGCCTGGTGTTCTGGTGGCCTCTCGGCCTGGCCATTCTGGCTTATCTCATCTGGAGCGGAAGAATGAAATGTGGGTATTCCAATAGCCCGAACCCTTCTCGACACCATGGCTTCGGGCGATTTTTCCATGCCGCTGGCAAAGGGTGTTGCGACTGGCGACGGTCGACCGCCAGCGGTAACACGGCCTTCGACGAGTACCGCAGCGAAACGCTGCGTCGGCTGGAAGAGGAACAGCGGGCGTTCATGGAATTTCTCGACCGGCTTCGCCGGGCGCGGGATCAAGCGGAGTTCGACCAGTTCATGGCCGAACGGCAACGTCGTGGCCAAGACCCCGAGCAACCAGTAGCCAGTTGAGAAAGACCCTTGTATTCACCCCGATCCTTCTCCCGCTCGCGGACGAAGGATCGGGATAAGAGGACAACTCCTTAAACAACGAACGGTTACGCTGAACCGGCCAATCCCGCCAACAGAGCCTGGCCGGCTGGAGCCCGTGCTTCCAGCCGGCAGCTCCGCCCCTCGCCGACGTAGTCGAGGGTGACTTCCAGATCCGCCGTCGGCAATTCACCCTGGCCACGCTCCGGCCACTCGATCAGCAGTACCGCCTCGCCGTCCAGTTGATCGCGCAAGCCCAGGAATTCCAGTTCCTCGGGATCGGTCAGCCGATACAAATCCCAGTGAAACAGCCGCCAACCGTCCAACTGATACGGTTCCACCAGGGTGTAAGTGGGGCTTTTCACCCCGCCGCGATAACCGAGCGCGCGCAGCAGACCGCGCGCCAGCGTGGTCTTGCCGGCGCCCAGTTCGCCACGCAAATAAACCACGCCGCCGGGCTTGAGAACCTCGGCCAGCCGCGCGCCGAGCCGTTCGGTGGCGGTGGCGGAATCGAGCATGAAATTCAGCATGACTCAGTTTGGATTCGCCAGTTGCCGCAGGAAGGGTAGCAGGTCGGTCGCCAGCAAGCCGCGCTCGCCGCCAGTTCGCGCCGCCAGATCACCGGCCCGGCCGTGTAGATACGCGCCCGCCTTGGCCGCCGCGAACGGCGACAGGCCCTGCGCCCGCAGCGCGGCGATGACCCCGGTCAGCACGTCACCCATGCCGCCGCTGGCCATGCCCGGATTGCCGGCATGACACAGCGCCACCAGTCCATCCACCTTGCTGGCGATCAGCGAGCCGGCCCCCTTGAGCACCGCCACGCCGCCGAAACGCAACGCCAGGTCCTCGACGGCGGCGAAACGGTCGGCTTCGACTTGGGCGGGGGTCATTTTCAACAATCGGGCCGCCTCACCGGCGTGCGGGGTCAGAATCCAGTCGTCGCGAAAGACCGGCTCGACCGCCAGCAGATTGAGCGCATCGGCGTCCACCACCAGCGGCCGATCACCAGCGAGCGCGGCTTGCAACATCGCCCGACCCCAGTCGCCGCGTCCCAGTCCCGGCCCCACCGCGACGACCGTCGCCTGGTTCAACAACGGTTCCAGCGCATCGGGAGTTTCGACGCCGTGGAACATCAGTTCCGGCCGAGCCGCCGCCTGCAAGCCGGCGTGAGCGGCGCGGGTGGCGACGCTGACCAGGCCCGCGCCGCAACGGGCGGCGGCTTCGCCGGCCAATCGCGCCGCGCCGCCCATCCCCAGCTCGCCACCGATCACCAGCGCATGACCGAAATGACCTTTGTGGGCGCTGCGCGGGCGGCGGGGAAACAACACTGGTAAATCCTCGCCAGCATAGCGCCAGCAGGCGGGATGCAGGGCCGAATAGATGTCGGGCGGCGCCTCCAGGTCAGTGAAATGGACCTCGCCGCAACAGGCGGGTCCCTGGCCAGTGAACAGTCCCTGCTTGAGGCCGATGAAGGTGATCGTCGCCGCCGCGCGCACCGCCGCGCCCAGGATCGCCCCGGTGTCGGCGTGCAGGCCGGAGGGAATGTCCAGGGCGAAGCGGTCGGCGGGATGCGCGTTCATGGCTTCGATGGCTTCCCGCCAGACGCCGCTCACCTCCCGTTCCAGGCCGGTGCCCAGGATGGCGTCCACCAGCAGATCGGCGCGGTCCAGACCGGCAGCGGTGAAGATTGTGGTCGGCACGCCGGCGGCGCGGGCATCCCGCCAGGCGGTCAGGGCATCGCCGCGCAGCGCGTCCGGATTGGAGAGCGTCAATACCAGGGTCTCCAGGCCGGTCTTGTGAGCCAGCCGGGCCACCACGTAGCCGTCGCCCGCGTTGTTACCGCCGCCACAAACCACCACGATCCGGCGCGCGGCCGGCCAGCGCTGGCGCAGCAGATCGAACGCCGCCGCGCCGGCCCGGCTCATCAGGGTATGGCCGGGAATGCCGCGCTCCTCGATGGCGATGCGGTCCAGTTCCCGCACCTGAACGGCGCGGTACAATTCAACAGGCAGTTCACGCATGGGAAATCTCCTTGGCCACGATGATTAAGGGCACAATACGCCCGTCCTTTTGCCAATTCCAGCCGTCGCCATGGCCGTCGCCCTCGCTGCTCCCCAACTGGCCGAACTCGCCGCCGCTATCAAGATCTGGGGGCGAGAACTGGGTTTCCAACAGATCGGGATCGCCGACATCGACCTCGGTGCATCCGAGGCGCGGCTGCTCGACTGGCTGGCGGCGGGGTTGCACGGCGAGATGAATTATATGGCCCGACACGGGGTCAAGCGCGGCCGGCCGGCGGAACTGGTGCCCGGCACGGTGCGCGTCATCGCGGCGCGGATGGACTACTGGCCGCCGGACGTCGCCGCGCCGTGGCGGGTGTTGCGATGCCCGGAACTCGGTTATGTATCGCGCTACGCCCTGGGCCGGGATTATCACAAGGTCCTGCGGCAACGACTGCGCCGGCTGGCCGACCGCGTCGCCGCCGCCGCTGGGCCCTTCGGCCATCGGGTGTTCGTGGACAGCGCGCCGGTGCTGGAAAAGGCGCTGGCGGAAAAAGCGGGACTGGGCTGGATCGGCAAGCACAGCAACCTGCTGGACCGACAAGCCGGCTCGTGGTTCTTTCTCGGCGAAATCTACGTGGACCTGCCGCTGCCGGTGGATGCGCCCACGACCGCGCATTGCGGGCGTTGCACCGCTTGTCTGGACGTTTGTCCGACCCAGGCCATCGTCGCGCCCTACCGAGTGGACGCCCGCCGCTGCATCTCCTACCACACCATCGAACTGGCGGGGTCGATCCCGCTGGAATTTCGTCGCGCCTTGGGTAACCGGATTTACGGCTGCGACGATTGCCAACTGGTCTGTCCGTGGAACCGCTTCGCCCGTCCGACGGTGGAGCCGGATTTTCGGGTCCGGCATCGACTGGACGCGCCGGGATTGGTGGAGTCGTTCGGTTGGGATGAAGCCGAGTTTTTACGCCGCGCCGAAGGCAGCGCCATTCGCAGGATTGGCCACGAACGCTGGCTGCGCAATATCGCCGTGGCGCTGGGCAACGCGCCCCGCTCGCCCGCGATCATCGCCGCCTTGCGAGAACGACTGCCCCATCCGTCGGCGCTGGTGCGGGAGCACGTCGCCTGGGCGCTGGCGGAGCAGGCTACCGACCGTCCAGCAGTTCCCCCAGCGTGCGGGTCAACAGCCGCAGATCCTGTTCCCGCGACAGGGTGTGCTCCCCGTCCTTGACCAGAATCACCCGCACGTCGGG
>CALGOO010000035.1 GCA_937960715.1 uncultured Candidatus Competibacteraceae bacterium
GGGTTGGCGGCGCGATAATCGGCGGCGGCGGCGGTGGCAATGAAAATACCCGCCTGTCGAACCCGCCGCATCACCGCTTCATGCATCTCCAGCGCGCTTTCCACATCGATTCGTTCGACGCCGAGCGGGGTGTTCAGGCTGACCGGGCCGTTGACCAGCACCACCCGCGCGCCCGCCGCCGCCGCCGCCGCCGCGACGGCGAAACCCATTTTCCCGGTGCTGCGGTTGCTGATGAACCGCACCGGGTCAAGCGCTTCCCGCGTCGGACCGGCGGTGAGCAACACGGTCAACCCTTGCAGGTCGCGGGACGCGAGCAACGACGATTGCGGGGGTGCCGGTTGAAGTTCCGCCCGCGCCTCCCGCGCGCCGAGCGTTTCGACGACGAGATTGCACAGTTCCAGCGGCTCCAGCATTCGCCCCGGACCGATTTCGCCGCAAGCCTGCTCGCCGACGCCCGGTCCCCAGATTTTCACTCCGCGTCGTGCCAGCAGCCGGCAATTGTCCTGAGTCGCGGGGTTTTGCCACATCAGCCGGTTCATCGCCGGGGCGATGGCGATGGGCCGGTCGGTCGCCAGGCAAAGCGTGCTGAGCAGATCGTTGGCCAGGCCGTGCGCCAGCCGGGCGATGCAGTCGGCGCTGGCGGGCGCGATCAGGATCAAATCGGCCCAGCGCGCCAGTTCGATGTGCCCCATGCCGGCCTCGGCGTCGACATCCAGCAGTTCGGCGCGCACCGGCCGGCCGGATACCGCTTGAAAGGTCAGCGGACCGACGAACGCGGTCGCCGCTGGGGTCATCACCACTTGCACCTCGGCGCCGGCTTCGCGCAGGCGGCGGATCAGATCGGCGCTCTTGTAGGCGGCGATGCCGCCGGTGACACCAAGCAGGATGCGTTTTTGGGCGAGAGGCTGCGACATGGCGAAACTCCGCGCGGGACCATGGGATTCGCGGCTAGCTTACGGCGAAATCCGGCGGATGTCTCGAAGGCGCGGAGATAAAAAGGGCGTCCAACCGGGCATCGAGATGACACGATTGGACGCCATGGTCCGCGACGGCGGCCCCCGTTAGCCGCCCGAATTCGCATCGCTTCCAAACCCGATGGGCGGGTGGACGCGAATTCTTGGAAATAGAGATAGCAAGTTGATTGCCAAATTATTTAACAAAATGTTTTAAATAATTTTTTTAAGATTGCAGTCGCGCAGAGGCTGAGAAGCGCGCGGTGATTTGCCTCAATCGGGTGCTTGCTCTAGGCGGGCTGCCTCATCATGAAGCACGACCAGCGATGATTGCGTACCGTGGGGAACGTCCGTCGAATCCGCTATGATGCCGGGCGCCACCTCACCCAAGGAGAAAGGTCCGATGTCCATTCGCGACTGGCCCGACGACGAGCGCCCCCGCGAGAAGTTGTTGCAGCGCGGAGTTTCCGCCCTGTCCGACGCCGAACTGCTGGCGATTTTCCTGCGGGTTGGAACACCGGGCCGCAGCGCGGTGGACCTTGCCCGCGACATGCTCAAGCAGCACGGCAGTCTGCGCCGCCTGCTGGAACTCGATCAAAAGGAATTCTGCGCGACGCCGGGACTGGGGCTGGCCAAGTACGCGCAGTTGCAGGCGGTGCTGGAACTGGCCCGACGTCATCTGGAGGATACCTTGCAGCGTGGCGACGCCATTCAGAGCGTGGCCGACACCCGCCGCTACTTCATGGCCCGGATGCGCCATCACTCCCACGAGGTGTTCGCCTGCCTGTTTTTGGACAACAAGCACCGGGTGATTCAGTACGAGGAGCTGTTTTACGGCACCATCGACAGTTCCTCGGTGCATCCTCGCCAAGTCGTCAAGCGGGCGCTGTATCACAACGCCGCCGCCGCCATCGTGGCGCACAACCATCCCTCCGGCATCGCCGAACCCAGTCGCGCCGACGAGACGATCACCTTGCGGCTGAAGGAAGCGTTGGCGCTGGTGGATGTCCGCCTGCTCGATCACATCGTGGTCGGCGACAGCCAGATCGTGTCGCTGGCCGAGCGAGGCGTGTTGTAGTTTCGTCCCACGGCGCGCATTGGCAAACCACGACAGCGGCATCGCCTGGCGCGAAGCGGTCAGGCCACGGTATGTGTCCGTTCCACCCGCACGCTCCACCACCTGTCAGTTTGTTCCAACTCCTACCGCCATCTGGCAAAAATTTTGCGGCAACCCACGTTTTTGAAACGAAAAAACCGGCGGGTTCGCCGCCGGTTCATTGCAAGCTGCTGACCAGGGAACGAATGATCCACTAGTCAGAGTATCATGCTCCCCTGCCTATGGATTCTCCTCTGGCGGTGGCGGCTGCACCGTGATCTGAAGCGTCTGGCTACTCACGTCAGGCCCCACCGTGGAGAAGAAGAAGTCCACGCTGCCGTCCGTGGGCAAATCGTTGACATTCAACACTGCTCTTGCATAGCCACCCCCGACGCTCGCCAGCGTTTCCGGTGTGACCGACGCCGTGGGCGCATGGAGGTTGGCCACGGCGCGCGCCTCGGCGGCGGCAATTTTCGCGTCATCCAAAGCCGTCGCCAATTCCTTCTGCCTGGCGCACTTTTCCGGATCCCGCTCCTCCGGCTCGCCTTCCGGATCCTTCAACACCAGATCGCAAACGCCCGGATTGGCGCCAACGAACACATCGTAGGCCGCCTGCGCCTGCGCGAGCGCCTCTTCCGCCGCGATCGCCGCCGCTTCGGCCGGGTCATTGATCACGATATCCACCGCAATCGGCACCCCAGGAACTGGGGTACGGGACAGTTGCACACATTCTCCCGCCAACTGTGCCTTGCACACGCCACCGTCCAGCACTTGCAAGGTCACCGGCAGGCTGACCGCCGTGCCCGGATTCACAGTCTGCGTTACCTGCACCTGTGCCGGCCAATTCGGAATATTAATAGGAAGAACATCCGGATTGATGTCGGCAAAGAAGCTCCCAAGCGCCGCAACCAAACTGGCCGGCTGCGTGATGGTCAGAATGCCGTTCGGCATCCCTAAATACCAGTGGGTCATTACCGCCCCCGCCTTGCCACCATCCGACTCCGCCGCCACCATGAACCGCCGGCCAACCTGGTTGGCCGGATAACTCATTATCGTACTGGCCACACCGAATTGGTCGGTCAACACGACGGCTTCGGTCGTGTCGAAATTCATGATAGTGCCCTTGTGGGGCGGGCATCCGACCGTGTACCAGACGTTGGCGCCGACATTCTGGCTGACCTGGTTGAACGGCGTGTTGACGATCAGCGTGTTGTTACCCGGCCGACCAGTGATGATTCGGCTACCGACATGGTATTCCAATCGACCTTCCGACGGCAGCGCATTGACGGTGCTGGGATTGGGGTTAATGACCTCCGGGTCTTGCAACATCAGCAAGCAAAGCGGATTGGCAACCGCCAACGATACGCCATTCGGCACCACGAACGGACTCAGGGTATCCGAAGCGGTTCGCTTGGTCTTGCGGTTGGGCGCGAGGAACTCCAGGCCACCTTCCTGGGGATCGCCCGTGGTGCCGGTGATGGCGAACTGACCATGGCCTTGGTCGGGATAGCGGTTTTGCAGCATATCCAGCGGTGAATCGATCAGTCGGAACGTGATCGGCGTTCCCGCGGGCGGCGGATTGCCATACGGATCGCTGGCGATGACCGAAATGGTACGGTTATAGACGCCATTCCAAACAGTATCGCAAAGTGCGGTACCACCACAGGTGGCGCCAGGAATGGCGATCAGGTTATTTGCACCCACGAACACCGCGTCCGCGAAAGGCCCCGTGAAAGTCAACGATTTGATCTCACCGGTCCCGATCGACACCATGGCGTAATTGGTGATGGCCATCTGGATGCCGTTGTCCACGTTGTTGTCGCGGCGGTCGGCCGTGGCCGAGATGAGGACCGTGCCGGGCAACGTGCCGCTGTGTAACGCCAGCGTCGCCGCGCCGCCAGCCAGATCCGTAAACACGCTGGTCCCCTCCCGCGGATTGCCCTGGGCGTCGGTGGTGCTCAACCATTCACCGCCATTCGGCCGGTTCAACAGCTTGACCAGTAAGGTGTGCCCAGCGCCCTGGTTGACCGACTGGCCCAGATCGTCCAGCACGAAGATCTGGAACAGCTTGGTCGTGTTTTGAATCACCGGGGTCGTGCCAATGGGATTGTCGCGGATATAAACCGGCGCGGGATCCATGAGGAACTTGACCACCGAAGGCGCACCGCCCGAGACACTGCCACCGCCTCCGACCACCTTGAGGGTCAGATTGGCGCTGATGGTTCTCCCAGTGTTTGGATCCGGAACCGTTGCTTTCAATACCACGGTCCCCGGCACACTGCTGGCGAGAAAGTGGGCCGTCACGGTCCCGGTCGTGTTCTCGAAAGTCAAACTGCGGTATGCGATCGGAACCGTGGGAGTTGGAGGACACGTCGCTCCCGATGGACACCGCTCGTGTTCCGGGTCGCCATCCAAATAGTACAGCGCGCCACTGGACAAGCCCTGCTCAACGGTAATCGCGACGCTCGGCGCCGCGTAATCGCCACCATTTCGCTTGACCGTGACGGTTAGCGTATTGGTATAGGGGTTGCCGATACTCGGCCCCGCGCCAAGAATGTTGATCGGCAGCGTCGTCTTATCGGCCGTGATCTCGACCGAGACCGTCGACTGCGGTCCAGTAAACCCGCCTCCCTGGCTCGCGCCGCTCCAGCCAATCAGCATGGCGGCCAGCAGCAACGACCCAAGCCACCCTTGCAAACCGTCTACCCGTGATCGCATGATTCTACCCCCCACGACAGAATGTGTTTTCTCGAACGTTCAACGCTCGGCCACCGCGCCGTTCTTCAGAATCTGCGGCGTCACGAAGATCAACAGCTCACGCTTGGCGGTCGCTTTGCCGTTTCTCTGGAACAAATAACCCAGCAGCGGAATATCGCCCAGCAACGGCACCTTGTCCTGACTGTTGGTCTTGGTTTGTTCGAACACGCCGCCCAGCACCACCGTTTCGCCGTTGTTGACCAACACCTGGGTTGTCACTTCGCGCTTCTCGATGGACAACGCGAACCCACCTGTCGCCTGCGGGACAGGTGGGCCTGGTTCGTCCTTCGACACCATCAGGTCCATCCGCACCCGGTCGTCCGGCGTGATCTGCGGCGTGACCTCCAGCTTCAGCAGGGCATCCCTGAATTGCGTGGTGACGCCGTCGTCGCTCACCACCGAATACGGGATTTGCCGGCCCTGGATGATGGTCGCTTTCTTCAAATCGGCGGTGACCACCCGCGGATTGGAGAGAATCTCGCCCTTGCCCTCGGTTTGCAAGGCCGACAGCTCCAAATCGACCAGATAGTTGGATCCTAGGATAGCCAGGGCGATGCTGGGACCAGCCACTGGCAGATTCACCCCCAGCCGATCGGTGAGGGCCGGGATGAGCGCTGGATAGGGTTGGCCGGTGTTGATCAAATTACCCACCACGCCGACATCGTCGCCTGGTATGCCAGCAACGTTGCTCCCCGATTCGTCGGGGGCTTTACCGGTCAGCATGGAGTTCGTGCCTTGCACTCCACCGCTCACGGTGCTCACCGTGTTGCCATTCGTGCCCACGCCCGACACGCCAAACCGCACGCCGATGTCGCGGGCGAAGTCGTCGCTGGCGATCACGATGCGGGAATCGACCATGACCTGCTTGGCCGGGACGTCCAGTTTCGTCACCAGATCGCGCACTTCCACCACCTTGTCGGGCACGTCCTTGACAATCAGGCTGTTGGTGCGCTCATCCGCCACCACATCGCCTCGCGGCGACAGAACACTCTGCTCGGTCTCCTTTACTGCGGTCTTCCGCTTCAGCAACACCGCCAGATCGGCGGCCTTGGCGTAATTGACCTGGATGATCTCGGTGCGCAGCGGAATCAGTTCCTGCACCGTCCTACGCGATTCCAGGTCCAGCTTCTCGCGCGCCGCCACTTCCTCGGTTGGGGCGATGAAGATCACATTGCCGTTCTGCCGCATGGCCAAGCCCTTGGTGCGCAGGATGATATCCAGCGCCTGATCCCAGGGTACGTTCTGCAAGCGCAGGGTCAGGTTGCCCTTCACGCTGTCGCTGACCACGATGTTCAAGCCGGTGAAATCGGCCAGGATCTGCAGAATCGCCCGCACCTCGATGTCCTGAAAATTCAGTGACAACAAATCGCCGCTGTATTTTTTCTTGGACGGATCGAACTGCGCCTCCTTGTCTTCCTCCTCCTTGGATTTTTGCGGCGGGCGCACCTCGATCACGTACAGGTCGTTGGCCTGATAGGCCATGTATTCGAATGGCGGATTAGGCCGGATGCTCAAGCGGGCGCTGCCGCCCCGGTTCAGTGCTTCCATCGTCGTCACGGGCGTGGCGAAGTCGGTCACGTCCAGACGCCGCTCCTGCCCACGCCCCAGTGTCGCCTTCTGAAAATCGGCGATGATTTGATTACCCTCCTGGCGTACATCCACCGGAATGTTGGGATTCGACAGTTTAACCGTGATCACCCCCTGCCCGCCTGGTCCTCGTTTGAAGCCGACGTCGCTCACCGTGCGGGGCGCCGTCACCGGCCCCTCGGCATCAGCCTGCCGGGAACTCGCGGCGGCCGCCTTCACCGCCGCCGCTGGCGTTGGCGCGGGCGTCCGCGCCGGCGCCGCGCCCGCGTTCTCCAGCGTCAACACCACCAGGTTGCCTTGTACCTGCACGTTGTAGGGCACCAGCCGCGCCAGATTCAGCGAGGCGCGGGTCCGGTCGGCTCCCTCCAGCACGCTGATCTTGTCGGCCACCCCGACATTGATGGATTGTTGCCGCACGCTCAAGCCATTCGTGGTGTCCAGAAAATCCAGTACGATCCGCGCTGGCTCATTAATGGTAAAACTACTCGGCGGTCCCTTGGGCGGCGCCGACAATCGAAACCGTAACTGCAGGCGATTGCCGGCCAGTGGGCTGATATCCACCCCCTGCAGTACCACCGGCCCGGTTTCGGCGACCGCCATCGCCACCGTCCCCCACATCCCAACCAGTACGATTCCCCAAGTCAGACCCAGCACCACCCAGAGCGGCAACCACCCTCTAGCCGACCGACGGTCATGTTGGCCTTCGCTCGCGGACCTGTTCGTCATGACACTTCCCCCTCACTCATTGGGTAAGCGACAGGAACGCCTCACGCTCCTGCCAGCGCCCGGGCCCATCCGGAACGATCTCCTTCAACTCAACCCGCTGCTCCGTGATACCGACGATCTTGCCGTGGTTGGTGCCCAGATAATTGTTTTTCTGTACCCGATGCACGACCTTATCGGGAGCCAGAACCAGCGCCCACAACTCGCCCCCGCCGCCCATGCGAAAGGTCCCCATCATCTTGAGCGAGCCGAGAGAGTACTTCTCCAACTCTTCCCGCACCCGGTTCGGATCGGGCTGGGGCCCTTTATAGTTGAGACTCTGGGTCACGATCTCCCCCGTCACATCCCCCAGTTCGTCCTCCTGAGCGAACGGCGCCAACACGAACGGATCCTTGATACCCTGAGCCGTATAGGTAAACGGCTCATAAGGCTTGATCGTTGGTGGCTGATCAAGCTTCTTGAGCGGCGTGGTCTTCTGGGTGGTTTTCACAAACTCTTGAACTCCGCTCTTATCCGGCTGGGCGCATCCCACCAGCGTCGCCAGCGCCACGCTCAGCCACACCGCCGCGCCCACTGATCTTACTACAGCAACATGCGCGCTCATTCGCCAGCCCCCGCCTTGTTCTGCGACGGTTTCCGCGATGGCTTCGGACCCCCCGCCGATGCCGGCGCGCTAGGGGCCTCATCCATGTAACGGTAAGTCTGCAACGTCGCCTGAATGGTCAACGGCTCGCTGGTCAGCTTGACGTCCCTCTTCTTCGCCAAGTCCTTGGTGGCGGCGCTGGTCAACGTCGCGCTCTCCAAGGTCACGATCCGCGACAAGGCCGCCACCCCGCTCACAAATGCGCCAAACTGATGATAGCTGCCCTTGGCCTTGATGGCGATCGGCTTGGCGGCGTAAAAATCCTTCGGCTTATCGGCCTCGGGTTTGAACAACTCAAACTCCAGGCCGTTCTTCTTGCCGGTATTGGACACATCCTCTAGCAGGTCCGGCATCTCGGTGCTGGTCGGCAACTGGCGCAACAGCACATCCAGATCCGCTTCCATCTGCTTGATCTGTTGCCGGAATGCTTCCAGATTGGCGGTCACTCGCCATTTTTCGACGAATTCATTGCGCAGTGTTTGTTCCTCTCGCTCCACCTTATCCAATTCCTGAAGCTGGTCGTTGGTCAAGAAGTAATACCCGGCGCCCAGCACCGCAGCGAGCACCAACACCGCCAATACTGCCTTACCCGCCAACGGCCAATCGCCCGCCTCGCGCAAATCGAAGTTGCTGAGATTGATTTCGGATAGATTCATGTTTTCTTACCCCCGGCGCTGGCCTGATCGCCTTCCACCCCTCCCCCCAGCTTGAGCGGCACGATCAGCTCGAACACCCGGGCCTGGACGTTGTTCACGCTGCGGGTTTCGATCACCTGCAACACTGGTTCGCCGAACAGATGGGTGGGACTGTTCCTAAGGTCGCGCATAAACTCGGAAATGATGTTGTCGGAACGGGCAATGCCATTGAGTGTCACTTGGTTGGGAGCAGTCTTGAAAGCGGTCACATAGATGTCTTGGGGCACCAGCCGCGCCAGCTCGTCCAACATCCTCACCATGCCAGGTCGAATCGCCTGCAATTTTTGGACGACATTGAGACGATCCACCAGCCGGGTTTTGACTTTTTGCAACTCCTTCATCTCCTCAGCCGCCTTTTTGAGCTGGGCGATTTCGTCGCGCAAATAGTTGTTGCGCTCCTGCTGGTACTTGATGCGGTTATCGATTTCGGTGTACACCCCAAACACGATGCCAGCCCCCAACAGCGCCGTCGCCGCCAGTATCCCGATCAGTTGACGTTGCCGTTGGACGCGGCGCGCTTCGCGCCAGGGCAGCAAATTGATGCGCGTCATGTCAGTCGAAGCTCCTCAGGGCCAGTCCACAGGCGATCAGCAACGATGGCGCGTCGCGCAGCAGGGCGTTGCTGTTGACCCGCGCGGCGCTCCCCATGTTTTTGAAGGGATTGGCCACCACCGTGGTCATGCCCAGCACGTCCGCCACGACCCGGTCCAAGCCCACGACCGCGGCGCCTCCTCCACCCAAGACGACGGTATCTACATTATAGCGACCAGAAACATACTGGTCAGAGGAAAAAAAGAACTGCAAACCGTGACCGATCTGCTCGGCCAGCAGTTGCTTGAACGGTTCCAGGATCGTGGTTGGGTAGTCCTCGCTCACCATGCCGGACCGCTTGGCCTGTTCGGCCTGGTCGCGGGGCAGACCATAGGCCTCGGCGATCCGAACAGTCAGTTGATCACTTCCAAAGCGCTGCTCGCGGGTGAAGATCACGCGATCCTGCTGCAGGATGTAAAGGGTGGTAAGGGTGGCGCCAATGTCCACGAGCGCCGTCAGGCTGTCTCTTGACTTGGACAGACTCAGCCCGCCCTCGCCGCTCGCCTTGGGTAGGCTTTCCATCAGCACTCGAAAGGCGTTTTCAAGGGCATAGGCTTCCACATCCACGACCACCGGCGTCAGGCCCGCATCCTTGAGGGTTGCTTCCCGGGTATCCACATTCTCCTTTCGCGTGGCCACCAGCATGACATCCTGTATGTCACCACTGGCTGGAGACAAACCTTTTGCCTCAAAATCCAGATAAACCTCCTCAATGGGATAGGGAATATACTGGGTCGCTTCAATCGCGATGTTGACCTCGATATCACCTTCCTTAAAGTCCGCCGGCATTGGCACGGTGCGGGTGATCACGCTGGAGGTTGGCACGGCGACGGCCGCGCGGCGCGTTCGGGCGCCCGCCTTACGATAGGCGCGCTTGATCGCCTCCGCCACTCCATCGGTATCGGCGGGATTACGATCCTCCACCATGCCCTCGCCGAGTGGCTCGATGGCAAAGCCCTCGACCCGAAACCGCGGTCCGGAACGGCTCAGTTCGACCAACTTGACCGCCGAGGGACCGATGTCGATGCCCAAAAAGGGTTCTTTACGCGTGAACAGAGCCAAGTTACGCTTCCTCGCTTGGTTGGAACGGACGATCGAACGCTCGCTCCGTGAAATATAGAGAATATAGCAAATGATCGTACCCACGGTGTCGTCGGGCGGCGGCCTGGCTTATCCGCGGATGGTGGCTGTCCTTGCCTTAGAGGCTGTCTAAAAACTAACGCATTGATTAATCTGGGTTCAGATATTGTTTCCAACCGGATTTCTGGTTGATCCAGCCGAACAAAGGCTGCCCCATGGAAAATTTTTCAGAAAAATCAAAGATGAGTTTTCCGACTGTCTCTTAAACCGATCACCCGTGCCCGGAGTTCGCCCATGTCCCGCCGCCTTCGCGACGACCATCGTCTCAAAACCCTGATCGCCCAGGAATGCGCCCGGCTCATTGTCGAGGAAGGCGTTCAGAACTTTGGCGCCGCCCGGCGCAAGGCCGCCCTGCGGCTGGCCATCAACGATCGGACCATCCTGCCGGACAACATCGCCATCGAGCAAGCCATGCTCGATCGCCAGCGGCTGTTCCACGCCGACCGTCAGACGATCCATCTTCGGGGCTTGCGAGAAACCGCCCTGGACGCCATGCGGTTTCTGGCGCGCTTTCGTCCACGTCTGGTCGGTTCGGTGCTGAGCGGCGCCGCTAGCCCCCATGCCAGCATACAACTGCATCTGTTCGCCGACTCGCCCGAGGAAATCGCACTGTTCCTGCTGGAATGTGGTATTCCCTTCGAAACGGACGAGCATCGGCTGAACATGGCCAGCGGTGCCCGGGTTTGCCTGCCGGTCTTTCGCTTCACCGCCGGTGAGGCCCGCATCGATCTCACGATCTTCGGGTCGCTGGCCGAGCGGGAAGCTCCGCTCAGCCCGGTCAACGGCCGCCCCATGCAGCGGGTGGGCCTGGTCGAAGTTCAGGCCCTGTTGGCCGAGCCCTGGCCTTGAATATCCTTGATCCCGCTGCCTGATCACGCTTCGAAACTTCGATTTCGTTTACGCCCTGGCCGGATGGTCGGGATGGGTGTCCACGAAATGTTTGAGCACCAATTTCAGTTTCAGCACCTTGTCGGCGTGACCGCGCCGACGCTCCTCCTCGATATCTTCCAAAATGATGCGCTTGATCATGGGGACGCCTTCCGGGCTATGGACCAGATAGCTACCCAGTTCCAACGCCGCCATCTCCGGCAGATGTTCGTGTTCGGCGATAGCCTCGATCTCTTCTTCGGTCAGGTCGCTCAGCTCCACGCAATCCAGATAGGTCAACATGATGGGATTCTCCCCGGGATCGTTTGATGGTTTAAAGCCCACTACGACGCGCCGCCAGCACGGCGCCAGCCCGCTCCGCTATAGTTTAAGTAAAGGTTAAACCCGACCCCGCGTCCATACAAGCGCAAACCCCATCGCTTTTGTACTTATCGCGCGCCTTGTCCATCCAACATCCATCTTCAGTGGGGTAATACATGAATTAGGTAGTGGTGTATCTCAAGGCAAGAGAAGGTCGGATCGTCACCACCCAACCAAAGCGCCAAGACGCGCGCCTTGGATCAAGCGCCCGCGGCGGGTAGCCGTATCGCCTCCGAGCTTCGGCAGTCACTTTCATCTCCGTCGGCGCGCCTTTCATCATGAGCCGTTTCGTTCTATGAATTCGTCCCGCCGTGGTGCGATACTATCCATTTGGTACCGCGACCTTTCACCTGTCCGCCATGCCCACCGACTCCGTTTCTCCGCCCAGCGATCCGCCATCCCCTTGCATCGGCGTGTGCGTCATCAACCCGCAAACCCAGGTCTGCGATGGCTGTTTCCGCGCTTTGGACGAAATCGCTGGCTGGTGGGACTACTCTTCCGACCAGAAGCATAGGGTGCTGGCCAAGGTGGATGAGCGCCTGAGGCGCATTATGAGTGGTGCGTTTTTCGACTGACCTCTTGACACCGGCCAGCCTCAATCAGTTACCTGGAGGATTTCATGCCGCTCTCTGCCCCCGTTCCGCGCCAGTTGCTGCACCGGCGCATCGTGCAATGCATAGGCTACCGCCGCGAGGATGGATTATGGGATATCGAGGGCCAACTCGTGGACACCAAGGCCTATTCGTTCCCCAACGAGGATCGGGGCGGCGTCATCCAGGCCGGCGAACCGCTGCACGAGATGTGGATTCGTCTGACGGTAGACGATCAGTTCCAGATCCGCGACGTGGAGGCGCGCACCGACGCCGCACCGTTCGGGCTTTGCCCCGCCATCACCTCCCGCTACCGACAACTGATCGGCGTGCGGGTTGGGCCGGGCTGGTCGCTCAAGCTCAAGGAATTGTTCACTGGCGTCCAGGGTTGCACCCATATGACGGAATTGCTTGGCCCAGTCGCCACCACCTTTTTCCAGACGGTCTACGGCCAGCGCTACGACGAGGAAGACGCCAAACCCGCCGCCGATCGGGCGCCGCCACCGGTCTTGAACACTTGTCACGCCTTGGCCAGTCACAGCCCAGTGGTGAAAAAACGCTGGCCGCGAGCGTATGGCGGACCGGATCGGGGGGGGGAGGAGCGTCTCCAGCCACTGTTGGACGCTATTACCTGAGCGAGCCGCGGCGAACCAGGGAGACATCGGCGACGCCGGCTTCACACCACCTCGGGTTTGGGGTCGCGCGCCAACAAAATTTCCACCGCCCGGCGCGGCTCCTGGCCATGATACAGCACGTTGTTGACCTGCTCGGTAATTGGCATTTCCACCCCGCGTCGCCGGGCCAGCCGCAGCACTTCCCGCGCCGTGGCCGCCCCTTCCACCACCTGGCCGATGGCTGTGGCGGCTGACTTGGGGGTTTCACCCCGGCCAACGGCCAAACCGAACCGGCGATTGCGCGACTGGTCGTCGGTGCAGGTCAGCACCAGATCGCCAATGCCGGCCAGTCCCATGAACGTTTCGCGCTGGCCACCCACCACCAGCCCCAGCCGCGCCATCTCCGCCAGTCCACGGGTGATCAACGCCGCCCGAGCGTTGGCGCCGAATCCCAGACCGTCGGCGATGCCGGCGGCGATGGCCAACACGTTCTTGACCGCTCCGCCCAGCTCGACGCCGATCACATCGGCGCTGGTATAGGCGCGCAGATTGGAGCCGTGCAGCAGGGCCGCCACCCGTCGCGCATGCATCGCATCATCGGAAGCGACGGTAACGGCGGTCGGCAAGCCGCGCGCCACCTCCCCGGCGAAGCTGGGTCCCGAAATGACCGCCACTGGCCAAGCCACTCCCAGTATCTCCGCCGTGACCTCGTGCAAGAATCGTCCTCCGCCGTGCTCCAGACCCTTGGTGGCCCAAGCGAAACCGGCGTCCGCCGGCAAGTACGACCGCAATCGAGTCAGGGTAGCTCCATAGGCATGGCTGGGCACCACCGCCAGCGCCAGATCGGCGCCAGCCACCGCTTCCGCCAGGTCGACGCCGACGGTCAGGGTCGAGAGAAAGGGAATGCCAGGGAGATAGCGACGATTTTCCCGCTCCCGGCGCAGTGGCGCGATTTCCTCGGGGTCGTGACCCCACAACCGGACCGTGTGGCCATTGCGCGCCAACAGCAACGCCAGGGCGGTGCCCCAGGAGCCGGGACCGAGCACCGCGACCGTGGCCACGACGCTCTCGCGTCAGTGCGCCGCTGGCGGCGCAACTCCAGCCGCCTGCGCCTGTTGTTGTTGCAGGCGCTGCATGTACATACCGTCGAAGTTGATCGGATTGAGCAGCAACGCTGGGAAACCTCCCTTGCCGATCAAGGAAGCCAGCTCCTCGCGGGCGAAGGGGAACAGAATATTTGGACAAAAGGCGTGCAGCATGTGCCCCATTTGTGGCTCGCCGAAGCCGCGCAGGGTAAACAGCCCACCCTGCTGAACCTCGGCCAAATAGGCGGTGCGCTCGCCGACCTTGGTGGTGATGGTCAGGGTTAGCACTACTTCGAACAACTCCTCGGTCAACGGCGTGGCGCCGGTTTCCAGCCGGACTTCGGTTTGCGGCTGCCATTGCTCGGTAAAAATCAGGGGGGAATTGGGCGTCTCCAGCGACACATCCTTCAGATAGACTTTCTGGATTTCAAAGTGCTGGGGAACCTGCGGTTGCTCGCTCATGCGAATGCTCTAGGTTTGGGGTTGAGGGCTGAAGAGATCCGCCGGAAACGGCGGGTTCACAGGGGATTTAGCAGTGAGTCCAATTCGCCGCGCTGGTCCAACGCGACCAAGTCGTCACAACCGCCGAGGTGTCGGGCGTCGATGAAGATCTGCGGTACGGTGGCGCGGCCAGCACGCTCGGCCATCTCGCGCCACAGTCGCGGATCGCGGTCCACGTCCAACACCGTGTAGGCCACGCCCTGCCGACCCAGTAAGGCGCGCGCGCCGGCAGTAGGAACAAAATTCGGAGCTGTAAAGAACGATGTTCGACACAGCGTGTCCAGTCTGGTTGTCAGGCCGTCAAGGTTTCTTGCGACTGATTGGCAAGCGGGCGTCCAACCAGCTTGGCAAGCCGCCGTTTAGGCTATGCACATCGGCAAAACCCTGTTTTTTGAGCAGGGCGCAGGCCGCTGGGGACGTCGCGCCGGTGCGGCAATAGACGATCATCGGCTTGTCCTTGACCTTGGTCAACTCGCTCAGGCGCTCTTGCAGGGCGCTGAACGGAATGTGGCGAGCCTGCGGGATATGGCCTTCCTTATAGTCACCCGCGTCGCGGATGTCCACGATCACGGCGTCCCGATCGTTGATCAGCCGCAAGGCGCTGGCAGCGTCAAGAGTACTTACCCCCCGCATCTTGCGCAGGATCTCGCCGCCGACCAACATGCCCAGAATGGCGAACAGTGCCACGAACAACAGCCAGTTGCGCAGGGCAAATTCAATGAAATCGCTCATCGCCGATCCCTAGATCAAATGCTTCAGTCTAATCACTGGCTTTTTTGACGCCCAGCTTCCATAAGATCGTCTCCGCGGGGCAAAAACGAGTGAAGCCGCTTTGAAACAGATTGAAGCCGACGAAAGCGGTGAACCACAGCCAGTAGCTGCTGTGATAGAGCGGACTGGCCGGCGCCCCGAACAGCAGTGACAGTAAAACGAAGGAGCCGGCCATGATCCGGATAATTCGTTCGCTATTCATGCAAAAACCTTATGTTAGAGCTATCAAGGCTAATCCCGAGCGCAGAACACGTCCCGCATCATGCCGATCAGGCGCAGGGTACGAGTGTCGCCCACTCGATAATAAACCCGATTGGCATCCTTGCGGCAGGTCAGGATGCTCTTGTCGCGGAGGATGGCCAGATGTTGGGAGATGTTGCTTTGCGAGGTGCCGACTTGCTCGACGATGTCCTGCACGCTGGCTTCCTGGTCGCCCAGGGTGCAGAGAATCTTGAGCCGCAACGGGTGCGACATCGCCTTGAGCGAGCGTGACGCCCGTTCGATATCTTCGTCGCGGGTCATCAGAAAATCCGGCGAGACACTGGAATCGACGCTATGTCGCGCCACGCCGGCGCGTTCGCCGCGCATCATGTTCCAACCAGGCCTCGTCCAGGAATCTTGCCGACCAGCATAGCGGAATATGGCGCCATTGAGAAGTTGCGAACACCGCCAAGCCTCCAAATCGGGGGCGTGGCTGGCACAATCGGCTGACCGGGCGTATGATTCCGGCGTCAAAATTCCATGCGATCCGGACGGCCCGCGCCGGATTCGATAACGACAACAAACCGCGCTGAACGACGAGGAGGTTTTTATCCCATGTATAAAATCGTGCTCATCCGCCATGGCGAAAGTCAATGGAATATGGAAAACCGTTTTACCGGCTGGGTGGACGTGGATCTGTCCGACAAGGGTCGCGAAGAAGCCCGAAAAGGAGGTCAGGCGCTCAAGAAGGAAGGCTATGTCTTCGATGTGGCCCATACCTCGGTGCTCAAGCGCGCCATTCACACCTTGTGGACCGTGCTGGATGAAATGGACTTGGCGTGGATTCCGGTACACCGGAGCTGGCGGCTCAACGAGCGCCACTATGGCGCCCTGGCGGGCCTGAACAAGTCCGAAACCGCCGCCAAGCACGGCGAGGAGCAGGTCAAGATCTGGCGGCGCAGTTTCGATATCCCGCCGCCGGCGCTGGAACCGAGCGATTCACGCCATCCGGCCTTCGATCCGCGCTACGCTGGCCTCGACCCGCGGGTGCTGCCGGCCACCGAAAGCCTCAAGACCACCATCGACCGGGTGCTGCCCTACTGGCATGACGTCCTGGTGCCGACCATCCGCTCCGGCAAGCGGGTGCTGATCGCCGCCCATGGCAACAGCTTGCGGGCGCTGGTCAAGTACCTCGATGACATTGCCGACGATGAAATCGTCGCCCTCAACATCCCCACCGCCGTGCCCCTGGTCTACGAGCTCGACGCCAACCTGCGGCCGATCAAGAAGGGAGGTCAGTATCTGGCCGATCCCGATGAGCTGAAGAAACTGATGGACGCCGTCGCCAATCAGGGCAAGGCCAAGTAAGCGGAATTACCCGCTCCCGCATTCGCGCCGTCCCGCGCGTCGGTTTCCAGCCGGCGCGCGGGAGTTCCTCCAAAATCGCCTCCATTCGCATCGATTTCCCTCAGTCACGCCGCGATTTTCGAGCGCGTTCCGTTGTCTTACGCGAGGAATGGGCTAAATACTTCCAGTTATCCCTTGACCGCAATCAAAAATGGTTTTTGGAGCAAGCTAATGAGTGCTGCAACCCGACACGGTCTGGCGTTGGCGTTGAGTTTTCTGGCGGGCGTTTCGCTGACGGCGATGCATACGGTCTGGGCCGAAAAGGAAACGTCGCCGGAAAACAAACTGCCGCTGGACGAGTTGCGCACGTTCACCGGCGTGCTCGACGCCATCAAGCAGGATTACGTCGAGCCGGTCAAGGATCACGATCTGCTGGAAAACGCCATTCGCGGCATGTTGAGCAATCTCGACCCGCATTCCGCGTTCCTGGACGCCGAGGCGTTCCAGGACCTGCAGATCGGCACCTCGGGCGAATTTGGCGGCCTAGGCATCGAGGTTGGCCAGGAAAACGGTTTTCTCAAGGTCGTCGCTCCGATCGACGATACGCCCGCCCAAAGGGCGGGCATCCGCGCTGGCGATCTGATCATCCGGCTGGACGACCTTTCGGTCAAGGGCATGTCACTGTCGGACGCGATCCAGCGCATGCGCGGCAAGCCGAACACGGCCATCACCCTGACCATCGTGCGCGAAGGCATGCGCAAGCCGCTCAAGATCAAGCTGATCCGGGAGGTCATCCAGGTCAAGAGCGTCAAGAGCCGCCTGCTGGAGCCGGGATTCGGTTATCTGCGCATCACCCAGTTTCAGGCCAAGACCGCCCAGAACCTGCGGCAAGCCTTGCAGGAAGTCGAGCAACAAAACAAGGGACCGTTGCGCGGCGTGGTGCTGGATCTGCGCAACAATCCGGGCGGGGTGCTGAACGGCGCGGTGGATGTCGCCGATGATTTTCTGGAGGAGGGCGCCATCGTCCAAACCAAGGGACGCGGCAATGGCTCCGACCAAAGTTTCAAGGCGACTCCGGGCGATCTGCTCAAGGGTGCGCCGCTGGTGGTGCTGGTCAACGGCGGCTCGGCTTCGGCCTCGGAAATCGTCGCTGGCGCGCTGCAAGACCACCATCGCGCGCTCATCCTGGGCGAGCGCACCTTCGGCAAGGGTTCGGTGCAAACCATCCTGCCGCTGGGCAACGGCACCGCGGTCAAACTGACCACCGCTCGCTACTACACACCGAACGGCCGCTCCATCCAGGCCGAGGGCATCGAACCCGACATCAAACTCAAACCGTTCAAGGTCGCGACCGGCGCCGACGCCGACTCGGACACCGTCAAGGAAGCCGATCTGAGCGGCCATCTGCGCAACGATGGCAAGATCCCGACCGATAGCGCGCCCGACGCTCGGCTCATCGGCGCCGAAGGCGACCCGGCGCAAAGCGACTACCCCCTGTATGAAGCCCTGAATCTGCTCAAGGGCATGACCCTGTTGCAAACCCGCAAGAACGGCTGAACGCCGCTCTTACCACACCCGCCGGAGGAGGCGCCGTCCATGGCCACCGCGCTCGTTCCCCTCGCCCAAGGCTGCGAGGAATTGGAAGCCGTTACCCTCATCGACCTGTTCCGCCGAGCGGGCGTCACCGTCACGGTGGCGGGCCTGGAAGCTGGCCCGGTCATCGCGTCGCGGGGCGTGGCGCTGTTGCCCGACACCACTCTGGACGCGGTGTTGGACCAGGATTTCGACCTGGTGGTGTTGCCGGGCGGTCTGGGCGGGGCCCAGCGGCTGGAGGCCGATCGACGGATCGCGGCGCTGTTGCGGCGGCTGACGGAACAGGGCCGCTACGTGGCGGCCATCTGCGCCGCGCCGAAGGTGCTGGTCAGCGCCGGGCTGGTCAGCGGCCGTGAAGTGACCGCCTATCCCGGCATCCTCGATGGGCAAGCCGACATTCGACTGAGCAGCGCCGCCGTGGTGCGCGACGGAACCTTCATCACGTCGCGTGGACCGGGTACGGCGATGGACTTTGCCCTGAGCCTGATCGAGCTGCTGTGCGGCCGCGCCAAGCGCGACGAGGTCGAAGCCGCGTTGCAGCGGTCGTAAAACGCTCAACCCTCCGTCGGCCAGGCGCCGAGCAACAGGCCGATCCCAATCCCACCCAGCAACCAACTCGCCAGCGGCGCCTGCCACAGGCTGACGCTGTTCTGGGCGTCGAACCCCAAGATGACCGCCGCGCTGACCAGCAGCGCCGCGCCGGCGCGCGCATGAAAACCGCGCCGGTTGGCGCGGCGCAGCTCACGGCGCAACTGTTCCATCTCCTGCCGGTGCAGGCGCACCGTGATCTCGCCGTCGCTGGCCCGGCGCAACAGGCCATGAATCAGGTTGGGCAAATCCGGCGTCTGGTCGGCCCAACGCGGGAGCTGGTATTTGACGCGATGGATGAACGAGAGCGGTCCGACCCGATCACGCATCCAGTTTTCCAGGAATGGCTTGGCGGTTTGCCACAGGTCCAGCTCGGGATCGAGCTGTCGACCCAACCCTTCGATGTTGAGCAGGGTCTTTTGCAGCAACACCAGTTGCGGCTGTACCTCCATGTTGAAGCGGCGGGCGGTCTGGAACAGGGTCAACAGAAACCCGCCGAAGGAAATGTCCTTGAGCGGCCGGTCGAAGATCGGCTCCGACACGGTGCGAATGGCGGATTCGAATTCGTCCACCCGGGTTGCCGCCGGTACCCAGCCCGATTCGATGTGCAATTCGGCCACCCGCCGATAGTCGCGGTGGAAGAAGGCCAGGAAATTTTCGGCCAGATAATGCTGGTCGGTGGGGCTGAGGGTGCCGATGATGCCGAAATCCACCGCGATGTAGCGGGGGTCGGCGGGGTCGTCGGCGTTGACGAAAATGTTGCCCGGATGCATGTCGGCATGGAAGAAGCTGTCGCGGAACACCTGGGTAAAAAAAACCTCCACGCCGCGCGCCGACAACTTCTTGAGATCCACCCCGCGTCGACGCAGCTCGGCGATCTCTCCCACCGGAATGCCGTAAATTCGCTCCATCACCAGCACCTCGCGGCGGGTCTCCGGCCAAAACACCTCGGGAACGTACAGAATCGGCGAGTTTTGGAAATTGCGCCGCAGGTGGCTGGCGTTGGCCGCTTCGCGCACCAGGTCCAGCTCATCCAGGATGGTCTTCTCGTATTCCGCCACCACTTCCAGCGGTCGGAGGCGGCGGCCTTCCCTCCAGTAGCGCTGGGCCAGACTGGCGACGATGTACAGCAACTCCACGTCGCGGCGGATGATCTTCTCTATGGCCGGCCGCAACACCTTCACCACCACTTCACGGCCACTCCGCGACCGGGCGGCGTGAACCTGGGCGATGGACGCCGAGGCCAGCGGTTGTGAATCGAATTCGGCGAACACCGCCGCCAATGGCTGGCCGTAGGCTTTCTCGACAATGGCCTGGGCCTGCTCGCCGGGAAACGGCGGCACCTGGTCTTGCAGCTTGGCCAGTTCCAGGGCGATGTCATCCGGCAGCAGATCGCGGCGGGTGGACAGCATTTGGCCAAACTTGACGAAGATCGGTCCCAGGTCTTCCAGCGCCAATCGGATGCGCTCGCCGCGCGACAGCTTCAACTCCTGGCGCGGCGCCCAGTTCCACGGCAACAGATGGCGCACGAAGCCGATGGGCCGGAACAAATGAGTGGCTAAGACGATATCGTCCAGACCGTGGCGCACCAGCACCCGGTTGATATGCAACAACCGCAACAGTTGGGCGGGACCAAACATGCCGTTTTCGCGTCTCGGCGGTAAGCTGTGGGATCAGGTTGGATCGTCGATCGCCAACCGGCGACGCAGGCGCTCGATCCGCGCGGCCAGCCGGTCGGTATCCTCGCGCAGAACGTCCACGGCGCTGAGAAATCGTTCGACTTCGGGGCGCGGCGGCAACGCCCTCAACTCCCGTTGAAGATATTCACCGCCACCGCGCCGCAGGATATCGCCGGCCTGCTGGCCCCAGACCCGGAATCCGCGCCAGAACCGGCCCACCTGATGAGCGACGGCATCGCCGAGCAGGCGGGAAAGCGGCTCTTCCCAATCGATGTCCAGTTGCGCCAGCGCGGTCTGAAATTCCCGTCCCACGACGGCGTCGCCCTCGATGGTAATACCGTCACCGGCGGTTTTCTGACCGCGCCATTGGCGAGCCAGGGCCAGCGGCATACCCCGGATGCGGACGGTCAGTTCGTCGGCGTGCTGGTCCAGCACCCGGACGCCATGGCCGCTCGGCAACAGATAGAGCGTCAGCCCCAAACCTTCCAGTTCGATGGCGATGACGTTGCCTTCCAGCGCGGCCAATCGCGCTTGGGTATCGGGATCCAGCCGCAACACCGCGTTGAGCACGGTTTCCAGGCTGGCGGCGATGACAGCGGGGGTCACGCGGCGGTTCTCACGGTTCAAAGCTTGTAGCCGCGATGCACCGCGACCACGCCGCCGGTCAGGTTGAAATACTGGCAACGCTCGAAACCCGCCGCTTCCATCATGCGCAGCAGCGTCTCCTGGTCGGGGTGCATGCGGATGGATTCGGCCAGATAGCGATAGCTGGCGTCGTCGTTGACCACCAGCTTGCCCAACGCCGGCAGCACGGTGAACGAATAAAGGTCATAGACCGATTGCAGGCCCGGCGCGACCGGATGCGAAAACTCCAGAATGATCGCCCGCCCACCCGGCTTGAGGGCGCGAACCATGGCCGCCAGCGCCCGTTCCTTGTAAGTCACGTTGCGCAGCCCAAAGGCGATGGTGATGCAATCGAAGGCGTTGTCGGGAAACGGCAACTGCTCGGCGTCGACCTGGGCGTAGGCCACATTGCCGATGGCGCCCTCGTCCACCAGTCGTCGCCGGCCCTCGCTCAACATGCTGGCGTTGATGTCGGACAGCACCACCAGTCCCTTCGGTCCCACCAGCGGCAACATCCGGCTGGTGAGATCGCCGGTGCCGCCGGCCAGGTCCAACACTCGGTCTCCAGCTCGCACCCCGCTGATGCCGATGGCGAAGCGTTTCCACAGCCGATGGATGCCCAGCGACATCAAATCGTTCATCAAGTCGTATTTGCCGGCGACCGAATCGAAGACGCCGGCGACCTTGCGCGCCTTTTCGTTGGCGGCCACTGTCTGATAACCAAAATGCGTCGTTTCGGGTTGTTCCATGGTTTCGGAAGCCTCCACTTCCCACGCCCAACCCCTTTTTTCCGCGAAGGGGAGGGCAGTCAATCGTGATCCGCGAATTCAGGTTTGGCGCTGATAACCCGCCTCGGCCAGTCGGCGCAGATAGTCTTGCCAGTGACTCTCCCGATCCCGGCCCAGCTCGTACAGGATGTTCCAGGAGTACAAGCCGGTCGAATGGCCATCGTCGAACACCAGCCGAACCGCGTAATGACCCACCGGTTCGATGGCGGTGATGTTCACCCGCTCCTTGCCGGTCACCAGTGTTTCGGTGCCGGGACCGTGGCCCCGCACCTCGGCGGAGGGCGAAAACACCCGCAGATACTCGCAGGGCAATTCGAAGCGGGCGCCGTCCTCGAACGCGACTTCCAAGACACGGGACGTCTGATGCAGCTTGATCTCGGTCGGGCGGATGCTCATGGCCGGGCCTCACAAAATGTAACGGGTCAAATCCTCGTCCTTGATCAGTTCGCCCAAATGGGCGTCCACGTAGGCGCGATCCACGGTCACCGCCTGGCCGGAGCGGTCGGGTGCCTCGAACGAAACGGTTTCCAGCAACCGCTCCATCACCGTATGCAACCGACGGGCGCCGATGTTTTCGGTGCGCTCGTTCACCTGATAGGCCACCTCGGCGATGCGCCGCACCCCATCCGCCGCGAACGTCAGCCCGACTTCCTCGGTATTCAGCAGCGCCGCGTATTGCTCGGTCAGCGATGCATCCGGCTCGGTCAGAATCCGCACGAAATCCTCGACGCTCAGCGCGTCCAGCTCCACCCGAATCGGCAATCGACCCTGCAATTCGGGGATCAGGTCGGAAGGCTTGGCCAGATGGAACGCGCCGGAGGCGATGAACAGAATGTGATCGCTCCGCACCATGCCGTACTTGGTCGATACGGTGCAGCCCTCGACCAGCGGCAGCAGATCGCGCTGCACGCCCTCGCGCGACACGTCCGGGCCGCCGTATTCGCCGCGCTTGGCCACCTTGTCGATCTCGTCGATGAACACGATGCCGTTCTGCTCGACCGCCGCCAGCGCCCGCAATTTCAGTTCTTCCTCGTTGATCATCTTGGCCGCCTCTTCCTCCTGAAGCAATTTGAGCGCGTCCTTGACCTTGAGCTTGCGGGTGCGGGTACGGCCACTGCTCAGATTTTGGAACAGGCTCTGCAACTGGCTGGTCATCTCTTCCATGCCGGGCGGGGCCATGATCTCCACCCCCACTGGTCGCACCGCTATCTCGATCTCGATTTCCCGCTCATCCAGCTCGCCCTTGAGCAGGCGCTCGCGCATCTTCTGGCGCGTGCTGGAGTGATCCGGCGCCGGCGGCTCGTTAGCGAAGCCGACGCCGCGTGGGCGCGGTAGCAAGGTGTCCAGCACCCGGTCCTGCGCCGCTTCCTCGGCGCGATGGCGAACCTTTTGGGTCTCTTCCTCGCGCACCATTTTCACCGCCATGTCCATCAGGTCGCGGATGATGGACTCCACGTCGCGGCCGACGTAACCGACCTCGGTGAACTTGGTGGCCTCAACCTTGATGAACGGCGCGTTGGCCAACTTGGCCAGCCGGCGGGCGATTTCGGTCTTGCCCACGCCGGTCGGACCGATCATCAGGATATTCTTGGGGGTGATCTCGTTGCGCAGTTCCGGCGCCACCCGCATCCGCCGCCAGCGGTTGCGCAGGGCGATGGCCACGGCGCGCTTGGCGGCGTCCTGGCCGATGATGTGCTTGTCCAGTTCCTGGGCGATTTCTCGGGGGGTCATCTCCGACATGACTCGGCTACCGTCTGGGGGTGGGGCGAAAATAGTGTGGGGGGTTGGTCCAGCGTGAATTTTGGATCATGCGCCCGCCAGTTCTTCCAGGGTCAGATTCTCGTTGGTGTAGATGCAGATGCCGGCGGCGATTTTCAGGGCTTGCTCGACGATGGTGCGGGCATCCAGCGCGGTGTGCTCCAACAAAGCCTGAGCAGCGGCCTGGGCGTAGGCGCCGCCGGAGCCGATCGCCGCCAGGTCGCGTTCCGGTTCGATCACATCACCGTTGCCGGAAATGATCAGGGTCACGCCGGGATCGGCGACGATCAACAACGCCTCCAGCCGGCGCAGCATCCGGTCGGTGCGCCAGTCCTTCGCCAGCTCCACGGCGGCGCGGGTCAGATTGCCGCCGTGCTTTTCCAGCTTGCCCTCGAAGCGTTCGAACAGGGTGAAGGCGTCGGCGGTGCCCCCCGCGAAGCCGGCGATCACCTTGTTTTGATAAAGTCGTCGCACCTTGCGGGCGTTGCCCTTCATCACGGTGTTGCCGAGCGTCACCTGCCCGTCGCCGCCGATGACGACCCGACCGTTGCGACGCACGGCGATCACCGTGGTGCCATGCAATGATTCCATGCGGTTGCCTCCCGGTTTGACCCGGATTGTACACAATTGACTTTCGCGGAAATGGGGCCGACCGCGGAATTCTCAAGGTCGCCGGGCAAAAAGAAGCCCCGGTTACAAGGGGGAATGGAACCGGGGCGAATAGGGTATCCAGTTCAGCGAACCGGATATAGCCCGCTCAGGGAGGGAAGCGGACAGGCGTAAGGGCTTACGCTTAATCACTAAGATGGGGATGATCCGAAAAAGTTCAATGGGGATCAGCGCGAACGTTGATACGTCCCCACCCGTTCGGCGCTGGCCAGGACGCGGCCTTTCATCGCTTTTTCCAAAGTGGCCTTGGTGGGCTTGTCCAGGTCCGGCAACACCGTGTCCAGGGCGTAGAGCTTGTGAAAGTAGCGATGCCGACCAATCGGCGGACAGGGACCGCCATAACCGGTGCGCCCCCAGTCGTTCAGTCCCTGCCGGGTCCCCGCCGGCAAATCGTCAGGAGGCACGGCTTCCGCGAGCCCGGTCGCGGTGGGCGGGATGTTGTACAGCACCCAGTGGACCCAGATCATGCGCGGCGCCACCGGATCGGGCGCGTCGGGATCGTCCACGATCAGGACCAGGCTTTTGGTTGCGGCGGGCAGGCCCGACCAGCGCAGTTCCGGTGACAAATCCCGCCCATCGCAGGTCAGGCAGGCCGGCATCGAACCGTTATGGGGGAACGCCGGTGAAGTGAGCGTCAGGGGCATTGGGGTCTCCTGTCGTTAGCGTAATCATTCAGTCCCCTTTGCGGGTGGATGGGAGCGAACGGTTATTTAGTGGTTCCTTGGGAATTTCCGGGATAAAGTGTCTATTTAAAAACAAATACTTGCGTTCTTTTTTGCCGCACTGCAATACGCTGTATTTAAATAAGATTTCAGTGCATTCCATGGTCATAAGACATAAATATATTTAAAATCATAATGTTGGGTTTAGGCGGAAGGGGGCGTGTGGTTGGGGGCGCAATCGGATTTGCCCGAACCAGCAAAGGCATTGCGCGAACAGCGAGAAGCCTTGAACCGTATCCGGTAAGCCGGGTGGAGCTGCTTCCCAAGCCTGGCGTCCTCAATGCTGCCGCCCAAATTGCTACCCAAAATGGAAAAAGGCTTGCCGCTGTTTCGGTAAGCCTTTGTTTTTAGTGGTGCCGGAAAGAGGATTCGAACCTCCGACCTACTAATTACGAATCAGTTGCTCTACCGACTGAGCTATTCCGGCGTGTTAAGGGGGAAAACTATAGCCCACTTGGCCCAGGACGCACAAGATTCGATTCGCCAGCCGGGGTCGGCTATGCGAGCCATTCAGATTTCCTTGAGGAATTGACGAATCGCCGGAAGATGACGACGACTGACCTCCAGCCGGTCTGGAATACCTTGAAAAACCAAACTCATACCACCGTCCGAGGTTTTCTCCAGCCCCGCCGCCTGGGCGGCCATCGCCAACGCATTGCGATGCACTCGGACGACCCGCGCGCCCAGCTCGGTTTCTAGAACTTTCAACGATTCCTCGATCAGTACACACCCTTGGCGGTGACGGACCGTCACATATTTCTGGTCGGCCTGAAAGTAAAACACGTCCGCCAGTGGAATTCGCTCCAGCCGCTGCCCAAGACGCGCGCTGATGTAAGCGCGGCTGGCGGCTGGCGGCTCCGCCGCCAGACTGGCCAATTGCGCGCGATTGAGGCGGCTGGCGCTGACCAGCGCCTGTTCCAGTCGCTCCAGCCGCACCGGCTTGAGCAGATAGGCAACCGCATGGGCATCGAACGCCGCCAACGCATGATCGCCGTAAGCCGTGACGAAAATGATCGCAGGGGGGTGGGCCAATTCCGTCAACTGGCGCGCGGTTTCCAACCCGTCCAGACCCGGCATCTGGATATCGAGCAGCACGATGTCGGGCTGGACGCTGGCGGCCAGCCGCAACGCTTCGACGCCGTTGCCCGCTTCGCCGCAGGGTTCGTAATCGGACAGGCGGTTGAGCAAGTCACGCAACCGGTCGCGAGCAGGGGGCTCGTCGTCGACAATCAGCACCTTCATGAGTCAAAACCAGTCTGGGGGCGCATGGCGCAAGTGTAGCAGGCGCTCCACGGCGACATTCGAACTCGCTAGCCGGCCAGCGACCCGCTCGACAGTGGCAGGATAAAGGTGACCTGATACCGGTCAGGCGTCTCGACGATACGCAGTGGATCGCGGGTGGCGTAGACCAGTTGCAACCGCTGCCGAATATTGTCCTGAGCGAGGCGTTGACCCGCGCCACGAGGCGGGTCGCCGTCCGCCGGTCGGCGGGGATTGGCGACGGTAATCCGCAGATCGTGGGCTTGCCGTTCGACCTGGACGGTCAAGGCGCCGCCTTCCGGCAGACGCTGAATGCCATGATGGATGGCGTTTTCGACCAGCGGTTGCAGCACCAGGGCGGGAGTCGGCAAATCGAGCGGCAAATCGGGATCCAGCCGCCAGTCCACCCGCAACCGGTCGCCCAGACGCAAGGTTTCGATGGCCAGATAATCCCGGGTCAGTTCCAGCTCTTCGCCCAAGGTGATGGTTTCACGCTGGGCCAGCGCGGAGCGGAGCAGATCGGCCAGGGCGAGCACCGCCTGTTCGGCCTGGTCGGGCCGGCCCCGAATCAGACTGGCGATGGTGTTGAGGGTATTGAACAGGAAATGCGGGTGAATTCGCGCTTGCAGGGCCTGCAAGCGGGCGCGGGCCTCGGCCTGGACCTGCTGTTTCCATTGGTGCTGGACATAGAAATAGCGCAACGCCATCAGCGTGATGATGCCGCTGATGGCTTGATCGCCGACGATGACCGGCAACGCGACCGAAGCATCGGGACCGTTCGTATCGGCGCCCAACCACAGCGCCGCCAGGGAGCAAGCCAGTGTGATCGACTGGGCAAGGCCAAAGGCGATCAGGGTAACCGCTGGAGGGCGCAAGCGGGCCAGCCAGCGTCGACAATGGCACAACACCAGGGCGACCGCCAATGCGACCCATTGCATGAACAGGGACGTCAGGGCCAATTCGGTCCAGAATCGTTCCAGCGTGCGGCCTTGGGCCAGCGCCAACACCAAGGCCAGCAGCTCGACGATCAGCACGACCAGGAAAACCGTTTGGCTGTCGCAAAAATTGGGCAAGAATCCCGTGTTTGTCTGGGAAGCGCCGCCAAGCGGGGGGGGGGGGAGCGGCTGGCGGGACTGAAGAAGCGCATGAAGAGCCTCTAGCGAACAGAAAGCGAGGTCATCCCTTGGGTAGCGCGAATCCAAGCGAAGCGCAAGAAAAAGGGGCTGCCGCGTTGGCAACCCCTCTGGCCTGGCTGGGGGACTAGGATTCGAACCTAGGTTGACGGAGTCAGAGTCCGTAGTCCTGCCGCTAGACGATCCCCCAGAAAAGCGGTTAGCGCTTGGAATACTGGGTTGCGCGGCGAGCCTTGCGCAAACCGACCTTCTTGCGCTCCACCTCGCGGGCGTCGCGGGTGACGAAACCAGCCTTGCGCAAGGGAGCGCGCAGACTCTCGTCGTATTCGATCAGCGCCCGGGTGATGCCATGGCGGATCGCGCCAGCCTGGCCAGTGATGCCACCGCCCTTGACCGTGACGTAAATATCGAATTTTTCCTTGAGATCGACCGCTTCCAATGCCTGGTTCACCACCATGCAGGAGGTTTCGCGCCCGAAGTATTCATTCAGGGGCCGCCGGTTGACGAGGATGCCGCCCGTGCCGGGCCGCAGGAACACCCGCGCCGTGGCGGTCTTGCGCCGGCCCGTCCCGTAGTGCTGGTTTTCGATCATGCTTGCCTGTCCTGCCTTGGTAAGTCGCCAGTCAGTCAAAAATTCAGTTGCAACGGTTTGGGTTGCTGCGCGGCGTGCTGATGCTCGGCGCCCGCGTAAACCTTGAGCTTGCGAAACATCGCCCGTCCCAGCGGATTCTTGGGCAACATACCCTTGACGGCGATTTCGATGATCCGCTCCGGGTTCTGCCGCAACAACTTGCCCATCGAAATGGACTTCAAGTTGCCCACGTAGCCGGTGGTCCGATAATAGAATTTGTCAGTCTTCTTACGGCCGGTCGCGCGCACTTGCTCGGCGTTGACCACGATGATGTAATCGCCGGTATCCACATGGGGCGTGTATTCGGGCTTGTGTTTGCCCCGCAAGCGGCGAGCGATTTCCGATGACAGCCGGCCCAGAACCTGGTCCTTGGCGTCGACCACATACCAGTCGCGCTTGACCTCGGCCGGCTTGGCGCTGAATGTTTTCATTAGATGACGGGCTCCGAAAAGTCCTTGTCCGCTTGGAAAGCCTTGTATTCTAGCCAAGCGGCCTTGACGCCGCAAGCCTTTGCGCCGCGCGCACGGCGGAAATGACGCCTCGCCCTAGATGCGCAAGCGTTCCACCCGGCGGCCATGGACCAGATGCTCCTCGATGATTTCATCGAGATCGGTCCGATCGACATAAGTGTACCAAGTCTCCTCGGGGTAGATCACGATGACCGGCCCTTCGGCGCAGCGGTCCAGGCAGCCGGCGGTATTGATCCGCACCTTATGTGGGATGACCGGTCCCAGCTGCTTGACCCGCTGCTTGACATAATCGCGGGCTTCCTGGGCGCCGCACTGCTGGCAGCACTGCGAACCGTCCGATCGCAGGTTGGTGCAAAAGAAGACATGATGGCGATAATAGGACACTTCCACTCCTCATCCCGTTTTAGGGCGTTCGCTGATGACCACTCGTAACTATACCTCCCTTGACGTGCTGTTGATCAACCTGGACCAGGCGATTCGCACCCTGTTCGGCCATCCCACGACCACCGGCCGACCCAGTCCCGCCACCACCGTACCGTCGGCCGAATTGCCGCCGGGCGAACAGCGACAGGCGGCGCGGCTGATGCGAGTCAACCACACGGGCGAAGTTTGCGCCCAGGCGTTGTACCAGGGTCAGGCGTTGACGGCGCGGCTGGCCGAGGTGCGGGATCGGATGGAACGGGCCACCGTCGAGGAGAACGATCATCTGGCCTGGTGCGAGGCGCGTCTTCGGGAACTGGATAGCCAACCCAGCCTGTTGAATCCGTTGTTTTACGCTGGCGCCTTCGCCATCGGCGCGCTAGCCGGCGCGGCGGGGGATCGCTGGAGCCTGGGTTTCGTCGCCGAGACCGAACGGCAAGTGGTCGAACACCTGACCAATCACTTGAAGCGCCTGCCGGCCACCGACCGGTCAAGTCGGGCCATTTTGGAGCAGATGCGGGAAGACGAGGCTCGCCACGCCACTACCGCGATGGCGGCGGGCGCCGCGCACCTGCCGTTCCCGGTGCGCGCGCTGATGCAGGGAGTATCAAGAGTAATGACCCAGACGACCTACTGGGTTTGACACTCTGGCGATATGGAACGAACGGGTATTGACCGCCGCCACTTTGGATAAAGTCTTTGCCAAATAACGCTCCCGTGCTGAGCCTATATCTTTCGCTAAACAGCAGCCACTCATTCACCATGAACCCTGATCACGCGCTGGAACTGATCGGCCAAGGGGAGAGCAATTCGCTGAAATTCAAGGAAGAACAGGTCCGCTCGGAATCGCTAGCGCGGGAAGTGGTTGCGTTCGCCAATGCGCTGGGGGCGTCATCCTGATCGGCGTGGCTGATGACGGCGTGCTCATCGGCATCGCCGACTCCACCGAAATTCGTCTACCGCAACCGGGTGGAAATTCGCTCGCCCGGCCAGTTGCCGAATACCTTAGAATCTGGAGAAAGTTCGCTACGGTAACTTGGCTCGGCGCAACCTGTTCATTCTCAGGTACCTCGACAATTTGCGCTACGTGGATAGCTTGGGGCGCGGAATTCCGATGATCCTGCAAAAAATGAGCGAGCGGGCGCAGTTTGATGAGATTGGGGAGTTGTTCGTGTTGAAGCTAGATATTCCTAAAACCTTGCCAAGTAAAAATCTTATGCTGTAGTAGCCTTGACAATTCTGGAGCTTACCAATGCCGACTAACAGCACAGCACAGATAGTACTTTTATGGGCATCAGAACCCATACGAAAATTAACGTGTTGTTTTAAATGCAAAGTTAGTGTATATTTTTCGTGAAAATTTCGTTT
>CALGOO010000036.1 GCA_937960715.1 uncultured Candidatus Competibacteraceae bacterium
AGCTCGACCCCTACATCAACGTCGATCCCGGCACCATGAGCCCGTTCCAGCACGGCGAGGTGTTCGTGACCAGCGACGGGGCGGAAACCGATCTCGACCTTGGCCATTACGAACGCTTCGTCTGCCTGACCTCCAGCCGGCGCAACAACTTCACCACCGGGCGCATCTACGAAAACGTGATCCGCAAGGAGCGGCGTGGCGACTATCTCGGCGGCACGGTGCAGGTCATCCCGCACATCACCGACGAAATCAAGCGCTGCATCCGCCTGGGCGCCGGCGAGACGGAGATCGCCCTGGTGGAAATCGGCGGCACGGTCGGCGATATCGAATCGCTGCCGTTCCTGGAAGCCATCCGCCAAATGGGCCTGGAACTGGGCCGCGACCGCTCGCTGTTCATCCACCTGACCCTGGTGCCCTACATCAAATCCTCGGGCGAACTCAAAACCAAGCCCACCCAGCACTCGGTCAAGGAACTGCGCTCCATCGGCATCCAGCCCGACATGCTGATGTGCCGCTCCGATCGGGACATCCCCACCGACGAGCGCCGCAAGATCGCCCTGTTCACCAACGTCGAACCCAAGGCGGTCATCAACGTCCCCGACGCCGACACCATCTACCGCATTCCACTCCTGCTGCACGCCCAGGGCGTCGACGACATCGTCGCCCGCAAGCTGCGGCTGGACAATCCCCCACCGGCCCGGCTCGCCGACTGGGAGCGGGTGGTCCGGGCCATCGAAACGCCGACCGGCGAGGTCGACATCGCCATGGTCGGTAAATACGTGGACCTGACCGACGCCTACAAGTCGCTGAACGAAGCCCTGCTGCACGCCGGCATCCACACTCAGACCCGCGTCAACATCCACTACGTGGATTCCGAACGCATCGAGCGGGAAGGAACCGCTGGCCTGGAAGGGATGGACGCCATCCTGGTGCCGGGCGGCTTCGGGCGGCGCGGCATCGAGGGCAAGATCGCGGCGGTCCGTTTCGCCCGCGAGCGGCGGATTCCCTACCTCGGCATCTGCCTGGGGATGCAGGCGGCGGTCATCGAATTCGCCCGCCATGTCGCCGGTCTGGAGGGCGCGCACAGCACCGAGTTTCGCCCCGACACCGCCCATCCCGTCATCGCGCTCATCGCCGAATGGGTGGACGAGGACGGCTCCGTCCAGCAGCGCCAGGAAGGCGGCGACCTGGGCGGCACCATGCGACTGGGCGCGCAGCCTTGCCGACTGGTCGCCGACAGCCTGGCGCGTCGGACCTACGGCAAGGACGTGATCACCGAGCGCCACCGCCACCGCTACGAACTCAACAACCGCTACCGGGAAACACTTCACGCCGCTGGGCTGGCGTTCTCCGGCCATTCGCTGGACGGCCAACTGGTGGAGATGATCGAACTGCCCGACCATCCCTGGTTTCTCGGCTGCCAGTTCCACCCGGAATTCACCTCCACTCCACGCGCCGGCCATCCGCTGTTCCAGGGCTTCGTCGTGGCGGCGATGCGCCAGCGCCAGCAACACCCGCCGGAGGCGAACGCGGCATGATGAAGCTGTGCGGCTTCGAGGTCGGCCTGGACCGGCCGCTGTTCCTGATCGCCGGCCCCTGCGTGATCGAATCCGAGCAACTGGCGCTGGACGTTGCCGGCCGGCTCAAGGAAATCACCGGCCGGCTCGGTATCCCGCTGATCTACAAGTCCTCGTTCGACAAGGCCAACCGTTCCTCGCATCAGAGTTATCGCGGCCTCGGATTGGCGGAGGGGCTCAAGATTCTGGAAAGGGTCAAGACCCGGATCGGCGTGCCGGTGCTGACCGACGTGCATGAATACACGCCGCTGGCCGAGGTCGCCGCCGTGGTGGATGTATTGCAAACCCCCGCCTTCCTGTGTCGGCAGACCGATTTCATCCAGAACGTCGCCCGTCAGGGCAAGCCGGTCAACATCAAGAAGGGTCAGTTCCTGTCGCCCTGGGAGATGCGTAACGTCGTCACCAAGGCGCGCATGGTCGGCAACGACCATCTGATGGTCTGCGAACGCGGCGTGTCTTTTGGTTACAATAACCTGGTGTCGGACATGCGCGCCCTGATGGTGATGCGCGCCACCGGCTGCCCGGTGGTGTTCGACGCCACCCATTCGGTGCAATTACCGGGCGGTCAGGGCCATGCTTCCGGTGGTCAGCGCGAGTTCGTGCCGGTGTTGGCGCGGGCGGCGGTGGCGGCGGGTATTGCCGGATTGTTCATGGAAACCCATCCCGATCCGGATAAGGCTTTGAGCGACGGACCCAACGCCTGGCCGCTGAACCGGATGGAACCGTTGCTGGCGACGCTCAGGGCGCTGGATCAGGTGGTCAAGCAACACGGTTTCCTGGAAACCGGACTAGAATAAACCTTTTATTCCCCCAAGAGCGCAACACCCATAGGAGTTGAATAATGTCGAAAATCAAAGAAATTCGCGGTCGTGAAATCATGGATTCGCGCGGCAACCCAACCGTCGGCGTGGACGCGATCCTGGAATCCGGCGCCAAGGGCAGCGCCGGCGTGCCATCCGGTGCTTCCACCGGCAGCCGCGAGGCGCTGGAACTGCGCGACGGCGACAAGAGCCGCTACCTCGGCAAGGGCGTGTTGAAAGCGGTCGCCAACGTCAACAGCGAATTGCGCGACGCCCTGCTCGGCGTGGAGGCGGTCGACAATCAGGCCGCCATCGACGAGAAGATGATCGCCCTGGACGGCACCCCCACCAAGAGCCGGCTCGGCGCCAACGCCCTGCTGGGCGTTTCCATGGCCATCGCCCACGCCGCCGCCGCCGAGAAGGGCGTGCCGCTGTACAAGTATCTCAACCCCACCGGCCCGTATCATCTGCCGGTGCCGATGATGAACATCCTCAACGGTGGCGCCCACGCCGACAACAGCGTCGACATGCAGGAGTTCATGATCATGCCGGTCGGCGCGCCCAGTTTCCGCGAGGCGCTGCGCTGGGGCG
>CALGOO010000037.1 GCA_937960715.1 uncultured Candidatus Competibacteraceae bacterium
TTACCGGATCGGCGATCCGGTAGACCGCCGACAGATTCACCCGCAGGCTGACCTTATCCTTGGTCAGGATTTCCTGGCCGGAAACCTCCAGGGTCTGCAAACGCAGATCCACCGGCTCCACCTTCACCGCGCGGTTGAACCGCCAGAAGGCGTGCAAACCAGGCGGCAGGGTGCGCGCCAGTTCGCCGTCCACCAGCAACAGGCCGACGTGGTTATCCTCGATCTCGGCGATCTGAATGAAACCGGTCAGGCTCTTGGCCAGAGCCGCCGACGGCCGCGCCAGCAGGGCGGCGTGCGCCCGCGACAGGGCGTAATCGGTGGCAATGTCGATCAACTCAACCCGCCCCCCCACCGGCCCCCGCCAGTAGACCCGGCGAGTCGCGGGCGGCAACACGCCATCCAGCCGACCGTTCTTGTGGATCAGGCCAACCTGCCGGTCGCCGGTCTCGACCACCTGAAAATGGCGCTCGATCAGTCCCGCGTCGGCCTTCAACAGCACGTCCAGCCAAGGGTGATCGAACTCGGCCACGGTCAGGTCGTAACGCTGCACCTCGTGGCGGTTCAGAGGATCGAGCCAACGGTAAATACCCGGTTCCAGAATGGCCGCCAAACGGCGGTCGTACAGGTGGAGCCCACGCTCGTTCTGGGCGATCACGATTCGCTTGTAACCCAACATCTTGGTTCTCCTTGTGAAGTTCGAGTGCATTCTTCCTGTTCCGCCGCAATGCGGCGGGCGAGCGTGGCGTGTTGCTGGTCGGCGCCGTTTCCGGCCCGCCACCGCCGAGCGTCAGGATGTCATCGAGACCTGCTCCTGCCGGTTGGTTGACGAAAGGGTTGAATGGGTTGGGAGCACACCCCACGCCCGTGTGGCGGACGACGGGTCGATGCCGGGTCGATGACCGGCGGGCCGCGCGCGGCGGCCGGCATCCTTGCCGACCAACACCGCGCGCGGCTGGCCGATCATGACTTCAGCCCGATTCCCCGCCGCGCGAGACCGCGCGGGCGTTGCGGGTCGGGTCACGACGCTGCCGAAACATCGCCATGGCTATCGCCCGCCGGGGTGGCTCCCTGGGGTACTGCACTTAGAGCGGATTCGAACCGCAAGCCTGTTAGGGCCTTACCATGGTGGAAAAGGAGGGAGTTGAACCCTCGACCGTCTGATTATGAGTCAGATGCTCTACCCATTGAGCTACTTTTCAGGCTCCAAAGACCTCTCATCCGCCCGATACACGCCGTGCGATGGTTAGCGTTGGCGCGTCAGTCCGGTATCCAGAACCGGAACCGCTGTGCGGTGACAGGGTTACTTCGGATCGTGCCGACGGGGATTTAAAAATCTTTCCGCCGGACGCCAGACAACAAAAAACCCCGGAAGGCTTGCCGCCGACCGGGGTTCGGTATGCCCGCTCGGAAGGTCGCCTCACGCGGACCTTCCAAGTTTGTATGCTCGTCAGGTCCGCATCGAATCCATCGTGGGCGCGCGACGACGCGCTGTCGGCATTGGCCAGCCGACGATGGATGAGAGGTTGAATATGCGCTGGTTTCTGTTCATGGGGCGCGCAGTATAAACCGGAAAAAGAGCGAGTCAACCCTCGTTTCGCTCTCTTTTGCGATCCGTTCGCCAAGAAGCCATCCTCCATTGGAAAATAACGGTATAAGCTGTCAGTAAGCCATTGCCCACTTTGCCTGACCGAGACCCATGCCCACCATTTTGGTCGTTGACGACGATCCCCACATTCGTGAGGTGATCTGCTTCGCCCTGAGGAAAGACGGTTTCGCCACCGTGGAAGCCGAGAACGGTGAACAGGCGCTGACGCGGTTTCAGGAAACGCGCCCGGATTTGGTGGTGCTGGATATCGTCATGCCGGAACTGGACGGCACCGAGGTGTGCAAGGCGTTGCGACGAGTCAGCGCCGTGCCCATCGTGTTCCTGTCGTCGCGCGACGACGAAGTGGATCGTATTCTCGGCCTGGAGCTGGGCGGCGACGATTACGTGATCAAGCCGTTCAGTCCCCGCGAACTGGTCGCCCGAGTGCGGGCGATCCTGCGGCGCGGCAAGGGCGAAACGCCGCATGAACTTCAGGTTCCAGGCGGACATTGGATCGAACACGGTCGGCTGCGGCTGGACCTGGATCGCTACGCCGCCTTTTGGCAGGGCCAGGAGGTGGTATTGACCCTGACCGAGTTCGGCATCCTGCGCACGCTGATGAGCCACCCCGGTAAGGTGTTCAACCGCGACCAGTTGATGGATGGCAGCTATCAGGACTATCGGGTGGTCAGCGACCGCACCATCGACAGCCACGTGCGCCGGGTGCGCGCCAAGTTCAAGGCCCTGGGCGCGGATCCCATCGAAACCCTGCACGGCATCGGTTACCGGCTGGGACCCTGCTGAATGCGGCCACCGCTCCGATTGCCCCGGCTCAAGCTCCGCCATCTGTTGCTGGCGGTCAACCTGATGGTGCTGTGGTTGCCGCTGCTGGGGCTGGAGGCGTTGCGGTTGTACGACAGCGCCCTGGTGCGCCAGACCGAATCGGAACTGATCGCTCAGGCCGCCTTCGTCGCCGCCAGTTATCGCGCGGCCCTGGCGCGGCTGGCCCCGCCAGTCGTGGCCGACATGGAATATGGTCTGCCACTCGCCCCGCCCTGGCGGGAGCGCTACACCGGCGAAACCCGCTGGCGTCCGCGTCCGGCGCGGCTGGATCTGGCCGAGGACACGGTGTATCCGCCGCCGCCGGACACCATCGCGCCGTCCGAACCCGCCGATTCGCACGCCCAGGCGGTCGGCCAGGAGCTGCAAGCATTGCTGCACGATGCCCAGGTCATGACCCTGGCGGGCATCGCCGTGGCGGACATGCGGGGCACGGTGGTGGCGACCACCGGCCCGAGCCTGGGCCGTTCCCTGGCGGCGTTCGAGGAAGTGCGGCGGGCCCTGACCGGCGAGCCGGTGAGCCTGCTGCGCCAGCGCATTCCCGACTCGGCGCCGCCCGCGATCGATTCCATCAGTCGCGGTACGTCCCTGCGGGTGTTCGTCGCCGCGCCGATTCTCCAGGATCAGCGGATCGTGGCGGTGGTTCTGCTGTGGCGCACTCCGATCGCGCTTTCCCAGGTGCTCCACGGCAAACGCTATCACCTGCTGCTGGCGACGGCCTTGCTGCTCGGCACCGTGGTCTTGATGTCGACCTTTACCTCCTTCACGGTGGTGCGGCCGCTCCAGGCGCTGGTGCGGCAGGCGCAGCGCGCCACCGCCGGGGAAAAGGGCGCGGTGACGCCGCTGGCCCGGCCGGTCACGCGGGAGATCGCCGAACTGTCGCACGCCGTGGCGGCGATGGCGCATCATCTGGAACAGCGCGCCGACTATATCCGCACCTTCGCCGCCCAGGTCTCCCACGAGTTCAAGACGCCGCTGGCGGCCATGCGGGGGGCGGTGGAGTTGTTGCGCGACCATCTCGACACCATGACCGTGACCGAGCGCGAACGATTCTTGAGCCATCTCGACCAGGACGCCGCCCGACTGGAGCGCCTGGTGCGACGGCTGTTGGAACTGGCCCGCGCCGACGTGATGCAGGTCTCGGCCGGCAATCGCGCCGAGGTCGCCGTCGTGATCCGACGGCTGGCTGCCCGTTACCGGGACACGGGGCTGACAGTCTCCGTGGTCGAACCGCTGCCGGCGGCGAGCGTGGCCATGGCGGAGGACGTGCTGGAATCCATCCTGGGCAATCTGTTGGACAACGCCCGCCAACACGGCGGCGACGCCGTCACCGTGGCCGTGACCCGCTCGGCGCTCCACGCTGGAACCGACCCCGTCTTGCTGATCGAGGTCAGCGACAACGGTCCCGGCATCTCGGCGGCCAACGCGGCGCGGGTCTTCGAGCCGTTCTTCACCACCGACCGGGCGCGCGGCGGCACCGGTCTCGGCCTGGCGGTGGTCAAGTCGTTGCTGACCGCGCATCGGGGCGCCATCAAGTTGGGGGAAAGCGCGGCGGGAACGCGGTTGCGGATTCGCTTGCCGCAATGAGCGCCTGGGGTTTTGGCGCGAGTCCTGACCGACGTTCGCCGCCAGCATCGAGGCCACCTTGCTTGCACCAGCCGACGCGGTTGAATTTCCTGTTTTTTTCATGAAATTATGGGAAAATTCATGCTTGCGCCTCCATGAAGGCTAACCCGATGGACGCCGCCCCAAAAACCGTCGACCGCATTGTCGAAACTCCCAACATGCTGTTGGAACTTAAAATTCACTCGATCATCGCCGATCCGTCATGCCCAAAACACTCTTCGAAAAAATCTGGGAGTCGCATGTCGTTGCTGAACGACCCGATTCCCCGGCCATCCTGTATATCGACCTGCATCTCGTCCACGAGGTGACCTCGCCCCAAGCCTTTACCGGCCTGCGCCAGCGTGGCCTGAAAGTCCGCCGCCCCGAGCGCACCGTCGCTACGATGGACCATTCCATCCCGACCACGCCACTCGATGTGCCGATTGCCGATCCCCTGGCCGCCGCCCAAATCCGCCAGATGGAAGTCAACGCCGCCGAGTTCGGCATTACCCTGCACGGCATGACCAGCCCGAATCGCGGTATCGTCCACGTCATCGGCCCGGAACTGGGCCTGACCCAGCCCGGCATGACCATCGTCTGCGGCGACAGTCACACCGCCACCCACGGCGCGTTTGGCGCGCTGGCCTTCGGGATCGGTACCAGCGAGGTCGAGCATGTTCTCGCCACCCAATGTCTGCTTCAGACCAGACCCCGGACCTGCGAAGTCCGCGTGGATGGGACGCTCTCCGCCGGCGTGTCCGCCAAGGACATCATCCTGGCGCTGATCGCCAAGATCGGCGTGGGCGGCGGCACCGGGTACGTCCTTGAATACACCGGCTCCGCCATTCGCGGGCTGACGATGGAGCAGCGGATGACCGTCTGCAACATGTCCATCGAGGGCGGCGCGCGGGCCGGCCTGATCGCGCCCGACGACATCACTTTCGACTACCTCCAGGGTCGCGAACACGCTCCCAGGGGCGCGGGATGGGACCGGGCGGTCGCCCACTGGCGAACTTTCGCCAGCGACGAAGGCGCGGGTTACGATCATGCCGTCACCCTGGACGCCGCCGCGCTGGAACCGATGATCACCTACGGCACCAATCCCGGCATGGGCATGGGCATCACCGGGCGCGTGCCCGACCCGGCCCGCCTGAGCGACGCCAACCAGAAAGCCGCCCTCGACAAGGCCCTGCGCTACATGGGCCTCCAGCCCGGTCAAGCTCTGCTGGGCCAGAAGGTGGATGTGGTGTTCATCGGCAGTTGCACCAATTCGCGCATCTCCGACCTGCGCGAGGCCGCCTCGTTGCTGGATGGCCGCAAGGTCGCCGCTGGCGTGCGCGTCCTGGTAGTGCCCGGCTCGCAGGCGATCAAGAAACAGGCGGAAGCCGAGGGGCTGGATCGCGTCTTCAAGACGGCGGGCGCGGAATGGCGCGAACCCGGTTGCAGCATGTGCATCGCTATGAACGGCGATCAGCTTCAGCCCGGCCAGTACGCCGTCAGCACCAGCAACCGCAATTTCGAAGGCCGTCAGGGTCAGGGCGGACGCACCTTCCTCGCGTCGCCGCTGACCGCCGCCGCCAGCGCGCTGGCCGGCGCCGTGGCCGATCCCCGCACCGTGACCGGAGGCCGGTAACATGGCTCAGTTTACTTCCCTCACCTCCCGCGTCGTCGCGTTGCCGGTCAACGACATCGATACCGACCAGATCATCCCCGCCCGATTCCTGAAGGCCACCGACAAGAAGGGTATGGGCGACAACCTGTTCGCCGACTGGCGCTACCACGCCGACGGCTCGCCCAAGGGCGATTTCGTGCTCAACCAGCCCCAGGCGGCGGGTCGCCAAATCCTGCTGGCGGGAGACAATTTCGGCTGCGGTTCGTCCCGCGAGCACGCGCCCTGGGCGCTGACCGGGTTCGGCTTCCGGGCCGTGATCAGCACCTCGTTCGCCGACATTTTCCGCAACAACGCGCTCAAGAACGGTCTGCTGCCGATCATCGTGGACGAGCCAACCCATCGGAAGCTGTTGGATCTGGCCGCGGAAAACCCTGTCGCTGAACTGACCATCGACTTGGCGTCCCAGACCCTGTCCTTCCCCGGCGGCTCGGTCGCGTTCCCCATCGACCCGTTCAACAAAGCCTGTCTGCTCAATGGTGTGGACGAACTGGGTTATATCCTGAGCTTTGAGCAAGAGATCGCGGCGTTTGAAGCGCGAAGATAAGACGATGTCATTCATTCAGATTTACGACACCACCTTGCGCGACGGGACGCAGAGCGAAGGCTTCACGCTGTCAGGTTACGACAAGATCCGCGTGGCCCGGCGGCTGGACGATCTGGGCGTGGCCTTCATCGAGGGCGGCTGGCCGGGCTCCAATCCCAAGGACGCCGAGTTTTTCGAGCGCGCCCGCGACCTGGAGTGGCAAACCGCGCTGATCGCCGCCTTCGGCTCCACCTGCCGGGTCAAGGGCGGGCCGGAGGACGACGCCAACATCCAGGCGCTGTTGGACTCAGGGGCGCCGGTCTGCACCATTTTCGGCAAGACCTGGACCCTGCACGTCACCGACGTGCTGCAAACCACCCTGGACGACAACCTGCGCGTCATCGAGCAGTCAGTAGGCTACCTGCGCGCCGCCGGCCGCCGCGTGATTTACGACGCCGAGCACTTTTTCGACGGCTACAAGGCTGATCCGCTGTACGCGCTTGAAACGCTCAGGGCCGCCATTCGCGGCGGGGCCGAGACGGTCGCGCTGTGCGACACCAACGGCGGCACCATGCCCTGGGAAGTGGAGCGCATCATCCGCGAGATGAAAGAGTCGATCCAGCACCCGTTCGGGATCCATACCCACAACGACGGCGAGTGCGCGGTCGTCAACGCGCTGCTGGCGGTGCGCGAGGGCGCCGTTCAGGTGCAGGGGACGATCAACGGTGTGGGCGAGCGCTGCGGCAACGCCAACTTGTGCTCCATCATGGCCAACCTGGAACTCAAGATGGGTCGCCAGTGCTTGCCGGAAGGCCGCTTGCACAAGCTGTACGAGCTTTCCCACGTGGTCGACGAAGTCGCCAACGTCACTCCCAACGACCACCTGCCTTACGTCGGCAAGAGCGCGTTCGCCCACAAGGGCGGCGTGCATGTGGCGGCCATGCGCCGCTCGGAGCAGTC
>CALGOO010000038.1 GCA_937960715.1 uncultured Candidatus Competibacteraceae bacterium
TGGCGTCCCCAAGGGGATTCGAACCCCTGTTACCGCCGTGAAAGGGCGGTGTCCTCGGCCTCTAGACGATGGGGACAGAGAGGAGAAAAAAATAAACCGTCAAACGGATGACGGTGAAGAATGGTGGAGCCAGACGGGATCGAACCGACGACCTCCTGCATGCCATGCAGGCGCTCTCCCAGCTGAGCTATGGCCCCAAAATCCGAGACAGGTAATTTAAAAGACTCTTATAAACCTGTCAATCACTCGTTCGTTCTTTTGCGCTGCTCGCCTGGCGGATATACGCCAGGGCGCGGTCGATCCGCGCCAGGGTTTTAGCCGAGCCCAGCAGTTCCAAGGTGCTGTCGATAGGCGGCGACACCGCCGAGCCGGACACCGCCACCCGCAGCGGTTGCGCGACCTTGCCCAGCGCCAGGCCGGTCTTTTCGGCGATCTGTTTGACGGCGTCGTGGATCGGTTCGGCCCGCCAGTCGGTCAACGCCGCCAACGCTTCCCGCAACTGGCGCAAAGGCGCTTCGGCGACCGCCGTCAAATTCTTCTCCGCCGCCTTGGGCTCGTAGGCATCGAAATCCTGATAGAGAAATTTTGCCGCCACCGCCAAATCCCGCAAGGTATCCGAGCGTTCGGCGAAAGCCTTGACCACCTCGGCCAGCGGCGGTCCCCGCGAGGGGTCGATGCCGAGTTCGCCGATGTGCCAGCTTAAATGGCGGGCGACCTGCGCCGGATCGAGCGTTTTCAGATAATGCTTGTTCAGCCAAATCAATTTGGAGGGATTGATCGCCGAGGCGGCTTTGTTGCAACCCACAAGGTCGAATAGCTCCACCATCTCGTTTAACGAAAAGATCTCTTGATCGCCGTGCGACCACCCCAATCGCACCAGATAATTCAGCACCGCTTCCGGCAAATAGCCCAAATCCCGACATTCCATGACGCTGGCGGCGCCGTGGCGTTTGGAGAGCTTTTGCCCGTCCGGGCCGAGAATCATCGGCACGTGGCCGTATTGGGGGACCGGCGCGCCCAGGGCTTGCAGGATATTGATCTGACGCGGGGTATTGTTGAGATGGTCGTCGCCGCGAATGACGTGAGTGATGCCCATGTCCATGTCGTCCACCACCACGCAGAAATTGTAGGTGGGGGTGCCGTCGGCGCGGGCGATGATCAGATCGTCGAGTTCGGCGTTTTGAAAGACGATATCGCCGCGAATCAAATCCCGGACGACCACCTCGCCGTCGGCAGGGTTCTTGAAGCGCACCACCGGCTCCACCCCCTGGCGCGGCGGGCCCTTATAATCGCGATGCCGGCCGTCGTAGCGCGGTTTCTCCTTGCGGCCGCGCTGTTCCTCGCGCAGGGCGTCCAATTCTTCGCGGGTGCAATAGCAATAGTACGCCTTGCCTTCGCGCACTAGGTGTTGCAACACCTGGCGGTAACGGTCGAAACGTTGGGTTTGATAAAACGGCCCTTCGTCGTAGTCCAACCCCAGCCAATTCATGCCCTCTAGAATGGCGTTCACCGCCTCCGGCGTGGAGCGCTCCAGATCGGTATCCTCGATGCGCAGCACGAAGGGGCCGCCGTGCCGGCGCGCGTACAGCCAGGAAAACAGCGCCGTGCGCGCGCCGCCGATGTGCAGGTAGCCGGTGGGGCTCGGGGCGAAACGGGTCTTGACCATGAGTATTTATTTAAAATCAGTTATTCAAGCAATGAGAGTGTGCAACTTAGCTTTTGGCCTTGACCGGCCGCTCCCAGTCGGTCACATCCTTGCGCGGCGCTCGGGTCAGCGCTAAAACGCCTTCCGCCACCTCGCCGCTCACCGAGGAACCCGCCCCGACCGTAGCGTTTTTGCCGATGCGCACCGGCGCGACCAGCGAGCTGTTGGAACCGATGAAGGCGTTGTCCTCGATCACGGTCTTGTGCTTGTTGGCTCCGTCATAGTTGCAGGTGATGGTGCCCGCGCCGACGTTGACGCTCGCGCCGATTTCGGCATCGCCGA
>CALGOO010000039.1 GCA_937960715.1 uncultured Candidatus Competibacteraceae bacterium
GGATGAATCGCCACCGCGTCGGTCACCTCGGCGGCGCTGATGATCGCCGGCATGTTCAGGTAGCTGTCGGTGGCGGGCGGCGGACCGATGCAAACGGTTTCATCGGCCAGGCGAACATGCTTGAGGTTGCGGTCCACGGTGGAATGGACGGCGACGGTGCGCACGCCCAGTTCCCGACAGGCGCGCAGAATGCGCAGGGCGATTTCCCCACGGTTGGCGATCACCACTTTTTCCAGCATGGCGGGGCGCGGCTATTCGATGACCAGCAGCGGCTGATCGTATTCGACCGGCTGGCCGCTCTCGGCCAGGATGCGGGTCACCGTTCCGGCGCGATCGGCCTCGATCTGGTTGAACATCTTCATCGCTTCGATGATGCAGACCGGATCGCCGACGTTGACGTGCTGGCCGATCTCGACGAACGGCTTGGAGCCGGGCGCGGCGGAACGGTAGAAGGTGCCCACCATCGGCGAGCGCAGCGCGTGGCCCTGGATCGCTTCGACCTCGGCGGTCGGCGCGGACGGGGCCAACGGGGCGGGCGAGGTAGGGATCGGCGGGACGGGCGCGGCGGGCGCGAAACCGTAGGGCGCTGGCGCGGCCCACAGCGGTTGCGGGGACATCATGACCGAGGCGCCGCTCTGGGGATGGCGGCTGATGCGCACCGAGTCCTCACCCTCCTTGATCTCGATTTCGGCCACAGCCGAGGATTCGAGCAATTCGATCAGCTTCTTGATCTTGCGGATGTCGATCGGCATGACGGTTATCTGGCCGTGGCGAGGTAACGGTCGGCGGCGCGCAACGCCAGCTCGTAACCCTGCGCGCCCAGCCCACTGATCACGCCGACGGCGATATCGGACAGGTAGGAGTGGTGGCGGAACGGTTCGCGGGCGAACACGTTGGACAGATGCACCTCGATGAACGGGATATCGACCCCCAGCAGAGCGTCGCGCAACGCCACGCTGGTGTGGGTGAAGGCGGCGGGATTGATCACGACGAAGGCGACGCTTTCCTGGCGGGCGGCGTGGATGCGGTTGAGCAGTTCGTGTTCGGCGTTGCTCTGAAAGCAGCTCAGTTCATGGGATCCCAGCGTTCGAGCCAGTTCCGCGCAACGCTGTTCGATGTCGGCGAGCGTGGCGGAGCCGTAGACGCCCGGTTCCCGGGTTCCCAGCAGGTTCAGATTGGGCCCGTTCAGCAACAGCAGCTTGGCCATGGGTCGGGTGGCAACCTTGCAAAAACAGGGCCGCGATTCTGCATGAACCCGGCTGCCGTGTCCAGCCGGCGGTCGGTGGAATGCAGCCGTTTTCCCATCGATTGCCGCGCATTCGCTGCGGATCCCGGCCAGAACGGGTTGATCATCAACCTTCGCCCCCCAACAGCGATCGTAGCTGTTGGTTGAATGATCCGGCGTCCAGGAATCCCACCACCCGCAACTCGCGGCGTTCCCCGCCGTCCGGGCCAAAGAACAGGATCGCGGGCGGTCCGATGAGGCCGAACCGTTGCAGCAGCGCCCGGTCGGCGGCGTCATTGGCGGTGACGTCGGCCTGCAGCAAGACCACGCCGGCCAGCGTCGCCCGCACTCCGGGATCGGTGAAGGTGTAATGTTCCATTTCCCGGCAACTGACGCACCAGTCGGCGTAAAAATCCAGCAAGACCGAACGGCCGACGGCTTCGCGCACCGCCTCTTCCACCTCGGCCACGGTCTTGACCCGACGAAACGACACCGGCTGCGAGGTGGGGGTGGCATTGGCCGCGAAACTCACCCCGCGCAGCGGCTGCCAGGGATCGCGACCGCCGGCGGCGACCCCCACCAGCAACAGGATGCCGTAGATCAACAACACCAGCCCCAATCCCTTCACCAGGCCGCGCCAGGCCGGCGCACCGTGGACGATCGGTTGCAGCGCGCCCATGTAGGTCGCGGTCACGATCAGCAGGGTGGCCCACAGCGCCATGATGACCGCCGCCGGCAGGATGCGCTCCAACAGCCCCAGCGCCACCGCCAGCAGCAGCACGCCGAACACGGTCTTGATCCGTTCCATCCAGTGGCCGGCATGCGGCAGCCAGTGACCGGCGGACGCGCCAATGGCCAGCAACGGCGCGCCCATGCCCAACCCCAGGGCGAACAGGGCGGCCGCGCCCAGCGCGACATCGCCGGTCACCGCGATGAAGGTCAGGGCGCCGATCAGCGGCGGCGCCACGCACGGGCTGACGATCAGCGCCGACAACAGGCCCATCGCCGCCACCCCGATATGGTGACCGCCGCGCTGGCGGTTGCTCCAGTCCACCAGTCGGTCTTGCAGATGGGCCGGCAACCGTACCTCGTACAGGCCGAACATGGACAGCGCCAGCAGCACGAACAGACCGCTGAACGCGCCGATGATCCAGGGATGCTGAAACCACGCCTGAATGTTGCGCCCCAGCAGCGCCGCCAATACGCCGGCAACGGTGTAGGTGACCGCCATCGCCAGCACATAGGTCAGCGACAGCCGAAGGGCCCGGCCACGGGTCAGGTTCGAGCCTTGCCCAGCGATCAGGCTGGACAGGATCGGAATCATCGGAAACACGCAGGGCGTGAACGCGAGCAGTAAACCGAAACTGAAAAAGGCGGGAATCGCCAGGAACCGCTGTTCGCTCAGCAACCGCGCCAGCCGATCCGGTTCGGCTTCGTTGCGTTCGGTGGACCGGTTCGCCGGATGGGGTCTGGGGGATAGGACAGGGATGGCGGCCGCCGGTTTTTCGGCTCTGGCGCCGGGATCTTTCTCCACCGGCGGGCCAGGGGTAGTCGCCGACAAGGCCACGCTGATCGTTTGGCTCAGGGGTGGATAGCAGACCCCAATCTCGGCGCAACCCTGATAGTCGGCCTTGATCCGCGCGGTTTGCGCGCCGGACGATTCGCGTTGTAATCGAGCGATCACGACGGCTTCGTCGTGAAAGATTTGCTGTCGGCCAAAATAAGGATCGTCCTTTGGCTCGCCGGGCGGGATTTCCACCCCGGCGATCTTGATGTCTTGGCCGTCCGACGGACTCAGACGGAATTTATCGCGGTACAGGTAATAACCGGGCGCGATGATCCAGCGAGCCTCGATGGTCGACGGGTCGAGCGCGCTGACGGTCAACTGAAACGCCTGCTCGGCTTCGAGAATCGGGTCCTGGGACGAACCGTTCCAGCGATCGAGCAACCCGCCCGCTGCGGGTCCGGCCAGCAACGCCAGCCACAGCGCCAGCCAGGGCCACGTCGTAGCAAATGGTTGCCTCATTCCAACGCTCCCGTGCAAGCCGCGATCCAATTCAGGTACGCGGCCGATCCAGCCTGAATCGGCAAGGCGATGATTTCCGGAACCTGATAAGGGTGCAGTTCGCGGATGCGCGCTTCCAGCGACGAATAGACCGTCTGCTGGGTTTTGATCAGCAGCAGCAGCTCGGTATCGCGCTGCGTGCGATTTTCCCAGCGGTAGATCGAGGTCAGACCCGGCGCGATGTTGACGCAGGCGGCCAGTCGCTCGCCGACCACGGTTTCGGCGATGCGTTCGGCGGTGGCCAGGTCCGGGCAAGTGCAAAGGATGATCAATGGCGATGGGTTCATGGTGTGTCTTTTTGGATAAACTGCTATTTTGGAGTAGTTCCGGTCGGCAACGATGAAATTATGACCAGCCAAGGCGGTGGTGGTTGCGGTCGCCATGCCGGCATCGAAGCGGCCACCCGTTGCCGATCCCCTTGAAGACCCTGTGAAACCATGCGGAAGCTCTCCGACGCGACATCATCCGGACCCCCAGCCGGAAACCATCCAGGATTCTTTCGGCACCGGTGCTTGGAGCAGGCGCGGCTATCGGCGTTCTGGCTCGCTTATTTCGTGATCTGTGCGGCCGTCTGGTTCAGCGCGCCGGGACTCGGCGTCCTCGACAGTCGAATTGGCCTGTGGCATTCGTCGGCGGGGCTGTTGTTTTTCGCCCTGCTGACCTTTGGCTGGCGGGCGTTGCCGCCGGTGCTGCTCATCCATGGGACGTTGAGCGGTTTGCCGTGGATGATGGCGCCTTCGCCCGTTTCGCCCCCAACGGAGCTGATCGGTCATTTCACGCTCCTGCTGGTCACGGTGGTCGCTTATTTGCTGGCGGCGCTGGCGTTGCGGGCTTGGAACGCCGGTCGGACCCATAACAGCTTCGCCAATCAAGCTTATACCGGGCGGTTTCTGAGCGCGGCGCTGCTGGGTGGCGGGTTGGCGGCGAGCACCAGCGCGCTGTGGTTGCTGTACGCTGGCTCCATCGCGTTCGACCAATGGCCCACCATCTGGCTCCATGGGATGGTCAGCGATTTCGTCGGCGTCATCACCGTGACTCCGCTGTTGCTGGTGCATCTGAGTCCGCGCCTGCGCGACTGGTTTCAGGGAATTCGCTGGCGGCAGTCGTCCCTGGGGATGCGGCGCGGACGATGGTGGCTTTGGGCCGCCTGTTTCGCGGGGCTGCTGCTTACCTTGGTGGTCTTGTTCAAGTCGTCGCCGTGGCTGGAACTGAACGCGGCGTCGAATCCGTTTTTGATCTTGTTCATGTTGCTGCCCCTGGCGTGGATCGCCATCGTCGGCGGGTTGTCGATGGTGACCGTGGCGATTTTTCTGCTGGACGCGGGGCTGGCGATGTTGGTGGTGTGGAGTGAACAACAGGATGCGGCGCTGCATTACCAATTGGTGATGATCGCGGTCGCGCTCATGGGTTTGCTGCTGGGGGGCGTGACCGAAGCCCGCGATTGGGCGCGCACTCAGTTCCGCGATCTGATCTGGGTCGCGGATGACCTGCTGTGGGATACCAACGCGGACGGGTTGATCACCCAGCTCAGCGGTAAACTGGCCTGGGAACTGGCGCCTAGAACCGGGCTCTGGTGGCGGACCGGCGTCCATGCCATCCCGACGCGGTATCGCAACGCGCTGAGAGCGGCGTTGCGAGCCAGGCGACCGTTCCGGGAAGTGCTGCTCAGCATTTGGGACCATGCTGGCGAGCTGCGCTGGTTGCGGATCAACGGCTTGCCCTACCAGGACGAGCTGGGTCGTTTCGCCGGTTATCGCGGCGCGGCGACCGATATCACCACCCAATATGTCGCCGAGCAGGTGCTGGCCGATTACGCCGACCAGTTGCGGCGGGAAGTCGCGGCCCAGACCGCCGAGTTGCAGCGGATCAACCACGATCTGACCTTTAACGAGCAGCGCTATCGAGCCATGCTGGCCGCCGCTCCGGTCGGCATGGCCGAGGTGGATGCCGAGGGACGTTGTCAGTACGTCAACTTCCCCTGGTGCATTCTGACCGGTCAGGCGGCGACCGCGGTGTTGGGGCATTCCTGGCTGGATTGCGTTCGCCCCGACCAGCGCGCCGAGGTGGAGCGCCGCTGGCGAATGGCCTCGAATCTGCGCGCGGGCGACGGCGAATTTCAAAGTCTGGCCGATCGGTGGCTGGGCGTGTATTGGTCCGCGCTTTACGATTCCGATGGCGCGACCGTGGGCGCCATCGTGATATTGAACGATATCACCGACCGCCGGCTGCGCGAACAGGAAAACTGGGAACTGGCTCACTACGACGGGCTGACCCGACTGCCCAACCGAACGTTGTTCTGGGATCGTTTGGAGCAGGCGCTGCGATTGGCCGGCCGTGGCCGACAGATCGTGGCGGTGCTGGAGCTCGATCTGGACGGCTTCAAGGCGGTCAACGATGGCCTGGGTCACGCCGCCGGCGACGAACTGCTGCGCCAAGTCGGCCGGCGTCTGCAAGCCACCCTGCGCGAGAGTGACACAGCGGCCCGCTTGGGCGGCGACGAGTTCGCCGTGGTGCTGACCACCATCGCCCGGCCCCAGGACGCCACGAACGTGGCGCAAAAGATCATCGACCGGATCGACCGGCCGTTCGTTCTCCCGCAGGGGCCGGCGCGAGTTTCGGCCAGCATCGGTATCGCTCTCTATCCCGACCACGCCAGCACGGCCAAGGAACTGGCGCACCGCGCCGACCTGGCGATGTACGCCGCCAAGCTGGCGGGCAAGAATGGCTGGTGCCTGTGGGAAGGCGGCAACGTCACGACGGGCTAAATCGCTTTCAAGCCGGTGGCGACCCAAGTTTTTTCCTCGCGCTGCGCTCTTGAAAATTTTTCACCCCACCCCACTTCATCGGCAACCCCTTGACAGGGCGGTTTCGCCGACTATGATTAGCACTCACCAGAGGCGAGTGCTAACAAGGCGGCGCCAACCTCCAGTCAACGAACCTTGCTAAGGAGATGTCATCGATGAATATTCGGCCGTTGCATGATCGGGTGCTGGTCAAGCGCGTTGAGGAAGAAACCAAGAGTCCGGGCGGCATCGTTCTGCCCGGCGCCGCCGCGGAGAAGCCGTCGCGCGGCACCGTGCAGGCGGTGGGTCGCGGCAAGCTGCTGGAAAACGGCGACGTGCGGCCGCTGGACGTCAAGGCCGGCGATCACATCCTGTTCGGCAAATATTCGGGCAGCGAAGTCAAGGTGGACGGCGAAGAGCTGATCATCATGCGCGAAGACGAAATCATGGCCGTCATCGAAAAGTAAGCGCGCCTCGTCTCGCGGAACCCTTCTCTTCCGAACGATTTACAGAACGAGTTTTAGAGGAATTCCCCAATGGCTGCAAAAGAAGTCAAGTTCGCTGACGATGCCCGCTCGCGCATGGTGCGCGGCATCAACATCCTGGCCAACGCCGTCAAGGTGACCCTGGGTCCGCGCGGTCGCAACGTGCTGCTGGACAAGGCGTTCGGCGCTCCCACCGTCACCAAGGACGGCGTGTCCGTCGCCAAGGAAATCGAGCTGGAGGACAAGTTCGAGAACATGGGCGCGCAGATGGTCAAGGAAGTGGCGTCCAAGACCTCCGACGTGGCCGGCGACGGCACCACCACCGCCACCGTGCTGG
>CALGOO010000040.1 GCA_937960715.1 uncultured Candidatus Competibacteraceae bacterium
CGGCGCGGGGGTTTCTCGTATGATTTCATCCGAATCATCGTTGCACGAATCGAAAGGGCGGTTATGGAGCCGTTGCCATGGCGCGATTGAACATCCTGCATTATCCCGATCCCCGGCTGCGCCAACCGGCGCGGCCGGTGGAAACCGTTGACGACCGCATTCGGACCCTGGTGGACGACATGCTGGAAACCATGTACGCCGCCCCCGGCATCGGCCTGGCCGCGACCCAGGTCAACGTCCGCAAGCGCGTCGTGGTGATGGACGTGTCCGAGGAAAAGAACCGACCGTTGGCGTTCATCAACCCAACCCTGCTGGAGCGGGAGGGCGAAAGCGAATCCGAGGAGGGTTGCCTGTCGGTGCCGGGTTTCTACGAAACTGTCCGTCGCGCCGAACGGGTGCGGGTTGGCGCGCTCGATCGCGACGGCGAGCCCTTCGAACTCGATGCCAGTGGCCTGCTGGCGGTGTGCATCCAGCACGAGATCGATCATCTGGACGGCAAGCTGTTCGTGGATTACCTGTCCGTGCTCAAGCGCGACCGTATTCGCAAGAAGCTGGAAAAACAGGCCCGCGCCGAAGCGCGCGCTACCTGATCATGGACGCGCCCAAGGCCGAAGCCCTTTTGGTTCCCCCGCCGATGGGCGCCGCCGTCCCTGCCGAACCGGGCGGCGCCTCCACCTTCCCCGATACGGTATGACGACTGTCCCGCTGCGGCTGATTTTCGCCGGCACGCCCGATTTTGCCGCGCCGAGCCTGCAAGCCCTGCTGGATGCCGGCTATTTGGTCGAAGCGGTCTACACCCAGCCGGACCGGCCGGCGGGCCGGGGCCGCCTATTGCGCGCCAGTCCGCTCAAGGCGCGCGCGATGGCCGCCGGCATCCCGGTGTTCCAGCCGAGCACCCTGCGCGACGCCGCCGTTCAGGCGGAGCTGGCCGCCTTGAAACCGGATTTGCTGGTGGTGGCGGCTTACGGCTTGATCTTGCCGCCGGCGGTGTTGGCTATCCCGCGCTTGGGCTGCGTCAATGTTCACGCCTCGCTGCTGCCGCGCTGGCGCGGCGCGGCGCCGGTTCACTGGGCGCTGTTGGCGGGCGACGCCGAGACCGGCGTCAGTCTCATGCGGATGGACGCCGGTCTCGATACCGGACCGGTGTTGGCCCGGGCGGCATGCCCGATTCCGCGCGGGATCACGGGAGGGGAGCTGTACGAGCGACTGGCCAGGCTGGGCGCCGAAACCCTGCGGGCGATCTTGCCGGATTTGCTGGCTGGACGCCTGATCCCGGAGCCGCAGGACGAGGCGTTTGCCACGCGCGCTCCCAAGCTGGACAAGGCCGATCTTGAACTGGACTGGAGCCGTCCGGCGCTGGAGCTGGAACGCCGGGTGCTCGCCTTCAATCCCTATCCGGTGGCCCGCACCCACCTGGATGGCCAGCCGCTCCGTGTCTGGCGGGCGCGGGCCGAGGCCGAATTCACCACCGACCCGCCCGGCACGGTGGCGCGCGAGGATCGAGACGGCATCCTGGTCGCCACCGGCGCGGGTCTGTTGCGGTTGACCGAGGTGCAACTGCCCGGCGGGCGGCCCTTGCCGGCCGCGGCGTTCTTGAATGCCCACCGGCTGGCGGGTCGGCGATTGGGCGCGGCATGAATGTCCGCGCCATCGCCGCCCAGGTGTTGGCTCGGGTCTTGGGCGAGGGCCGGTCGTTGGCGGAAGCGTTGCCGCCGGCCCTGGAGCGCGTCGCGCCGCGCGATCGCGGGTTGCTGTGGGAGTTATGCCATGGCGTTTGCCGTTGGCAGCCGGAAGCGCAATTCCTGCTGGATGGGTTGCTGGACCGGCCGCTCGATCCGCGCGAGTCGACGGTGCGGGCGTTGCTGCTGACGGGACTCTATCAGCTTCATCGTTCGCGCATTCCCGATCATGCCGCGGTCGCCGAGACCGTCGCCGCTGCCCACCAATTGCGCAAGCCCTGGGCGGCGGGTCTGACCAACGCCGTGCTCCGTTCCTTTACGCGCCGGCGCGTCGAGTTGCTGACGCGGGCGAAGACCGACGCGGTGGCCCGAACCGCTCATCCGCGCTGGTTGCTGGAATGGTTGCAACGGGACTGGCCGGGCGACTGGCCGGCCATCGTCGCCGCCAACAACACCCGGCCGCCCTTTACCCTGCGGGTCAACCGGCTTCGGGGCAGCCGCGACGAATACCGCGCGCGGCTGGCGGCGGCGGGCAAGATCGCCGAGCCGACCGTGGCGGCGCCGTTCGCGCTGACGCTGACCGAACCGGTCGAGCCCACCACGCTGTCGGGGTTCGCCGACGGTTGGGCGTCGGTGCAGGACGCCGCTGCGCAGCTGGCGGCGCCGCTGCTCGACACTCATCCGGGGATGCGGGTGCTGGATGCCTGCGCCGCGCCGGGCGGCAAGACGGCTCACCTGTTGGAATGCGCGCCGGATCTGGAATTGACCGCGCTGGACCAGGAGGTCGAGCGGCTGGAACGAGTACGTGAAAACCTGACCCGATTACGGTTGGCCGCCCGGCTGGTCGCGGGCGACGCCTGTCAGCCGAGGGACTGGTGGGACGGTGTTCCCTATGACCGAATTCTGCTGGACGCGCCCTGTTCGGCCACCGGCGTGATCCGCCGCCATCCCGATATCAAGCTGTTGCGACGGGATACCGACATTGCCGCGCTGGCCGACCGGCAACAGGCGCTATTGGCCAGCCTCTGGCCGTTGCTGCGACCGGGCGGCCGGTTGCTATACGCCACCTGCTCGCTGTTGCGGCAAGAGAACGAACAGGTCGTGGCGGCTTTCCTCGCCACCCGGCCAGAGGCCCGAGAACACCGGATCGCGACGGATTGGGGTCGTGCCCTGGCGCATGGTCGCCAGATTCTTCCCGGCGAGGCCGGCATGGATGGATTCTATTACGCCATGCTGGTCAAACCGACGGTCGCGGGAGGGACGCCATGTCCGCCGATGCGCGGATGACGGCTCGGTCGGCGCGCGCCACGCGGTTGCTGACGCTGTTGCTCGGTCTGCTGTGGGCCATCGGCGGCCACGCGGCCGGTTTCGAGGTGCTCAGCGCCGCCACCCGCCTGGAGGGCGGTGTTTATCGGCTGAACGCCCGGATCGAATACCGGCTCAGCAGCGCGGCGCTGGACGCCCTGCAAAACGGCGTGCCGCTGACGGTCGACATCGAGATGGAGGTTCGCCGACGGCGATCGTGGTTGTGGGACGAAACCGTCTACGCCCTGACGCAGCGATTTCAACTGGAATACCACACGCTAAGCCGGCAATACCTGGTCAGCAATCTGAACAGTGGCGAGCGCCGCGCCTTTCCCACTCAGACCGCCGCATTGGAGTTCATGGGGCGGATTCACGATTTCCCCTTGCTCGATCGAAGCTTGCTGACTAAAAACGAACGCTACGAAGCCGCCCTGCGGGCTTTGCTTGACATCGAATCCTTGCCAGCGCCGTTGCGCCTGTTGGCCTATCTTTCGGACGACTGGCGACTGACCAGCGAGTGGCGCGCATGGCCGCTCTGATTCGCCGGCTGGCGCGTGGCCAGGGTCGATTGTCGGCGCTGACGCTGCTGGGATTGCTGTTGGTTATTCTCGTGCTGATGAGTCGAGCCACCACCGACCTGGCGCGATTCGGGCAAATGTATTCGGGATTGCTGCTGCTCAGCGCCATCGGCCTGGGAGCGTTGGCGGTCCTGATTCTGTACAACCTGGCGGTGCTGATCCGCTTGCACCACCGGCGCGCGCCCGGCGCGCGCCTGACCTTGCGGCTGGCCGGCATCTTCGCGGCGCTGGCGATCATCCCGGTGGCGCTGGTCTACGGCTTCTCGCTGCATTTCCTGCAACGCGGAATCGACAGTTGGTTCAATGTCCAGGTGGATCGGGGGCTTGGCGACGCGCTGGAACTCAGTCGCACCGCCCTGGATTTGCGGATGCGCGAGGTGCTCAAGCAAACCGGGCGGGTGGCCGAGGCGGTGGCCGACAGCGATGAAGAACAAGCGGCCCGCCGACTGGATGAATGGCTTGATCTGGGCGATGGGTCCGAACTGACCCTGTTCGGTCTGGGGGGGCGCATCATCGCCACCGCCACCACCGACCCGACGCTGATCGTGCCGGACCCGCCGCCGGAGGCCGTGTTGCTGCAAGTGCGCCAGGGACGCGATTACGTCGGTTTGGAACCGGTTCGCGACGCCGGCTTTCAGATCCGGGCGGTGGTGCGGACAGCGACGTCCAGTGGCGAGGAGCGTCTGTTGCAAGCGCTGTTTCCGGTGACCGACCGGTTGAGCCTGCTCGCCGACGCGGTGCAAAAAGCCTTCGACAGCTACAAGGAGCTGATTTTCCTGCGGGCGCCGCTCAAGACGATGTTTACCCTGACCCTGTCGCTGGTTTTGTTGCTGGCGGTGCTGGCGGCGTTCTGGGCGGCGTTCCATACCGCGCGCCAACTGGTGCGGCCGTTGCGGGAATTGGCCGAGGGAACCCAGGCGGTCGCCGCCGGCCAGTTCGACCAGCAACTGCCGGGCGGCGGCGGCGACGAACTGGGTTTTCTGGCGCAGTCCTTCAACCAGATGACCCGGAATCTGGCCCAGGCGCGCGATGCGGCGCGGCGTGGCCAGGAGCTGGTCGAGAGCCAGCGCGCCTATCTGGAAACGGTGTTGGCGCGCTTGTCGTCCGGGGTGCTGACTCTCGACCAGGCCGGGTGCCTGCAAACCTGCAACGCGGCGGCCAGCCAGATTCTGGGCGTGGATTTGAGCGTGCTGATCGGCGCCAATCCCCAGCGCATCGTGGCCGCTCAACCGGTGTTGCAGGATTTGATCGAGGCGATTGGCCCGCAACTGAGCGCCGCGGGCGACTGGCGCCAGGAAATCGCCTGGTTCGGGGGAGCCGGGCGGCGAATTCTGCTCTGTCGCGGCAGCTCATTGCCCGATACCGTCGGTTTGCGCGGCGGCCACGTGATCGTGTTCGACGATATCACCCACCTGGTGCGGGCCGAACGCGACGCCGCCTGGGGCGAGGTGGCGCGCCGGCTGGCGCACGAGATCAAGAATCCGCTCACGCCGATTCAGCTCGCCGCCGAGCGCATCCGCCACAAGTATCTGAAGCAGTTCGACGACGAGCAGGGGCGGGTGCTGGAGCGCGGCACCCACACCATCGTTCAGCAGGTCCAGGCGATGAAGGAAATGGTGGACGCCTTCAACGAGTACGCTCGCCCGCCGCGCCTGCAACTGGCCCCATTGGAGCTGAACGAGTTCGTGACCGAGGTGCTCTATCTTTACCGGGACTATCCTGTCGGGGTAGAGATCAAGCTGGAACTGGTCCAGGAACCACTGCCGGTCAACGCGGACAAGGTTCGTCTGCGTCAGTTGTTGCACAATCTGGTCAAGAACGCCATCGAGGCCATCCGTGACGGTCAGGGTTCGACCTTATGGATCGGCACCGGCCGCGCGCATGTTATCGGCGCCGATTGCGTCGAGCTGAGCGTGCGCGACGATGGGCCGGGCTTTCCCGACAGCATTCTGGCCAATGCCTTCGAGCCCTATGTGACTACCAAACCCAAGGGAACCGGACTAGGATTGGCGATCGTCAAGAAAATCGTCGAAGAGCACGGCGGCTGGATCCAGTTGGAATCGCCGCCCGACGGAGGGGCCCGGATCACGATCCGTTTGCCGCTGTTACACGACGGCGTCGGCTTGCCCGCTGTTCCCACCGTGCCGTTGCACACCGAGAAGGAGGCCGGATGAATGCGCCCTATATTCTGGTCGTCGATGACGAACCGGATATCCGTGATTTGGTAAAGGAAATTCTACAGGACGAGGGTTACACGGTCGCGACCGCGGAAAACGCCGCCGCCGCCCGCGAGGCCCGCCGCGCCCAGCGCCCCGATCTGATCCTGCTCGATATCTGGATGCCCGACACCGATGGCATCAGTCTGCTCAAGGAATGGAGCGAAGGCGATCATTTGCCCTGTCCAGTGATCATGATGTCCGGACATGGCACGGTCGAAACCGCCGTGGAAGCGACTCGATTGGGCGCTTACGATTTCATCGAGAAACCGCTGTCCATGGCCAAATTGCTGCTGACCGTGGAGCGGGCGCTGGACGCGGATCGGCTGGCGCGGGAAAACCAGAACCTGCGCCGCCAACAACGAGTGGTCGCTGAACCGGTGGGTCGCAGCGAGGTGGTGCAGCGCCTGCGGGCCCAGGTGCTCAAGATCGCCCAGCACGACGCCCCAGTGTTGATCTTCGGTGAGCCGGGCACCGGCAAGGAAGTTTACGCGCGTTTCCTGCATGTCCACAGCCCGCGCCGCGCCGGCCCGTTCGTGGATGTGGGAGTCGGTTCCATCGCCCGCGAGAACGCCAGCCTGGAACTGTTCGGCTCCGAACAGGGCGACCGGATTCACTACGGCCGGCTGGAACAGGCCAGCGGCGGCACCTTGTTTCTGGACGAACTGGCCGACATGGACCTTGAAGCCCAGGCCAAGCTGGCCAGCGCGCTGGAGAACGGCTCCTTTCTGCGCATCGGCGGCAAGGAAGCGGTGCGGGTGAACGTGCGGGTCGTGGCCGCCACGCACCGCGATCTGGAGCAGGAAGTGGCGGCCGGGCGGTTCCGCGAGGATCTGTACTATCAGTTGAACGTGGTGCCGATTCGGTTGCCGCCCTTGCGCGACCACGTCGAGGACGTGCCGGAACTGCTGAATTACTACGTCGGCTATTTCGTCGACCAGGAAAATCTCACCTATCGCCACTTTACCCTGGCCGCGCAGAATCGGCTGCGCAACTACGCCTGGCCTGGCAACATTCGCGAGCTCAAGAATCTGGTGCAGCGCCTTCTGATCTTGGGAGGGGAGGAAGAAATCGCGCTGGATGAAGTGGATGCGGCGGTGCGCGGCGCCACCGCCGCCAAATCCCAGGATGCCGGCAATATTCCCCTGAATCTGACGCTGCGCGAGGCCCGCGAACAATTCGAGCGCACCTACCTCATGCAACAGTTTCGCGAGTGCGAGGGCAACGTGGCGCGGCTGGCCGAACGGGTCGGCATGGAGCGCACCAACCTCTATCGCAAGCTGCGCGCTCTGGGGATCGATCCCAAGAAAGCCCTGGACGAGTGAGGGCGGGAGATGAAGATCATCATCCTCGGCGCTGGCCAGGTGGGGGGATCGGTGGCGCATATCCTGGCCAGCGAGGCCAACGATGTCACCGTGGTGGACGCCGACGCTGAACGGCTACAGGCGTTGCAGGACCGGCTGGACCTGCGCACGGTTCGCGGTCATGCATCCTACCCAGCCGCGCTCGAACAGGCCGGCATCGCCGACGCCGACATGCTGATCGCGTTGACCGATAACGATGAAGTCAACATGGTCGCCTGTCAGGTCGCCGATACCTTGTTCAACACGCCCACCAAGATCGCGCGGGTCCGCTCGAGCAGCTACATGGCCTATCAGGAGCAGCTCTTCAAGAGCAAGGCGCTGCCCATCGACGTGTTGATCAGTCCTGAACAACTGGTGACCGACCATATCCAGCGCATCATCGAGCATCCCGGGGCCTTGCAGGTGCTGGATTTCGCCGATGGCCAGGTTCGGCTGGTGGGCGTCAAGGTCTACGAGGGCAGCGCCTTGGTCGGTCAGGCGCTGCGCGCGCTGCCGAAACGGATGCCGGGCATCGAAAGTCGGGTGGCGGCCATCTTCCGCCAGGGCAGTCCGATCATCCCGGAGGGCGACACCGTCATCGAAGCCGACGACGAGGTTTTTTTCATCGCCGCCCGCAAGAATACCCGCGCCATCGTCGGCGAGCTGCGCAAGTTCGACAAGATGGTGAAACGCATCATCATCGCCGGGGGCGGTCATATCGGCGCCCGGCTGGCGCAGGGACTGGAAGATCGATTCCAGGTCAAGGTCGTCGAACGCAACCCCGCCACCGCCCGACGCTTGTCCGAGCAGTTGAGCCGGGCCATCGTCCTGCAGGGCGACGCCGCCGACGAGAACCTGCTGCGGCAGGAGAACATCGAGCAGGTGGATGTGTACTGCGCCGTCACCAACGACGACGAGGCCAATATCCTGTCGGCGATGCAGGCCAAGCGAATGGGCGCCCGCAAGGTCATGGCGCTGATCAATCTGGTGTCCTATGTCGAACTGGTGGAGTCGTCGGGCATCATCGACATCGCCATTTCACCGCAGCAGGCTACGATCGGCAGCCTGCTGACCCATGTCCGCCGCGGCGACGTGGCCAAGGTGCACTCCCTGCGCCGCGGGGCCGCCGAGGCCATCGAGGCGGTCGCCCACGGCGACTACAAGACCTCGAAGGTGGTGGGCCGGCGGGTCGAGGAGATTCGTTTGCCGCCCGGCACCACCATCGGCGCCATCGCTCGCGGCGACGGGGTGATCATCTGCCACCACGATACCGTGATCGAGGCCGACGACCACGTCATCTTGTTCCTGATCGACAAGAAGCGGGTCTCGGAGGTCGAACGGCTGTTCGCGGTGGGCGCGACGTTCCTGTAGCGCCACGCGACGACGATTGACCTTGTGCTAGAATCCGCCCGCTTCGATTTCGAACCGAGGGGCGTTACCCCGCCATCACTGGCCATCACACCAAGACCATCAGGCGTTGACAGGACTCCGACCATGACCGCATTCAATTTCGAGCTGGCCCGCCGCAACATGATCGAGCAGCAAATCCGGCCTTGGGAAGTGCTGGATCAGCGGGTGCTGGATACCCTGGCCCACGCGCCGCGCGAGGATTTCGTGCCGGATCGCTATCGCAAGCTGGCGTTCAGCGATGTCGCCATTCCGCTGGGTCATGGCGAGGTCATGCTGAAACCCAATGTCGAAGGCCGGATTCTGCAGGCGCTGGCGGCGCAACCGACCGATCATGCGCTGGAAGTGGGCACGGGCGGCGGTTATCTGACGGCCTGTCTGGCGCGGCTGGCCGCCAGCGTGGTCAGCGTGGATATCGTGCCCGAATTCACCGAGATCGCCCGCCACAAGCTCAAGGCCCATGGCGTGAACAATGTGGCGCTCCATTCGGGCGACGCCAGCGGGGGTTGGGGCGAGCGCCGCTACAACGTCATCGCCGTCACGGGGTCGGTGGCCAAGGTCGCCGAGGTCTGGCGGCAAAGCCTGAGCCTGGGCGGCCGGCTGTTCATCGTGGCCGGCCAGTCGCCGGTCATGGAGGCGTTGTTGATCACTCGGGTCGGCGAGCGGGAATGGACCCGGGAAAGCCTGTTCGATACCGAACTGCCGCCCCTGCGTAACGTGGCCCCGTCCAGAACCTTTGAGTTCTGAGCAGCGTCGCCCGCATCGCGCCACGCTCCCGGCGACGGTTTTCTCCGTGTTCGTCAAGCGGGTATGTTTAAATTCATTAAAATACCTTTAATGGAAGCTTTCCGTCATGTCCAAGGCGCATCGTCTGGTGTTGGCCGGAATGGTTGCCGCGCTATGCGGCTGGCCAGCATGGGCTGAAGATCTGCTGCAGGTCTACCGCCAGGCCCTGGATAGCGATCCGGTGCTCAAGGCTGCCGCCGCCAGCCGCGAGGCCTCGCAAGAGGCCAGGCCGCAGGCCCGGGCGCTGTTGTTGCCGAGCATTGGGGTTACGGCCGATCAGGGCCGTACCTTTGGGATCGCTGGATCGCCGACGGGCCAGTCGTCGTTCAACAGCCACAACTACGCGATCGGCCTGGTGCAGCCCGTCTATAATCGCCGCAGCCAGGTGCAACAGCGGGTGGCGGACGCCGTGGTCGGACAGTCCGACGTGGACTTGCAAAACACCCGGAACGAACTGATCCTGCGGGTGGCGCAAGGCTATTTCGGGGTGCTGGCGGCGCTGGATTACCTAACCTACGCCACGGCTGAGAAAAACGCCTTTGCCCGCCAGCTCGAACAGGCCAACCGGCGCTTCGAAGTGGGGCTGGCGACCATCACCGACGTTTACGATGCCCAGGCGCGGTTCGACGCCGCCGTCTCGCAGGAAATCGACGCCACCAATAGACTGGCCGACGCCCGCGAGCTGCTGCGGCAGCTGACCGGTCAGGAATACGCCCAGCTTAACCTGCTCAGTGAGCGGATGCCGCTGTCGCTGCCCAAGCCGAGCGATCCCGAAGTCTGGGTCAACATGGCCCTGGAGAACAACCTGAGGTTGCGCAGCGCCAGCTTTGGAGTCGATCAGGCGCGAGAGAACATCCAGTTGCAGAAAGCTGGCCACTATCCAACGCTGGAGCTGCGGGCCAATCGCGTCAACCTCGACAACAGCGTCACCGATACCAGCAGCAGTCAGGTCAACCTGGAACTGACCATACCGCTGTACACCGGCGGTGCGGTATCCTCGCGATCCCGCGAGGCGGCGTATGGCTATGAAGCCGCCCGGCAGAGCCTGGAGAACCTGCAGCGCGATACCGTCCGCACCGTCCGTAACGCCTATCGCGGCCAGGAAACCGCCATCAGCCAGATCAAGGCTCTGGATCAGACCCGCGTGTCCACCCGCAGCGCGCTGGAGGCCAATCAAGCCGGCTACGAAGTGGGTACTCGCACCATCGTGGACGTGCTGGACGCCGAGCGCAACGTCTATCTGGCCGAACGGACTTACGCCGCCGCCCGCTATTCCTATATCGTCAGTTTTCTGACGCTGCGGCAGGCCGCTGGTCAGCTTGCGGAAACCGATGTCATCGAGATCAACGGCTGGCTGGACAAGCCCCGGACCACGGATGGTGCCCCTTCCCCCCCGGCGAGGGTGTCCGCCCAATCCGGCGCCGGCCCGAAAAAGGCCAACGGCAAGAACGCCGCTCCTCCGAGCTCCGGTCGGGAACCGGCGTCCACGCCCGCGCCCGGCAAGCCCGCTCGACCCGCGCCGGCGGTCAAGCCGCCGGTTGTCGACCCCAAATAGCGCGACACCTTGGGTGGACACCGCCGTGTTGCCGCCTGCCCGGCTGCCGCGCCGGCTGGCCGCCATCGTCTACGACGGTCTGTTGCTGGTCGGGGTACTGGTCGGCGCGACCGCATTGGCGCTGGGGTTGGTGGTGATCATCATCGGCGTCGATGCGTTCAAGGCCCAAAACCCGCTGATGGGCAATCCCTTTTTTCAGTTCTATCTGTTTCTGATCTGTTTCTTGTTCTACGGCGGGTTCTGGACCCACGGTGGCCAAACTTTGGGAATGCGCGCCTGGCGATTGCGGGTCCAGCGCCGCGACGGGGGAGAAATCAGTTGGTGGCGGGCGTTGCCGCGGTTTCTGGTCGGCGGCCTGTGGCTGGCGCCGGTGGCCGGCCTGCACCGGTTGTTTGGAGTCGGCATCGGTTTCAGTTTGGCCGTCGGTTTTGGCGTTTTGCTGTTGCTGCTGGCGCCGCGCCTGCCCGACCGCGCTTCGAAAACCGAACTGGTGGTATTGCCCAAGCCGTAGGCGCCATTCTCAGCGCAGCCGGCGCGGCGCATGAGAGACTGTCTAAAAGCTAACTATTTGATTTTTATCGCCATGGATTTGGCTTTCGGCCGGTTTTTGGTCGACTAGGCCGGCCAGATGCCTGCCCAACGAAAATTTTTTCTTAAAAAGCAGTCATGCATTTTTCGACTGTCTCTCTTATTTGGACGCGATAGCTGAACAGAAACGAAATGATCGCCAGCCCCTCCCTGCAATACCCTCCCTCCTCGACATGGCCTGCCTATCGGGCGCTGCTGGACAACGGCGAACTGGAGCGGCGGGTGACCGAGGCCTGGACCCGGCTGGAAAACTGCGACTTGTGCGCTCGCTACTGCCGGGTGAACCGGCGGCAAACGCTCAAGGGCGTGGTATGCCACACCGGCGAGCGGGCGATCGTGCATGGCCACGGTCCGCACCACGGCGAGGAACATCCGCTGCGCGGCTGGGCCGGTTCGGGGACGATCTTCTTTGCCTGGTGCAACCTGCGTTGCGTGTTCTGCCAGAACTGGGAAATCAGCCAGAAGGGCGAGGGCCAGGAAGTCGAGCCGGAAACGTTGGCCACCATGATGCTCGACCTACAACATCGGGGCTGTCACAACATCAACCTGGTCACTCCCAGCCATGTCGTGCCACAAATCCTGGCGGCCACCCTGCTTGCCGCTCAACAGGGCCTGCGATTACCCCTGGTTTACAATACCGGCGGTTACGACAGCCTGGAAGCGCTGGCCCTGCTGGATGGCGTGGTGGATATCTACATGCCGGACATGAAGTACGGCGATTCCGTAACCGCCCATCGCTACTCGCACGCGCGAAATTACTGGGAAGTCAATCAGGCGGCGGTGCGGGAAATGCACCGACAGGTCGGTGATCTGAAGCTGGACGAATACGGACTGGCGCGGCGCGGGCTACTGGTGCGCCATCTGGTGCTGCCGGGCGATCTGGCGAACACGGAAAGCGTGCTGGCGTTCCTGGCGCGGGAGATTTCGACCAACACCTATCTGAACCTGATGGATCAGTACCATCCCTGCTATAAAGCCTTCGAGGAACCGCTGCTCGACCGCTCGCTTACCCGGAAAGAGTATGAACAGGCGCGGCAACGGGCCCGGGATCATGAACTGCGGCGGCTCGACCACCCACGCTATTAAAGGCGGAGCCGCCGCCTGGACGGAAAGAATCAAGGAGAACTCTTCCCGTGGCGAGAGCCGCGCATCGCCAGTGCGATTTCGAACCCGCCGAACTGGACCAGGACCCGCCGGATCGCCGGCGGGTCCTGGGATCGATCCAAACCCCCTCGCCGCCTGGACCGGATCAGCTCGCCACGGCCGGGGCGGATGACGGCCGCGGACCTTGAAGCTGCTGTGCCGCCTCGGCGGCGGGCAAGGTGACGCCCTGCCGTTCCTGGGGCTTGCCGACCAGCAACCGCAGCCCGGCATGGAAGCATTGGCTGGCATGAGTCAACTCGTGCAGGGATTCCAGCAACTCGCCCAGTTCCTGATAGGCGTCCGGCGTCGGCATCAGCTTGATGCTCTGCTCCAGATAGGCGCGAGCCTTGCCATTCTGCTGGCAGCGTTTGGCCAGCCGACCCAACGTCAGCAGCAAATGCGGATCGTCGCCATGCCGGGTCAGCCAGCCTTCGGCCGCGGCCAGTTGCGCGGTGGCGTTGCCGCGCCCCAGCATTCCATAACCCACCACCAGCCTGACGCTCCAGCGCCGGTTGATCGCCTCGCGCAGCAGTGTCTCGGCGTCGTCGAAGGCGTCGAATTCACACAGGGCGGTGGCGTAATCAACCAGTAACGCCTCGTCCCCCTCGCGCAACGAGACCGGCGTCTGTTTCCACAACGCCCGCAACTTCTCCAGCGAACCGCTGGCGGCGGCGCCTTGCAACAGGGCGTGGTAGGTCTCGCGTTGAATCTCGGCGAACGATTCAGGGCCAAACACCTTCTGCTTCTGCAATTCCGGCAACAACCGTTGCAATGGCTCCCAGGCGCTCAATTGCCGATGGCAGCGAGCCAGCCAGAGCAGCACGCCCGGATGACGGGGGTTGAGGGTATGCAGGGATTCCAGGATGGGGCGGGCTTGCTCGGCTTGCTGGTCTTCCAGCAAAAACTCCACTCGGGTCAGTTGGACCGTCAGCTTGTCGGCGTCCGGCGATTCCTCGGCCTTGCGCAGGTGCAAGTCGCGCCGCCATTTCACGTCGCTGAGGTGATGAGCGGCCCGAGCCGCGCTCAGATAGTCCAGCGCGGGCGTTTCGCTGTGCGCGGCGCTCTTGAGCAGGGTTTTCTCGGCTGCCGCCCACTGGCCAGCCGCCAGTTGCCGGCTGCCCAGATTGAACAACCGCCGCGCCTTGCGCTGCAATCGCCGCTGATTGGCCGCCAGGGTCTGACCGGGGGTATGCCACAACCGAATGGCCAACCGGACCAGAAAGTAGAAGCCGACGAACAGGACGATCAGAACCAGCATCAGGAAGGCGAAACTGGTCTCGATGGTCCACTCGCCGATGCTGAACATCGCGTAACCGGGGTCCTGCCGAAGCGCCAGCGCCATCCAGACCGAGACGAACAAAGTGACGATGATGCCGATCAGCAACTTCATGGCTGTCCCTCCCCCTTCGCCGCCGCCGGCTCGGCGGGCACCGCCGACGCCTTGCCCATGGCGCGAATCGGTTGCCGCTGAGTCATCGCCTCGCCGAACGCCTGGTTGAGGCCGGTCAAATCCGGGACATAGGGGTTGAACTCGACGGTTTGCAGCGCCTTCAGTTCCGCCAGGAACGCGGCCACCTGCTTCTCCTCAGTATCGAAATAGGTCTGGACCCACTGACTGGTCTGATCGTAGGAATCCCGATAGGCCTCGGCGTCGCCACGCAGCAGCGCCGTCCGCAGGCTTTCCAATTCCAGCCGCAAGTTCTGGCGCAGGAAAAATTCTTCTTCCATGGCAATCAGCGGCGGCGCATCGCTGCGCACGCGGCGAATCACCACGATGTCCTTGAACTGATTCCAGACGGCTTCGCTGGCGCGATCCCACCACGAGCGGTTGGCGTCGTCGCTGACGGTGGCGGTGGCGGTGGGCTTGACCCGGTTCTTGATGTCCGGAACGCCGGAGGTGATGCGCAGCGGCAGACCGCCAATGGCCTTCTGCATCTCCGCCACTTTGTGAGCCAGGGACGAAAGATCGGGCAACTTCACGCCGCGCAGACTGGCGATGGCCTCGCCAAGCATGGTCTGCACCGAGGCCATGGCGTTTTCGTTGACCGCCTTGAGCCGCTGTTGGGCGACATCCAGGGCCAGGCGGGCGGCGACGACGTTGCGCTCCAGCTTCAACTTGGAATCCGCCAAGCGCAGTAGATAGTCCACTTCGGCCAGGGGGAAGGCGTTGACGTCACCCCCCTTGGCCACCAGAGTCCTGATCGTTTCCAGTTGATCGTTCAGGCCGCCGTGGCTCAGCTTCAGGTTTTGAAGCTGCTCGTTTTGCTGGACCAGGCGATTCACGTAATCCTGCAACTGCGCGCCGACCTCGCTGTGCTGTTTCTGCACCGAGGTCTTGTGGGCGTCGTGGCTTTCCCGCAACAACTTCATTTCGCCCTTGATGAGTTCGCTCTCGCCCTTGTGCAATTCCATGGCGTTCTTCAACGGCTGCAAGTCGCCCGTCAGCCCCAGCAATTGTTCCCTGAGCGCCTGCTGATCGGCGCGCGCCTGGTCGACCCCGACTTTCAACCCTTGCAGTTGCTGGACCTGGGCTTTGAGCGCCTGAAATTCGGGGTCGCGCTGGGCGATGGCCTGCTTGATGGCCTGATCCAGCCGGCTGGCCTGCGCGACCTGGTCCTTTTGCCACAAGTACCAGAGATAGCCACTGCCGCCGCCGGCGCCGAGCCCGACCAGAAGCGCCAGCCAGGCCACGCCGCGACCACTCTTGGACGCGGTGGGGTTGGGCGTGGGCGAAACTTCGGGCATGGACGTCGTCTTGGATTTGAGGGGCTGGGCGGGCGTCGATTCCAGGGGCGAAGCCTTGGCGGCGGATGACGCATTGGCGCTGTCGTTGTCGGATTGATTCTCTGTCATGTCGTGTTACCAACTGGTAGGGAGGGATTCGCCACCAGGCAGAGCAGGGCGGCGGCGATGGCGGCGTCGCTGGCTTCCCGAGCGAGCAGAAGAGGATGGCAGCCGAAGTTCGCGGCGCTCTGGGCAGTGCGGGCGCTGACCGCGATCACCGGGGTTTGACGCAGATAATCTTGCCCGGCAATGCCCAGCATATCAAACAGATTCGACAGGCTTTCGACACTGGTGACGACCACCGCGCCGATTTCGCCCCGGCTCCAGCGTTCCAGCAGCGCGGCGACGTCCAGCGCGGGCCGTTCGCGTCGGTAGACCGCCGCGTGTTCCACGCGCGCGCCGCGCGCGCTCAGGGTTTCGGCCAGCAGTTCCCGACCGCCCTCGCCGCGCACGATGACGATGGCCTGGCCGGCCACCCGCTGTAGGCGGGGCAGGGCCAGCAACGCTTCGCTGGTAAATTCCTGTTCGGGTTGCAGGCAGCGGTCGACGCCATGGCGGGCCAGCGCCCGCGCGGTCGCCGGACCGATGGCGGCGATTTCCAGCCCGGGCGGGAAGCCACCACGTTCCTGAATCGGCGGCATGGCCCGATCCACGGCGTTGGCGCTGGTGAAAATGGCCAGATCGTAGTGAGCCAGCCGGTCGAACAAGGCCAGCGCCGGCGCCCAGTCGCGCGGTTCGCCGATGGCTAGCGCCGACCAGCGAATCGCGACGCCGCCGTGTTGTTCGATCCACCGGCAGAGGGGGCCGGCCTGGTGTTCCGGCCGGGTGACGAGTACGCCCAGACCGTCAAGAGACTCACTCCCATCCCCCACTGGCGGGAGACAAGTTGAGGGGAAGGATGGGTAGACCATGCTTCAGCCGGCTCCAAGCAACTGCCGCAGGATGACGTCGGCGCCGCGTTCGAGCAAGTCCTCGGCCAACGCCGCGCCGAGAGTTTCGGCCGCCGCCGCCGGGCCACGCATCTCCCCGGTGACGATCCGACTGCCGTCGGGTTCGCCGACCAGGCCACGCAACCAGATCTGTTCGTGGTCCAGCAGCAGCGCGTGACCCGCGATGGGCACCTGACAACCACCTTGCAGGCGGGCGTTGAACGCCCGTTCCGCCGTGACCCGAACCTGGGTGGCGGGATCGTCGAGCGTGGCGATCAGGTCCCGCGTCCGTGTGTCGTCCAGCCGGCATTCCACCCCGATGGCGCCCTGACCGATGGCGGGCAGGCTGAATGCCGGCTCCAGCGCCACGGTGATGCGCTCCTCCAGTCCCAGCCGTTTCAGGCCGGCGGCGGCCAGGAGGATGGCGTCGAATGCACCGGCGTCCAATTTGGCCAGCCGGCTGCCGACATTGCCGCGCAGGCTGCGAATCTCCCAGCCGGGATAGCGGGCGGCCAATTGGCATTGCCGGCGTAGGCTGGACGTGCCGACCCGCGCGTGGACCGGCAAGGCGTCAGGGTGGGGATAATGGCGGGAGACGAAGGCGTCGCGCGGGTCCTCGCGCGCCAGAATCACCGGCAGGTCCAGCCCGGCGGGAAAATCCGCCGGCACGTCCTTCATCGAATGCACGGCCAGATCGGCGCGGCCATCCAACAAACCCTGCTCCAATTCCTTGACGAACAAGCCCTTGCCGCCGACCTTGGCCAAGGGACTGTCGAGAATCCTGTCGCCGCGGGTGATCATGCCGATCAATTCGACCCGTAGGCCGGGATGGGCCTGGCGCAGGCGCGCGGCGACATGTTCGGCCTGCCAGAGGGCAAGGGGGCTTTGGCGAGTGGCGATGCGCAGGGTATCGGATTGCATGGTTTGCTAAGCTATGGTGTCTTTTCAGCCTACAGAATAGTTTATGAGCGACACACAGACCAATCAGACTTGGGGCGGACGGTTCACCGAGAGCACCGACGCCTTCGTGGCGGCATTTACCGCCTCGGTGGATTTCGACCGGCGGATGTACCGGCAGGACATCAACGGCTCCATCGCCCATGCCCAGATGCTGGCGCGGGTGGGCGTTTTGTCCCCGGACGATTGCGACGCCATCGTGCGGGGGCTGGAGGAAATTCGCGCCGAGATCGACCGCGGCGAATTCGCGTGGTCGGCGGCGCTGGAAGACGTGCATATGAACATCGAGGCGCGGCTCACCGAACGGATCGGTGACGCCGGCAAGCGTCTGCACACCGGCCGCTCGCGCAACGATCAGGTCGCCACCGATATTCGCCTGTATCTGCGCGACGCCATCGACGCCATTGGCGACGAGATTCGGCGGTTGTTGAGGGGACTGGCGGAGCTGGCGACACGCGAGGCCGACACGATCATGCCCGGCTTCACCCATTTGCAGGTGGCTCAGCCGGTGACGTTCGGCCACCACCTGCTGGCCTGGTTCGAGATGCTCAAGCGCGATTACGAACGGTTGATGGACTGCCGCAAGCGGGTCAACGTCATGCCGCTGGGCGCGGCGGCGCTGGCGGGCACCGGTTATCCGCTGGATCGCCATTACACCGCGCAATTGCTGGACTTCGCCGCCCCGTGCGCCAATTCGCTGGACGCGGTCAGCGACCGCGATTTCGCCATCGAATTCGCCGCCGCATCGGCCATTTTGATGACCCATCTGTCGCGGATGGCGGAGGAACTGGTGCTGTGGTCCTCGGCCCAGTTCGATTTCGTGGATTTGCCGGACCGGTTTTGCACCGGCTCCTCGATCATGCCGCAGAAGAAGAATCCCGACGTGCCGGAACTGGTGCGCGGCAAGGTCGGACGGGTCAACGGCCATTTGATCGCGCTGCTGACGCTGATGAAGAGCCAGCCGCTGGCCTACAACAAGGACAACCAGGAGGACAAGGAACCGCTGTTCGATACCGTCGACACGGTGCGAGGCTGCTTGCGCGCTTTCGCCGAGCTGATTCCGGCCCTGCATCCCAAGCGCGGCAACATGCTCCAGGCCGCCCGGCGTGGTTTTGCCACCGCGACCGATCTGGCCGATTATCTGGCGCGTAAGGGCGTGCCGTTTCGCGATGCCCACGAGATCGTGGGCAAGGCGGTGCGGCGGGGCATCGAGACCAGTCGGGACCTGGTGGACATGACCCTGGACGAGTTGCGGGAGTTTTCGCCGCTGATCGAGTTCGACGTGTTTGAGGTGTTGTCGCTGGAAGGCTCGGTGGCGGCCCGCAAGGGAGTGGGCGGCACGGCGCCGGATCAAGTGCGCGAGGCGGCGACGGCGGCCCGGGCCTGGCTGGCGGAGTTGCCGTAACTCCGACGCGGGCCCGCCGCGCTATCGGATGTAGTAACCGGACACCCGCCAGATCCCGTCCTTGTCGCGCATGGGGGTGACGGTTTCGACCGCCGAGGCTTTGTTCGCGAACTGGGCGTCGAATTGGATCACGACATACTCGCCGTCCGGGGCCCCTGGCAGGCCGCGGGTAAAATTCGCGGATTTGAGCGCGCGGGACTTTACCGGGCCGAGTGGGGCGCGCGTCGCTTTGGCGGCCCTTTCCCATTCGACTTTCATGACGGCGCTCCGAAACAACAATGCCGCTTCGTCCCAACTCTGTCCGTATTTTTCCGCGTCCACCAGCGCCAGCCATGCCTTGGCGGCGTCTTGCGCTTTAGCTGTATCAGTGGAGTCACCATCGGCGGCGCGAGCCGCCAGGCCAACGAGAAAGAAGAAGACAATGCCGATTCGCAAGACGTTTTTCATGTTACCCCCTTCGAAAAAAGGCAGGATGGGATTCCCGCCGATTGCGATGCTACGCCGTTGGATTGCCATAAGCACGTTCGACCTTGGCAACGCGAAGTTCGTACTTTTCGTACCAGAGGCGCTTGCCGTTTTCCTGAGCCTCCAGATGTTCGGCGTGCGCTTTCCAATTGGCGATGTCGGTTTTGGATGCCCAGTAGGAAACGGTGATGCCAAAACCATCGGCGCCGCGCGCGCTCTCGACGCCAAGGAATCCTGGTTGCCGAGCGGCAAGTTCCAACATGCGTCGCGTCATTTGCTGGTAGCCGTTATCGCCAGGAGTGCGAACCGCTGAAAAGATGACCGCATAATATGGAGGTTCCGGCGTTTCGGCAAACGGCAATGAACGCATGGTGATCACCCTTTAGGCGGTCTGTTCGACCATGGACGACAGTATCCCAACAATTTTTCCTGGATTATCAATGAAATATTCCTTCAGGTCTATTTCCACCTCGTTCCCCTTCAGCCTTAGGAACTGCCATGCGGTGCCTGAAGTGACGGCTCCGTAAATTCTTTCCATTGGGTTTTTTTCCTGGATATTAAAAATATTCGCCGCCACCATTTCCGCGACACACTGACCCAAGCCTCCTATGATATTTTCGTTTTTCGCTTCCACGATAGCCACCACGGGCGCGTTCAACGTCAACTGCTCCGACGAGTTACTGATGATGAAATCGCAGAAACTGCTTAACTCCCTTTCCTTGTCCACGTTCAACTCCACACCCGAAAATATGCTTATCTTGCGTTTGAACTTCCTCCGAATCTCGACAAGAATATTCGATATGATCAATTCAGACCTGGCCTTTTCCGTATTGATGGATACCGCCAGGGGAATATGCTCCTCCAATAGAGCTTCAAGTATGTCGCTGATTTCGACAATTTCTATATTTTCAAAGATACCCTGAGTTTCCTTTATAGTCACGCCAAGTTCATTTTTTACTTTTTTCAGATTGAAGCTACTGTATGGCATTTTTAAACCTCAAGGCAGCCAGGGTCCAACAAGCGGCAAACTCTTCAAACGAAGCCTTGCCTTACATCAAACCGGTATATAATCAAAAAATTACCGTTCTCTCTTGAGGCTGTCAATCGCTTCCAACCAGCATGCCTCCCACGACAGCATCCACGCCAGACAAACCGCCCTGCGTCGGGTTCGACGCTTCCACCAGCCAACCCACCAGGAAAAGCCGGCCACCGGTGCGATACCGTCCGCTGGAACTCCCCGCTGGGCTTCGCGTTCGAGCGGCGATCATTCCCGTGCCCGAACGCTGGAACTTGACGTAGAATCTTCGACGCATCCAGCGGTCCTCCTCAAGGATTCAGATCTTTTGCCAGCCTCGCGGAGTTTCTCATGCCCGACTACCGTTCCCGTACCACTACCCACGGCCGCAACATGGCGGGTGCCCGCGCGCTGTGGCGGGCCACCGGCGTCAAGGATGGCGACTTCGGCAAGCCGATCATCGCCGTCGCCAACTCCTTCACTCAATTCGTCCCCGGCCATGTCCATCTGAAGGATCTGGGCCAACTGGTGGCGCGCGAGATCGAAGCGGCCGGCGGCATCGCCAAGGAATTCAACACCATCGCCGTGGATGACGGCATCGCCATGGGCCACGGCGGGATGCTGTACTCGCTCCCCTCGCGCGAGCTGATCGCCGATTCGGTCGAATACATGGTCAACGCCCATTGCGCCGACGCGCTGGTCTGTATCTCCAACTGCGACAAGATCACCCCCGGCATGTTGATGGCGGCCCTGCGGCTCAACATTCCCGCCATCTTCGTTTCCGGCGGGCCGATGGAAGCCGGCAAGACCCGGCTGGCGGCCCACAAGCTGGACCTGGTGGACGCCATGGTGGCCGCCGCCGACGACCGCATCGACGAGGCCACGGTCATCGAGTACGAACGCTCGGCCTGCCCGACCTGCGGCTCCTGCTCGGGCATGTTCACCGCCAATTCGATGAACTGCCTGACCGAGGCCCTGGGCCTGAGCCTGCCCGGCAACGGTTCGCTGCTGGCCACCCACGCCGACCGCCGCGAACTGTTCCTGGAAGCGGGCCGGCGGATCGTCGAGCTGACCCGGCGCTACTACGAGCGGGGCGACGAGTCCGTGCTGCCTAGAGGCATCGCCACGTTCGCGGCGTTCGAGAACGCCATCAGCCTCGACATCGCCATGGGCGGCTCCACCAACACCGTGCTGCATCTGCTGGCTGCCGCCCACGAGGCCGGCGTGAACTTCACGATGCGCGACATCGACCGACTGTCACGGCGGGTGCCGAACCTGTGCAAGGTCGCGCCGGCCACCCAGAAATACCACATGGAGGACGTGCATCGAGCCGGGGGCGTCATCGCCATCCTCGGCGAGTTGGACCGGGCCGGGCTGCTGCATCGCGACGCGCGCACCGTCCACAGCGAAACGCTGGCCGAGGCGTTGGAGCAGTGGGACATCGCCCGCCCGACGGCCTGGGACGAAGCCCGCTCGCGTTATTCCGCCGGTCCGGCGGGCATCCCGACCCAGACGGCGTTCAGCCAGAACACCCGCTGGCCCAGTCTGGACCTGGATCGGGAAAACGGCTGCATCCGCGACCAGAGTCACGCCTATTCCCAGGACGGCGGGCTGGCGGTGCTGTACGGCAACCTGGCCGAGGACGGCTGCATCGTCAAGACCGCCGGGGTGGACGAGAATATTCTGATGTTTCAGGGCCCGGCGCGGGTGGTGGAAAGCCAGGAAGACGCGGTCGCGGCCATTTTGGGCGGTCGGATTCAGCCCGGCGACGTGGTGCTGATCCGCTACGAGGGGCCGCGCGGTGGGCCGGGCATGCAGGAAATGCTCTATCCAACCAGCTATCTGAAATCCAAGGGACTGGGCAAGGCGTGCGCGCTGATCACCGACGGCCGCTTTTCCGGTGGAACTTCCGGGCTGTCCATCGGCCACATCTCACCGGAAGCGGCGGAGGGTGGCGCCATCGCCCTGGTCGAGGAAGGCGATCGGATCGAGATCGACATTCCCAACCGCCGTGTCCATCTCGTCGTCGGCGACGCCGAGCTGCAACGGCGGCGGGCGGCGATGCAAGAGCGGGGGGCGATGGCCTGGAAGCCGGTCCAGCGCCAGCGGCCGGTATCGCCCGCGTTGCGCGCCTATGCCGCCATGACCACCAGCGCCTCTCGCGGCGCGGTCCGGGACGTGAGCCAGGTAGCTCCTTAGGTAAACACTTTGAGAGGGCGACGCTATACTCCGTTCACCCTTGCTGGAAACCGCCAACTTTATAAGGAGATGAACCATGAGCCAGGCTGAAAGCGGAGACAGCCAGCGTCTCAGGTTGGTCAATTACCTCAAGTTGATCGAGGATCTGTGGCAGAAGCTGTATTACGTCAAATGGAATCCCAAATCGTTCGCGATGCTGGCGCGACTGGCCCAGGACATGACCCAGAACGCGCGGGAACACGGTGACGAGCGCCTGCGCAATCTGGTCGAGCAACTGGAGCGACACGTCAAGAATTGCGCCGCCAGCGCTGGAATGCCTGGCGAACCCGACCGACAACGGTTGACGGCGCTGATCGATGCCCTGCGCACCATTCTGACAGCGGGCGGGGGAGCCAGCGCGAGCGACGAACCCCGGACTCGCCCGCTCTTGTCGCCCCTGCCGGAAATCGTCGTGATCACCCCGGACGAAAATCCGCCGCTGGTGGCCAAGCTTGAGGATTCCGGTTATCGAATCCGGCACATCGCCAATCTGGTCGAGGCCGAGCAACGCTTACAGGGGCGGATGCCCGGCGCCGCTATCGTCGACGTCGATTTTCCCGACGGCCCGGAGGCGGTCATGGCGTTGATGGCCCACCTGCGCGCCGAAACCGGCTCGCGGGCGCCGATCCTGTTCCTGAGCGAGCGCAACGACATGAGCGCGCGGCTGGAAGCGGTGCGGGCGGGCGGCGTAGCCTATTTCAGCAAGCCGTTCGAGAACGACGAAGTGCTCGACGTCCTGCGGGAACTGCTGTTGCCACAAACCTCGCAAGGCTATTTCCGGGTGTTGATCGTCAACGACCAGCCGGCCGAGGCTTGGGAAATGGCGGGCGCCCTGGAGGAGCAAGGTATCATGCCGCGGGTGGTGATCCAGCCATTGCAAGTCTTGCAGGATATTCACCGCTTCCGGCCGGACCTGCTGCTCATCGATCTGGACATCAAGGAAATGAACGGACAGGAACTGGCGCAGGTGATCACCCAGCATCGAGACTGCGACACGTTGCCCATCATCCTGCTGTGCTTCCCGGCCGATGTGCCGAACTACCTGACCAGTCTGGACGTACCGGGCACCAGCCTGCTGACCAAGCCGGCGCCAATCAGCTACCTGTGTTGGGAAATCAAGCAACGGCTGCGCCGGGCGCGGGCCATGCGGATCAAACTCGGTTCACTGACCGACAACGATCCGATCAGCGGCCTGTTCAACCGCCGCCGTTACCTGACGCTGCTGGAGCGTGCCATCGAGACCTTGGGCCTGAGCACCCAGTCGCTGGCGGTGATGTTCATCATGCTGGACAACCTGCGCTCCATTCGCGATTCCGCCGGGGTGGCGGTCGCCGACGAGGTGGTGAGCCAGGCGGCCAGCCGGTTGCGGCAGATGTTGAGCCAGGACCAGGTCGCGGCGCGATTCAGCGACGCCATCCTTTCGGTGATGGTTCCCAACCTGATTGGCGAACCGTTGCTGGCGCTGGCCCGACGCATCCGCGACGTCCTGGAAACCGGATTTTACCGGGTCGGCGAACAAGCCCAGTTGTTGCGAACCAGCATCGGCGTTGCGCTGACGACCGACCGTAGCCAGGATCATCTGATGCTGATCCAGCAGGCGGACTCGGCTTGCGGTCTGGCGCGGGAAGCCAAGGGGGAGCGCATCGTTCTACAAGAGAATGGGCTGAAGAACAACCGCGACCAGGAAGCCTCGTCACGGGCACGGGTTCTACAGCAAGTGCGCGAGATCGTCGAGCATGAGCGGCTCTGGCTGGTGTTCCAGCCGATCGCCAGCATGCGGGGCGATACCAACGAACGCTACGAGGTGCTACTGCGGTTGCGCGGCAACGACGGTCAGGAACTGGTGCCGGGCAGTGTGTTCGGTGTGGTTTACAATCATGAATTAGGAGTGACGCTGGACCGCTGGGTGATCGAGCACGTGCTTGACATGCTGTGCCAGCGCCAGCGCAAGACCACGGTGTTCATCAAGATTCTGCCGGTGACCCTGCAGGATCGGACCCTGGGCGACTGGCTGCGCGCGCGGATGGAACAGGCCGGGGTAGAACCGCAAAGCCTGGTGTTCGAGGTGGCGGAATCCACCGCCGAGCGCGGCTTGCGCGACATGTTCGGCTTCCTGGGCGGCATCAAGATGCTGGGCTGCGGTTTCTGTCTGGACCGGTTTGGCCGGGGCGCGGACTCGCTGTCGCTGCTCAAGAATCTGGGCGCCGATTACGTCAAGCTGGACATGTATTTCGTCAACGGCCTCGCCCGTGATCCTAAAAAGCAGACCCAGATCAAAGAACTGGTCCAAAATTTGGAGACCTTGGGCGCCGCTACCATCGTGGGTGGGGTGGAAGACGTGAAGACCATGCCCATCCTGTGGTCGCTGGGCGTGGACCTGATCCAGGGATTTTTCCTGCAACACCCTTATCGGGAGATGAGCTACGACTTCTCCGGCGCGACGTTCTAGCCAGGCGCGAAGCGAACGACCCCCGGCGTCAGTCGTTTTTCAGTCTTCCAACCGCAGCAGCGCGGCGTAACCATCCCGGTAACCGGGATAACGAAATTGGAAGCCGCTGGCGCGCAATCGAGCGTTGCGGCAGCGCTTGCTGGCCCGCATCCGCAGCACCGGATCGCCAGCTCCGGCGCCCGGCTTCAAGGGCGCGCGCGCGGCCAGCGGCGGTTCCGGCACGCCGAGCCGGGTCGCCAGCCAGCTCAGCACCTCGCCCAGCGGCGCGGGGTCGTCGTCCACGGCAAGGTACAGCGGCGCTGGCCCCGACAGGAACAAGAGGTGTTCCAACACCCTGGCGCAGTCGTCGCGATGAATGCGATTGGTGTAGAGCGGCGGTCCAGCGGGACGAGTGGCGGTTCCGGCCCGGACGCTGTCGATCAGCCGGGTGCGGCCAGGGCCATAGATGCCGCCGAAGCGAGCCACCACCGCCGGCCAGGAACCCTCCCACATCAAGCGTTCACCCGCGCGAATGCAGCGCCCGCTGAAACCGTCCGCCTCGGCGGGCGAGTCCTCGTCCACCCACTCGCCCTGGTGCTGGGCATACACCGAGGTGCTGGAGGTAAACAGCAATCGTCGGGGTTGCTGGCCCGCCTGGCGCAGCGCTTCGAGCAGGTTATGGACACCGGTCACATAGGCAGCCTGATAGGCAACCTCGCTGAAGCTGGCGGCGGCGGCGCTGTAAACGACGGCGTCCAAATCCGGAGGCAGGGCGTTCAGGGTCGCCGGATCGGTCAAATCCGCCGCCAGTGGCCGGATGCCGGGCAGCAAATCGGTCGGGCGGCGCTTCAAGCCCCAAACCTCGTGCCCCGCCACGTTCAGACTCTGGCCCAGGGTTGCGCCGACGTCGCCGCAGCCAGCGATCAAAATACGCGCCATGGCAAAAACCTCGCAAAGCGAAGATGAGATGGCTCCGGATGAATTTGGCCGGCGCGTGCTGGATTGGTTCGACGCGAACGGCCGCAAGCACCTGCCCTGGAAAGAGAACCCCACGCCGTACCGGGTCTGGGTGTCGGAGATCATGTTGCAGCAAACCCAGGTGGCGACGGCGATCCCCTATTATGAACGGTTCATGGCGCGGTTTCCCGACCTGGCGGCCCTGGCCGACGCCGATCTGGACGAGGTATTGAGATTGTGGGCTGGATTGGGGTACTACGCCCGCGCCCGCCATCTGCGCCAGGCGGCGCGCATCGTGCGCGACCGGCACGGTGGGGAGATGCCACTGGACAGCGCGGCGCTGCAAGGCCTGCCGGGGATTGGCCGCTCGACGGCCGGGGCGATTCTGGCGCTGGCGGTCGGGCAACGGCAACCGGTTCTGGACGGCAACGTCAAACGATTGCTGGCGCGATTCGCGGCGGTCGATGGCTGGCCGGGACGGTCATCCGTACTGGCGATGCTGTGGGAACTGGCGGAACGCTACACGCCAGCCGAGCGCGTGGCCGATTATACCCAAGCGATGATGGATCTCGGCGCGACGGTTTGCACGCCACGCCGGCCACGCTGTACCCAGTGTCCGTTGGCGGCGGATTGCGTGGCCCATGCCCAGAAACGGGAATCGGATTACCCGACGCCAAAATCGCGACGGAAATTGCCGGTGCGAACCACACGGATGCTGCTGCTGCGCGGCGTGGAAGGCGAGGTGCTGCTGGAGCGCCGGCCGCCAGTCGGCATCTGGGGCGGGCTGTGGAGCTTTCCCGAGTGTCCGCCGAGAGCGGACCTTGTCGACTGGTGCCGGGAGCGGTGGGGATTCGACGTGACGATCGGGACGCCATGGAGGGTGCTGCGGCATGGCTTCAGTCACTTTTGGCTCGAGATTACGCCGGTGCCGGCGACGGTGACGTGGTCGGGCGGAACAGTGATGGAAGGGGAGCGGTTTGTCTGGTATAACCCCCGCCACCCTGACGAACGTGGAGTGGCCGCGCCGGTGCGGCAACTCCTGGCGATACTGGCAAGTGAACGGTAAACCAAATGGGAATCAGCGCATGGCTCGAACGGTGAAGTGCGTCAAACTCGGCGTCGAGGCCGAGGGCCTGGATCGTCCGCCCTATCCCGGAGAACTGGGCAGGCGAATTTTCGAGAATGTTTCCAAACCCGCCTGGCAACAATGGTTGCGACAGCAGACCATGCTGATCAACGAGTACCGGCTGACGCCGTTCGAGCCGAAGGCGCGACAATTCCTGGAGGAACAGATGACGCGGTTCTTCTTTGGCGAAGGCGCGGTATTGCCGGAAGGCTACGTGCCGCCAAAATCGTGAGTTGGCTTGACGACCATCGTGCAAGCTGATTAAATGCGCCCCTCCTTTGCGCGAGGCGCGTCCGGCCAGGTAGCTCAGTTGGTAGAGCAGCGGACTGAAAATCCGCGTGTCGTTGGTTCGATTCCGACCCTGGCCACCAAATTCAACGAATCAGAGCGGGTTTCGACCTCGCTTTTCCGGTTGTGCCAGGCTTGTGCCCCGCAACCACGGCGTTTCTGGCGGCTATCAGTTCGTAACCGCTATCCAAGCAGTCACGATGTTGGCTTCGTCATTGTCGCCTTGCTCCAGTTTGTCGCGCGAAAATCGTAGCCCGTCGTCCCTCATCTCGTTCTTCCGAACGGCCTAACCCGCACCTGAGCCGGTGTCGATCGGTACGGCCCATTTGCACCGTTAGTCATCCAAGCGCGGGCAATATGGAATGCATCAGATAAAATCCCCTGGACAGGAAACCTTGCCCTTTCGAGAAAAACCACCGAAACCTTGGAGTGGAGACCCCCATGACCGCACTAATGAACGCCGTCAAGCGCAATGACCTGGCCCGCGTAAAAGAACTCATCCAGCAGGGTATCGATATCAATGCTCCCGACGTCAGTGGCGATGTCCCCTTGATCATGGCGGCCTACGAAGGTCATAACGAGATTGTCGAGGCACTGCTGGAAGCCGGCGCCGATGTGACCGCCGTCGATCCGGGCATGAAAGCCACCGCCCTCCACGCCGCAGCCTACGCCGGCCGGACCGAGGCGGCTCGACTGCTGATCGTCCACGGGATCGATATCGACAAACAAGGACCCTACAACGGCTATACAGCCTTGCACGACGCGATTTGGCAAAATCACCTCGAAACCGCCAAGGTGATCATTGAGGCGGGAGCCGATCTAACCCTGAAGTCACACGATGGCCAAACCCCATTGGAATTTGCGCGCGCCAAAAAACAGCAAGAACTCATCGCCCTGCTTGAACGGAAAGCCCATTCCCAAAATAACCCGACGTAAAAGCGAACCAGCGAGCGAGCGGCCGAACTTGTTTCTTATCGGAGGCTGGCTAAAACCTCTCGCCCGCACGGCGGGAGAGGCGGGGGTGAGGGATGCCTTTCAATCGGTTGGCTGGCCAGAGACTGGCTAAAAACGCCTCTTGGCTGGAAATCGGAACGGGCAAAGCAAGCATTTGATTTGGCGGAGAGGGTGGGATTCGAACCCACGTGGGGCGGCTAAGCCCCCATCCGATTTCGAGTCGGCGCCGTTGTGACCGCTTCGGTACCTCTCCGGGAGGATTGCGTGCAACGAAGGCGGAAGAGGCGTGTATTGTACCCCATCGCGACGCCTTGCCAACACCCGAAAAGTCGTTTCAGGCGGTGATCAGGACCCGCAATTCCTCGGTTCGCCGTTCCAGCAATGCCACGTCGCCCCGTGTTTCCACGTTCAGCCGCAGCAGCGGCTCGGTGTTGGAGCAGCGTAGATTGAACCGCCAGTCGGGAAATTCGAGACCGACGCCGTCGGTTTCGTCCAGGGCGGGTCGCCGGTCGGCGTAAGCGGCCAGGATTTCCCGAATCTTGGCCGCCGCGTCGGTCACCCGAAAATTGATCTCGCCGCTGCACGGAAACGCCCGCATCCGCGCCTCCACCCGCGCCGCCAGCGGTTGACCGTCGCGGCAAAGTTGCTCGGCAACCAGCAGCCACGGAATCATGCCACTGTCGCAGTAGGCGAAATCGCGGAAGTAGTGATGGGCGCTCATCTCGCCACCGTACAGCGCATCCTCCCGCCGCATCCGCTCCTTGACGAAGGCATGGCCGGTCTTGCTTTGCACCGGCACACCGCCCGCCGCCCGCACTTGCTCGATCGTGTTCCAGGTCAGCCGGGGGTCGTGGATGATTTTGGCGCCCGGTTGCCGCGCCAGCAAGATTTCCGCCAGCAGACCGACCAGGTAATACCCCTCGATGAAACGTCCACTGGCGTCGAAGAAAAAGCAGCGGTCGAAATCACCGTCCCAAGCCAGCCCCAAATCCGCGCCGTGCGCGCGCACCGCTTGCGCCGTGGCGGCGCGGCATTCCGGCAACAACGGATTGGGAATGCCGTGGGGAAAGGTTCCATCGGGCTCGTGATGGATCTTGATGAACCGGAAGGGCAGGCACGGTTCCAAGGCGTCGATGATCGGTCCGGCCCCGCCGTTGCCGGCGTTGACCACGAGCTTCAGCGGTCGTAGGACGGAAGGATCGATAAAGCTCAACAGGTGGGCGACGTAGGCGCTTTTGTCCGGCCGATCATCCAGTTTGCCGCGCCGATTGGCCATCGTGAATTCATCGCTGGCGGCGGCCAGATCACGGATCTCGAACAATCCGCTGTCGCCGCCGATCGGCCTGGCCCGCTCGCGGACCAGTTTCATGCCGTTGTAATCCATCGGATTGTGGCTGGCGGTGACCATGATTCCGCCGTCCAGGCCGTGATGGAAGGCGGCGAAGTAGATTTCCTCGGTCCCGCACAAACCGAGGTCCAGCACATCCACGCCGCCGTCCAACAGGCCCCCGGTCACCGCCGCGCCCAGAGCGGGACTGGTCAAGCGCACATCGTGGCCGACCGCCACTTGTCGTGGTTGCAGCAGGACGGCATAGGCTCGGCCGATCCGGTAAGCCAGATCCTCGTTCAGTTCGTCGGGAACCCGCCCCCGAATGTCATACGCCTTGAAGCACGCCAGTTCATCGTTCCGCATCGTCACTCTCCCCGCCATTCCCCCGGCCGTAGACATCCTCGAATCGGACGATATCGTCCTCGCCCAGATAGCTGCCCGATTGCACTTCGATGATCTCCAGCGGAATCTTGCCAGGATTGGTGAGCCGGTGCGGGACACCGACCGGGATGTAGGCGGACTGGTTTTCGGTCAGCAGAAACACGTCGTCGCCGCGATGAACGCGGGCGGCGCCGCTGACCACCACCCAATGCTCGGCGCGGTGATGGTGCATTTGCAAGGAGATGGACGCGCCCGGCCGGATCGTGATGCGTTTGACCTGGAACCGCGCCTCCATGTCGATGGCGTCGTAGTAGCCCCAGGGTCGATAAACCTTGCGGTGCATCCGACCTTCCGGACGCTGGCCGGCGTTGAGCCGGTCCACCACCGCCTTGACCTCCTGTACCCGCGCCTTGCTGGCCACCAGCACCGCGTCGGCGGTCTCGACCACCACCAGGTCACTCACCCCGACCGTGGTCACCAGCCGGGTGGAGGCGTCCACGTAGGTATCGCGAGTTTCGACCGCGATCACGTCGCCGCGAGTGACATTGTCGTCGGCGTCACGCGCGCCAACGTCCCACAGCGCCGACCAGGAACCGACATCGTTCCAGCCGACCGCCAGCGGCGCGACCACCGCGCGCACGGTCTTTTCCATCACCGCGTAGTCGATGGAATCCTTGGGGCAGGCGGCGAACGCCTTGCGGTCCAGCCACAGGAAATCGGTATCGGCGCGACCAGCGGCGAGCGCCTGTTGGCAGGCGGCCAGCATCGCCGGGACGAACCGTTCCAGTTCCGCCAGAAACGCCGAGGCGCGGAACAGGAACATGCCGCTGTTCCAATAGTAGTCTCCAGCTTCCAGATAACCCTGGGCGGTGGCGCGATCGGGCTTCTCGACGAAACGCTCCACCACGCTGACTTCGGACGGGTCCACCGATGCGCCGGCCTTGATGTAACCATAGCCTGTTTCCGGGCCGGTCGGCACGATGCCGAAGGTGAGCAGCCGGCCCGCCTCGGCGTGGGGCGCGACTCGCTGCACAGTGGCGCGAAAGCCGTCGCCATCGGCGATGACGTGGTCGGCGGGCAGAATCAGCAAGGTCGGGTCATCGCCCCCACGCTGGGCGTGGAGCGCCGCCACCGCCACCGCTGGCGCGGTGTTGCGGCCGACCGGCTCCAGGATCACCGCTCCTGGCTGAACGCCGACCGCGCGCAACTGCTCGGCCACCATGAAGCGGTGTTCCTGGTTGCAGACCACCAGCGGCGCGGTCACGCCGTTCAAACCGACGATCCGTAACGCGGTGTTTTGCAGCATGGTCCGCTGGTCCACCAGCGGCAGGAATTGCTTGGGGTAAGCCTCGCGCGACAACGGCCACAACCGGGCGCCGCTGCCGCCGGACAGGATGACGGGGATGATCATGCTCTTTCCCCACGGCCGATGGCGTAATAGGCAAAGCCCTGCTCGCGCAGGTATTCGGGATCGTAGAGGTTGCGGCCGTCGAAGATTACCGGTTGCCGGAGCCGTTGGCGGATGGCGTCGAAATCGGGGCTGCGGAACAGGCTCCATTCCGTCACGATCACCAGCGCGTCGGCACCGGCCAATGCATCCATCGAACCACCGCACAACTGGAAATCGGGCCGCTCGCCGTAGAGACGACGGGCTTCGCTCATCGCCGCCGGATCGTAGGCCCGCACCCCGCAACCGGCTTCCCAGAGCGCTTCCAGCAGGTTGCGGCTGGGCGCCTCGCGCATGTCGTCGGTACCGGGCTTGAAAGCCAGCCCCCACAGGGCGAAAGTTCGCCCGCGCAAATCATCCCCGAAGTGGCGACGAATCTTGGCGAACAGCACGGTCTTCTGCTGCTGGTTGACCGCCTCCACCGCTTTCAATAGGGCGGCTTCGTAGTTGACGGAGCGGGCGGTGTATTCCAGGGCCTTGACATCCTTGGGGAAACAGGATCCCCCGTATCCCGCGCCTGGATAGATGAAGTGATAGCCGATGCGCGGGTCGGCGCCGATACCCACCCGCACCTTTTCGATGTCGGCGCCCAACCGCTCGGCCAGGTTGGCCATTTCGTTCATGAAGCTGATCTTGGTGGCCAGCATGGCGTTGGCGGCGTATTTGGTCAG
>CALGOO010000041.1 GCA_937960715.1 uncultured Candidatus Competibacteraceae bacterium
GAGGTGGCCGCTATTCTCTCTTAGCCGACGGAAGTCTTTTTTGGGGCAGTACCTTCACCGCCGCTCACTCCCTCCCCTTCTCTCCATCGGCTGCGCGCCGAACTCGAAGCGATGGTGCTCGGCGATTTGCTGGGACCGGCGGGCGGTGAAAGTGAAGAACTAACCGAACGCACGGTGCGGGATCGCTACCTTGTCGGCGTGCTGGCCCCCAGCCGTTCCGCAGGCACCGCCACCAAAACCGCCGTCGATGAGGAAGAGGACGAAGACTTCCCGCTCACCCCCGACGAACTCTCCGAAGGTGGCAGCGACACCGCCGACGACGGCACGACCGACGCCGATGTTCCGGTCGCTCAAGCCCATCTGCCGTCGTCGTTCGGCATGAGCTTCTGCGTCGATGCCGAAGCCAAAACAATCGAGGTCAGCGCTACCTGGGGCCAGTACAAGCGAGAGAAGCGAGATGACCAACAGGATTACAAGGGCGATCCGCTCAAGGTCTGGAAGCGGTACACACGGGGCGGCAGCATTCCGATCCCGCTCAAGGACGGGCCGATCGAGGCGAAGACTCCCGATCCGCAGTTCCCCGACGTTACCATTCAGGGGCAGGTCCGCAAACGAGACACCCACTTCATCGTCACGCTGTTCCTCGTCAACGCTCAAGAGGAACTGCGGCCCAAGGACGAGTACCACATCTTCCAGCCGAAGCTCACGGCCAGCGGCGAAGATGGTCAGGCGATTTTCTGCAAACGCTCGACCATCGGTAGCAATGACGACCTTGAAGAGCGGCTGATGGCGATGCTCTACCGGCACCACGTCGAATTCGCTGTGGGCCACGGTGTCAGCGTACATGCCAAGTCGGCCGCCGATTCACCCGACAAGGCAACGCGCATCGAGACGGTGATCGTCCCGACCCACGAAGTCCCCCGCACCGCCCCGCCGACCGAACAGGACGCCGACGAGAATCCAGCGTTCGGCAAGCTGTCTGGGCTGGTGCTGGATATGAAGGTGTTGGCCGAGTCCGACGCCAAGCAACTGCCGAAGCAACTCGAACCGCTCGTTGTCGCGTACAAGGAATGGATCGACCGAGAAGCAGCCAAGCTCAACGACCCGCAGGAAGGGCTTTCCGCTTTTGGCGATGCCGGTCAGGTCGCTATCGACAACTGCCGCCACACCTTCAAGCGGATTGAAGAAGGGCTGACGCTGCTGACGAAAGATGAGAAGGCGTACGAAGCGTTCCTGTTCATGAACCGGGCCATGTGGCTCCAACGGACGCACTCGATCTATTCCGAGCGGGTACGCCGGGGCGAGCAGCCCGACTTCGACAAGGACGTTGACGAAGAAAAGAACCGCAGTTGGCGACCGTTCCAGATTGCGTTCATCCTGCTCAACCTGCCGGGCGTGACCACGCTCGATCACGCCGAACGGGGTGTCGGCCCCGAAGCCTTGGCCGACTTGCTCTTCTTCCCCACGGGCGGTGGCAAGACGGAAGCCTACTTGGGTCTGTCGGCCTACACGATGGCCCTGCGGCGATTGCAGGGAACGATTGCCGGGCAAGTGGGCGATGAAGGCGTGGCCGTGCTGATGCGGTACACGCTGCGACTGCTCACCATTCAGCAGTTCCAACGGGCGACAGCGCTCATCTGTGCCTGCGAGTCGATTCGTCGCAAAGCCCTCGAACACGGCGATGCCCGCTGGGGGAAGACGCCGTTTCGCATCGGCCTGTGGGTCGGTCGCCGCACGACACCGAACCGCACCGATGATGCTTTCGAAGCGATCAAGCAGGCCCATGGCAACCAATTTGTCGGCAGCGGGATCGGCACGCCCTACCAACTCACAGCTTGCCCGTGGTGCGGGAGCGCCATCGAAGCGGGCAAGCATCTAGAAGCCCAGCCGTATCCGCACCGTGCCGGTCGGACGCTCACCTACTGCGGCGACAAGTTCGGCCAGTGCCTGTTCAGCAAGCGGCAAGCGGCGAATGAAGGGTTGCCCGTCGTCGTGGTGGACGAGGAGATTTACCGCCGCCTTCCAACGCTGCTCATCGCCACGGTGGACAAGTTCGCCCAGATGCCGTGGAAGGGCGAAGTGCAGATGCTCTTCGGTCAGGTCAGCGGCATCTGCGACCGCCACGGGTTTAAGTCCCCGGAGATTGAAGACTCCACCTTCCATCCGAGGTCGAGGTTCGGGTTGCCCTCGGCCCAGTTGAAGGAACACCCGGCCCTGCGTCCGCCCGACCTCATCATCCAAGACGAGTTGCATCTCATCAGCGGGCCGCTGGGAACGCTGGTGGGCCTTTACGAGACGGCCATCGACAAGCTCTGCACCTGGGAGGTCAACGGGAAGAAGGTCCGGCCCAAGGTGATCGCATCGACGGCCACGATCAAGAACGCCGACGTGCAGGTGCGGAGCCTGTTCTTGCGGACGGTCAACATCTTCCCGCCACCCGGCCTCGATGTGCGGGACAATTTCTTTTCCGTTCAACGGGAGCCGACCGAGCAAGAGTTTGGCCGACGCTATCTTGGCATCTGTGCCCCCGGTCGCCGGTTGAAGGCGGCGTTGATCCGGGTTTACACGGCTTACCTCTGCTCGGCTCAGGCTTTTTACGAGAAGTACGGCAAGCGGGTCGATCCGTGGATGACTCTCGTGGGCTACTTCAACTCGATGCGTGAGCTCGGCGGGATGCGGCGTCTGGTCGATGACGACGTGTTCTCCCGTTGTCGCAAGCAGGATCGTCGAGGATTGGCCAATCGCTTCTTCAACGGCGATTACCTTGCCGAGTTGACCAGTCGTATGCGGTCGGAAGAGATTCCGCAGATTCTCGACCGGCTGGAAGCGGTGTTCGATCCCGAACTCGAAGAGCAACGCAAAGAGGCGTTCAAGACCAAGGACTTCAAGAACATTCCGAAGAAACCGCTCGACGTGCTGCTGGCCACGAACATGATTTCGGTCGGCGTGGACGTGAAACGGCTGGGCCTGATGATCGTGGCCGGTCAGCCGAAAGCGACGGCGGAATACATCCAGGCGACCAGCCGGGTCGGTCGTACTTTTCCCGGCTTGGTCTGCACGGTGTTCAATTGGGCCAGACCTCGCGATCTGTCCCACTACGAAACCTTCGAGCATTACCACACGACCTTCTACCAGCACGTCGAACCGCTGTCGGTCACGCCCTTCTCGCCGGGAGCGTTGCAGCGGGGACTGGCAGGCTTACTCGTGTCGCTCGTGCGGCTGCGGGGCGTCGAGTTCAACCCGAACGAAGCCGCCGCTCGGATCACCACCGGCAACCCTTACGTTCAGGACGCCATCGAAACGATTGCCAAGCGGGCCGAACTCATCGGCGACGGCAACAAGACCGGGGACTTATGCCGAGCGGAATTGTTGAGTAAGGCCGACCTATGGCAAGCCGAGGCCCAGAACACCACGGGCGGACGAACGCTGACCTACACCGAATCCTATGGCTCGGACGGCCCCAAAAAGGGAACCTCGGTAAAGCTGCTGCACAGCCCCGGCATGGAACGCTGGGAAGAGTTCACCTGCCTCAACTCGTTGCGGGAGGTCGAGCCGCCGGTGAAGTTCATCCTCAGCGACGGCGGGCTCGATGAAATCGCGGGCGAACCCGCGGCCGAACTGACACCCGCAGCGCCGCAAGCGGAAGGAGATCAGGCATGACCACTTCCAGCCACATGCGGAAATCCGAGGTTGGGGAAGTTCGCCCCAGCCAAACCCTTGCGACGTTCGGTATCGGGTCACTGGTCGATTTGCCGAATATGTCGGTGATCGTGATGGGCTTGGACGACTGGCCCAACGCCCATTCCAACGAGATTGCCGAAGAGCGCCTGTTGCGTTCGGCTCAGTCCATCCTCGGCCCTCAAGTGAGTCGCTTCCTAACGCCCCCACGGGGACCGGAAACCCAAGGGTCGCAAACGAACTGGTTCGATGAAGCCCGGCAGATCGGCGTGCCGGTCGCTCCATTCCCTCGCTGGATGGTCTGCTCGAAATGCCGGTTATTGGCCCCGATCAGTTCCGGCCTGTTTGAGCCGAAGGTTTACCCCTACCGCCCCGACCGAGCCTGCTACGTCCACAAGTGCACGACTCAAGGGCGTGCGCCGCTAGTGGTCCCGGCCCGCTTCATGGTGACGTGCGAACATGGGCATCTGGACGATTTTCCGTGGGTCGAGTTTCTGCACCAAGGCCCGACAGACTGCAAGGGCTTGCTCTATCTCTACGAAGTCGGGGCCAGCGGCGAGGCGTTGGACGTGGAAGTGAAGTGCGACGGCTGTGGCGTTCGCCGCCGGATGGGTCAGGCGTTCGGCCCGAACAACCGCACGGTCATGCCCGCTTGCCGTGGCCGACGACCGCAACTGCGAGACATTGATCCCAACGGCTGCGATCAAGACCATGTGAAGCCGATGCTGCAAGGTGCGTCAAACCTCTGGTTCCCCGTGCTGATTTCGGCCCTCTCGGTGCCACAAGCCGCTGACGATTTGGGGCGGCTGGTGGAAGAGAATTGGAACGTATTTGCCGAGATGAAGAGCAAAGAGTTTCTCGCCTACGCCCGTCGTCAAAGGTTGCTGAAGGACTTTGCCAAGTACAACGACGACCAGATTTGGGATGTGATTCAGAAGATGAATCAGGGGACCGGCGAGGAAGTGGAAGACCCGGACGACCTGAAGTCGCCGGAATGGAAGGTTTTCTCGAACCCGTCACAGGCCGAACCGAGCCGAACATTCACGTTGAGAACCGTGGAGCCGCCGACCGATTTCACCCGGCACTTCGAGAAAATCGTGCTGGTCGAAAAGCTGCGGGAGGTTCGGGCGCTGGTGGGATTCACCCGCGTCACGTCCCCCAGAGACTTCGATAGCGCCGCCGATTTGCCGCCGGAGAACCGGGCTAAGATTTCCCGCAAAGACCCGACGTGGTTGCCCGCGTGCGAGACGCGGGGCGAGGGCATTTTCTTCCAGTTTTCGGAAAAGCTCATTCAGGAATGGGTAACGATGAATCACGCCTATGACCGGGAATCCGAGGTCGGCCATCAAACGTGGCGGACCAGCAAGAACCTCGAACCGAATAAGGGTTATCCCGGCATTCGCTACGTCCTGCTGCACACGTTCGCTCATGCTCTGATCCGGCAACTGGCCATCGAGTGTGGCTACACCAGCGCTTCGATCACGGAACGGATTTACTCACGCAATCCGGCTGACGGCGATCCGATGGCGGGTGTGCTGATTTACACGGCGGCACCGGACAGTGAAGGGACTCTCGGCGGGCTATGTGCCCTCGGTGAACCCGACAAGCTCGGTCGGCACATTCGCCGGGCTTTGGAGAAAATGAGCCTCTGTGCGTCCGACCCGCTTTGCTCGGAACACACGGTCGGCAGCGGCGAGAAACTGCACGGGGCGTCCTGCCACGCCTGCTCGTTCTTGCCGGAAACCTCGTGTGAGCGGGGCAATAAGTATCTGGATCGGTCGGCCTTGGTGCCGACCGTGGAACGCACCCACTTGGCATTCTTCGGGTGAGCCATGACGCCGGAACGGATCATCGTTGAATCCGCCTACGCCTTGGCGCGCAGCTTACCAGGCAGCACCGCCGAGTCGGTAGCGGCTGCGATCCTATCCTGTTCCGAAGGGTCATTACCGGCGGAAATCTCCAAGAGGGTGCCCCACCACCAGCATCGAGCCTTGGCTCTTACGTTTGTGGGCCGCTGGCTAAGTGAGGCGAATGAGGTTGATGCCCGAACCGTGAGCGTGGCGCTGCAAACAGCGGCGCTGGCGGACCAGATCCACCGGAATTCGCAATCGGTGGATCTGGTGTGGACCGGCCCCGACCCGGGCGACCCGCCCTTGCGCCGAACCGAACAGACAATCCTGCAAGTGCTGGATGCCGCCAAAAATCGTATCACGCTCGTGAGTTTTGCCGTTTACCGAATTCCGAACATCGCCAAAGCGCTGGTAAGGGCGGCAAAACGCGGCGTGCGGCTGACAGTGATCGTGGAAACCCCCGACAAGATCGAGGGCGAAGGCGAGTACAGCACGATCGAGGCGCTGGGGAAGGAAGTGGCGGCTTGCTCGACGGTTTATTTCTGGCCAAGGGAGAACCGTCCCCGCAGCGACACCCACAAGGTAGGCATTTTACACGTCAAGTGCGCTTTGGCCGACGGAGAGTGGCTGTTCCTTTCATCGGCGAACCTGACCCAACAAGCGTTTACGCTGAATATGGAGCTGGGAGTCTTGATCCGAGGCGGAGAAACTCCAAGCCGGGTCGAACAACTATTCGAGCAACTGATCCATTTCGGCTATTTGAACCGCCTTCGCCTCTGACCGTCGCCGGCGCGCCCGGCTCCAGCGGGCGGTCGCCGCGCCGGCGGCCCTGGCGCGCCGACCGGGGATTTCGCTCTAAGCGCCGGCCCTTGCCCGAACCGGCGGCGGGATGCTGGACGCAACTTCCCCCACCGGAGCCCAGCCGCCCGATTTCGGTGCGCGGCCGGTCGGTCACCTCGCCGGCCGCCGCGCCGCCGCGCGGTTCGATCCAGATGCGCACGGGCGTGCCCGCCGGTCAGTCTTCCGGCAAACGAATCGAATGATCGACCGCGACTTCGGTGATGAAGGTCAGGGGATTCATCCGGTTTTCCTCGGCGGCAAACAGACTGTCTTTGATTATCAGAGGTGCGAACTCTTGGCAGGAATCAACAACTCTGAACACGGGCATTTTGTCGCAGGCCCCGCGTCCGCGCTTTCCTTTCACACGTCGCGCGCCAAAATGGCTCTCGTCCACCTCGACTGTGCCGACAAACGGTGATTCCTGCTCACAACGGACTGCAATTCGTTCCCGAAGCCTCCGCAAATACCGGTTGACCGTGTTGCGGTTCAGACCCGACAGCTGGGCCATCGGAAGAACCGTCAGGTCAACGGAAAAATACTTCACAAATTCGCGAAATTTGGCTTCAGAAAGTTTTGAACTTTTGCAATAGCAGCTCTTTATGGCCTGTCTACGTTACACCGTAGATCAGACCCTCTTCAGGGGCGTATTTTATGGCCTGATGACACGGACCTTAGCATGCCCTCGTCATTTGCCCGTATCTTTTAGGTTTATTGGCTGGGTAACTGTCCCAGTTGATCGATCATTTCGATGATGGTTTTCATCTGTTTAGCCTCGCGAGTTAGATACGCCCCACTAACGTCCCAGTAACATGACCGCGCTTTGCGCGGTGCGCTATCCCTTCCCGGCCTAAACGCCGGGGCCTCTCGCGCAAATCCGGGTGAAATTTCAAACGGAGCCACTCCAAACCGTGTCCCGGTATTGGACGCCGCCGGGCAACCGCGCTCGCCCTGCAGCTCCGCACGGGCGCGCAAGCTGCTGAAGGCCGGCCGCGCGGCGGTTTACCGGCGCGAACCGTTCACGATCATCCTAAAATGATACAATTCCTTATATCACAACTGATTATTATCGAGGAGTTTTATCATGAACGAAATGAAATCGCGCATTCCCGCCCCCAGGTGCCTGTCAGGGGCGGGTTAGCGATTTTTTCTCTTAATGGGATTTCCCTTCCTTATCCAATGCTCTTCAGTCCCTTGTCGCTCGACATAAGCCTTGATGGTTTCCAAGGTGGCACCGCCTACCGAACAGCAGAAGTAGGCGCGGGTCCAGAAGACGGGCTTCCAATAGAGGGTCGCCAAGTGCTCGGCGAACCGGTTCCGCGCCCGCCGCGCGCTGGCGGTTTTCAGGTTGTTCACCAAGTCGGAAATCTTCAGGGCAGGCCGGAAGGCGATCAGCAAATGCACATGGTCCGCTTCTCCACCGAACTCCAGCAGTTCGCAGTCCCATGCCTTGAGGATTTCCGCGAAAGCCGTTTGCAAGTAGGCCAGCAGTTCCGCATTCAGGCTTTTGCGGCGGTATTTAGTCACAAAGACAATGTGTAGCTTGAGGTCAAAAACAGCGTGCGAGCTTGATTTATTTGTATCTTGCATGTTGCGCCCTAATGATTTTTGGCGTATTGTACGCAGCGTGGAAATCGGGCGCAAATTCGCCATCAAGCCCAATCCGGCACAAGAGAAAATCTTGCGCCAATGGATCGGCTCTCAGCGCTACCTCTTCAACGCCAAGGTTGAGGGACTGCGCTATCAGTTGGCCTTGCGCCGTCTCGCCAAGGCTCAATTCCCTGACGAAGCTATTCCGTTCATCGAGTTCGGCCAGGAGTACGCCCGGTTCAAAGACGGCGTGGACTTCTTGCACCAAGTGCCGCCGCAGATCCTTCGAAATGGCGGATACCGCTTCACGCAAGCCGTGATGCGCTGGCAGAAGAAGATCAACGAACGGCCGACCAAGAAGACGCGCCAGGGCCGCCAATCGGTGCTCATCACGTCGGAACTGTTCTCGGTTCAGGGCACCACGCTGATTCTGGGCAGCCGCAAGTTCCCCGTCGGCTCGATCCCGATCACGGCCCATCTCAAGTTCCAGCCGCCCAAGATGATTTCCGTCTCGGTCGACGGGAACAAATGGTTCGTCTCGTTTTGCAACGATGACGGCACCGAATGCCCGAGCTACGAGGAATTGCTCGACTTGTTCTACAGCAAGGACAAGGCGGAACTGGACGCGGATTCCGTCGGTATCGACCGGGGGGTCAAGATCAACGCCGCGTGCAGCGACGGCACGAACTTCGTGTTTTCCGCAGCCGAGCAAAAGAACCTTCTTGCGGCTCAAGCCCGGAAAAAGCGCTACCAGCGGCAGATGTCGCGTCGCTTCAGGCCAGGCCAAAAGCAATCGGCCAACTACTACAAGGCCAGGGCGAGCAAGCAGAAGGCCGAACGCAAGATCGCGAACATCCGCCGCGACTTCAACCACAAGGCGAGCCGCAAGATTGCGGACGGTTCCGCCCATGTCATCGTGTTCGAGTCACTCAAGATCAAGAACATGACGGCCGCTCCCTCGCCCAAGCAGGACGAGAGCGGCCACTACCTGCCTAATGGAGCAGCGGCCAAGGCTGGACTTAACAAGGCGATTCTCAATTCCGCCATAGGTCAGTTGGCCGATTTCACCGACTACAAAGCACGGCAGAATCACAAGCTCGTGCTTCGAGTACCCGCGCATCACACTTCGCAAACCTGCCGCAAATGCCTTGCGGTAGATGGCAGAAGCAGGGTTTCCCAAGCCCTGTTCATCTGCACCAGTTGCGGCCACGAGGAAAACGCCGACTCCAACGCTTCGGGAGTTGTCCGGCATCGTGGCGTGGACTTGCTGCTGAGTGGTCATTTCCACGAGCAGATCAAGAAGAAACCGCGCAGGACCGTAAATTTACGGCGGGCCGCCGTATGTCACGTAACCGACGAAGCGGACCCTAGGGGTCTAGGCGCGACGGTGTGGCAAGAAACCTCACCCTTGGCGCAGCCAGGGTGAGGAGCGTCATCCAGAACCGGGCGACGCCCGCCGAAATCGCGACCGCCGCCGTGCGCGGTGGCGCGTGGTCCGGGATGCGCCCTTATCTGGAGGCCCTGGCGGCGGATGCCTGATCCCGACCCGAACTTCGCCGTGGACTGTCTCCCGCTCCTATCGCGGCGCGCGGCGGTTCGGCCTGTATCCCGGTAGAGATCAACATGCTCGCGATCGAAGACGCCCTGTCGATCATCCGACGCCTGATCGAGCGGTCCGACCGTCTCGGCGCGCCGATCCACCACACCATCGTCGCCGTCGGCGGAACCGCCTTGAGCGCGCACGGGATTCGCCCGGAATCGGAAGACGTCGATCTGTTCGTGCGATCGTTCTCGGACGACGCGGTCTTCGAGCTGGAGCGCGAGCTGCGCGCCACCCACGGCGAGTCGTTCCGGCTGGATGTCACGGGCACCGAGAACCTCTGGGGCGCGATCTTGTTGCGCGACATCGAGGAGCGCTCGCCGCTCTATCGGGCGCTGGAGGTGAACGGCCGCGCGTACGCGATCAAGGCGCTCGCCGTCGAGGATCTGTTTTTGCTCAAACTGAGCGCGGACCGGGAAAAAGACCGCCGCGACCTCCCCTTGCTGGCGGCCCGCACCACCCCCGGTGCCTTGATCGAGCGGTTCAACACGCTCGCGCGGTGGCACGGCAACCGGGGGGCCGTGCTAGGCTATGCCGACGAGTTCGTCCGGCGGCTGGAAACCCTGTACGGTTTGCCGCCCCCGGAGGTTATTCCCCAACTCCATTTGCCCCACCACATGCAAGAACTTCTATGGGAGAGCCACAGCCCCACCCCGGACCGGGACATGGCGGACGACCTCGCGCCGCCACCGCCCCCGAAGCGCCCGAACCCCGCGCCCTGAGCGAGTACCGGGCGGCCGTCGCCGCCGCGATCCGCGAGGAGGAGCGGGACGTGGCGGCCATTGTCGCCGCGCTCGGGGAACCGGTGGCGTGGAGCCGCTGGCCCGAGCGACACCGCCTGCTCCTGATGGCGGCGGTCACGGGCGAAGGGGAGGGGATGGAAGCGCAGAAGGCGCGCGCGCTGAGCCGCCAACTGTTCCAAGGGGACGATCCGGGCTGGCCGCCGGTGCCGCCCGCCGCCCTGTCCCCGGCGGACCTCTGCACGGTCGAGCGCCTGCGGATGGCGCTGCTGGGGCGGACGCCGCTCGGCTGCGGGCGGCGGTTGGCCGGGGATCAATCGGGCTGCCGGCCGGGGCGCGAGGCGCGGGCGAACTCTTCGATATCGTCGTAGGCGGCCGGCGAGAAGCGCGGCGTGCACACCGCCAAAAAGAGCAGGTCGACCTCGCCGAGGTTGGCGATGCGCTGGCGGACGCCCGGCGGGATCAGGACCACCGCGCCCGGCCCGACCGGTTCGGGCGGGTTGTCGCCCACTTCGACCCGCCCCCGGCCTTCGAGGATCAGATAGCGTTCGACGATGCCGCGCAAACGGTGCCAGCGGGTGATCACGCCGGGTTCGACGCGGGCGCGGGCCACCGAAACGTCGGGGTCGGCCGAGGCGTTCCACCATTCGGTGATGTGGCACCCCTCGGCAAAAAAATATTCCGAGGCCGCCGGATGGTGGATCAGGGGAGTCGAGGCCATCGTATTTCTCTCCAAACAGGATATCCGGGTCAACAATCAGTGCGGCGACTCGACTTCAACCCAATCCGTGTACGCCAATTCCTCAATCCGCGCGAAATGCGCTTGGTTGTGGGTGACCAAAACCGCGTTGACCGCCAAGGCGTGCGCCGCGATCATGGTGTCATGATCGCCGATCGGTTGGCCGCTTTGATGCAAAGTCGCCCGCAATCGACCGTAGCGGTCGGCCGCTTCGGCGTCCCAAGGCAAAGTCACGATGAATTGCAAGAACGTTTCCACCAACCGTTTCAACCGGGCCGCTTCGGGGCGCAGCGCGAGACCGAAGCGCAATTCGGCGCGGGTGATCGCTGAAAGGGCGATTTGGCCCGGGCTCGCCTCTTGCAAGCGCTGGTCGAGCGCCGGATAACCCCCTTTGATGGCGTAGCTGCAAATGTCCGTATCCAGCAAGTAGAGCCGGCTCACTCGCGCCAGCCATCAAAGGGGTCGCGGTCCGCCGGTGCCGGTTCGCGCCGCTCCGACATGAAACCGGCGATGTCGCCAGGATTTTCCGCGAGCATCCGATCGCGCCGTTCCAGAAATGCCCCCCAAGATGCCGGGCGCGCGGACAGCACGATATGCCCGGTCGCCACGTCACGCCACACGAACACCTCGCCGACATCGAAGCGAAATTCGGCCGGCAGCCGCACCGCTTGGCTGCCGCCGTGCCGGAACACTTTGGCGGTGTGCATCGCATAATCCTCTTAGAACATTATAGATATATTTTATATCTATAATGTGGGGAGCAGCAAGCGATCCAACCAGTCCGTTGCTGTGGTTGACGCGAACGTGGGCAGGGAGCCGGCGGCCGATCCACCAGCCACAGCAGCACCGCGCCGGTGACGAGGCAAACGACGATCATCAGCGCGGCCGGCCAAAAATAATAGGGCGGGAACAGCGGCGGCGGAAACGTCGGGCCGTCGCAATAGGGGTACCTCGGCGCTCTCCTCTGACGTCACGGACGGGGTCTGGAGTCCTCCAGCCACTGTCGGTACTCCTCGGGATGGCGGTACTTCAT
>CALGOO010000042.1 GCA_937960715.1 uncultured Candidatus Competibacteraceae bacterium
AGAGTGTCCACCTTAAATTCGGCTAAATTCTGTCTTGACTATGGGGTCCACTTCACCTCGCCAACCAGCTTGAAACCAGCAAAATCCACCGGATTGAAGGGATCGAACCAATAGTATTCCGGCGCTCGCACCTGCCGGGCGTACAGATCCTTCTTGCCAGTCTTGTCGTAGCGGGCGGTGCTGCCCGACAGCAGTTCCACCACCAGGTCGGGAGTCCGACCCTGTTCCCAGACCACCCAGCTTTTGCGCTCGCCGAGCGGCACGTCCAGGGCCACGAAGAAATCCGGCCCGATGAAATCCCGGTGGCGGATTTGCTCCAGGCTGTAGTACAGGAACATGTTGCCACCAGCGAAACCATTGCCCCGCGCCTTGAGCCAGCCCTGCAGGGCATCGATCAATAACCACATCTGAAAACCGTGGCGGGGAGTTTCCATGGGCATTCCGTCATCGCAGGGCAGGTCGTCTTGGGTCGGGAGGCGAGTGGAAAAATCCGCGTCGGGCGGCGGCAAGGGCTGCAAGGTGATCGCATTGCTCATCATCGTCTCCTCCCGGTGGGCGGCAATTCGCCGAACGAAGGTTGATTTATAGAGAATAATAGCAACATGCGCGCAAGCGTCACCCCTGAAGTCCAGCTTCGGGCAGCGATTCATATCTTATCTTGATGGTATTATGAATACATAAGTCACATTTATTACGACCCCGAATAAATGACAGGGCGCCAAGGGGGAAGCAGTGAATTCCAAAGAATGGCGGGATGGGTTTCTACGCGAACGCGGGTTATCCGCGCCGGACGAGCGGCCGTTGTATGCCTATCGGTGTAGTGACGGGGAATATGAAATTGCCAGGAAACGGGTGTGCAACCTCATTCGCAACCGTGAACTATTCAGGCGCGAAGATCCTATATTGCCGATCTTGTTCTGTTTGTTTGCCGCCGAAGCCTGGCGGCGCCACCATGAGGCTGGTCCCTGGAAGTGGCAAACCGTGTTGCGAGAAGTGGACGCTGCCGGGATTGAACACAGCACGCTGGTTGGCTGGGTTGAACGAGGTCTGCGTTATTGGCGTCGCAAGCTGATCGTCAATTCCAGCGGACGTGAGTTCCTGCTGACTATCGCCTGCGAAGGCGGACTGCCATTGAACCTTCTACGCCGCGAAGGTAGCGGCTTGCGCCGTTATTTTCGCGCCCTGCTCGAAGAACTGCCGCGCTACGACAAAGTATCGGTCGAACTGGGGCGCGAATTGGCCGAACGCTTGCGGGACCGTTTGCCTTCCGGTCTGCGACAGGAAGTCGTCTACCAACTGAGCGGCAAACTCATCACCACCATATGGAATTTACAAACTCAGGTTGTGGGAAATAGCGATCCCATTGGCGCTCTTAACCGATTGAAACCCGACTGGCGCGACGATCTGCCGCTCAGCCTCGGTGATACCGTTACCGAGGTACTGCTGCGCAATCTGGTTGAGGATGCGGCGGAATTGCGTCGCCAACCGCCAACACCGCTACGCTGGCAATGCAGCTTAGAACGGGAATCCAACGGTGGCTGGCAACTCACGCGGCGGCTGGCCTTACCAGGATCGTGCAGCGGCGAACAGCTTGCCGACTGGACCGGGCTTGGGCCGGATCAGATGCCCAACCGTTTTCGCCTGTTGCACGAGGGCCGTGAAGGATTAGCGCCGGTGGCGCTGATCACTCAGATTCGCGGCGCTGGCGCGATCTATCGCATCGAACAATCAGGGCAAGCGCCGTGTATCCAGGGTCTGGTCGCCATGGCGGGGCAACGCTTGCAATTGGCTGCGTCACAAACCTATCCAGTAGCCGCTATCGGCGATGAACCGCTGAGCGATTATCTGCCGTGGGCTTTCCGCGACGAAGACGCCAATCCGCGCCCTTTCCTGGGCCAAGGATATTTACACACTCAGGCCAGCAGCCTGCTTATCGCGGTTCCGACCGATCACCAGGTTATCACCATTGGGCAAGGCGCGGTGGAATCACTGGGATCGCTGGCGGGGGTAAATCGCGCTTTGTATCGAATCAAAGGCGCTGCCGATGTTGTCTCGCCCGATAACGAGCACTGTCGCTTTTTCTGCGCCGCGAGTGACGAACCGATCGAAACGCTGCGTCTTGCCGGTCCGACCTTTCCGCAAGCCCTGAACGAGCGGACAGTGTTTCGGGGAATGCCGTGGCTGGAAAAACGCCTGCCGCATGGGAATCCTGAACGGGTCAACACGCTGGAATGGCGGCCGGCGGATGGCGGCGATACCCATTGGCGTCCGATGACGACAGCCTGTGTTGGGAATGTTTGGGTTCGCTGGATCGAAAATGGGATTTTACGGTTCCGGGCACGGGCCGCGATCATGCCAGCATCCGCCAGCGTCGCGATCACGACCGGGCGGGTGATGCTTGCCGGGCTGACTGGCGCCAAGGTGCGCATCAGTCCGCTGGCGTCCGCCAGTATCGCAGTCATACCGACCCCGGAGGGCGCAGTGCTCGATTGCCAGGTCACGCAGGGCGCCGGTCCGGAACGGTTCAACATCGTTCTGGGCTGGTTGGACGGTCGCACTCTGGATTTGGAACTCCCGTTTCCAGTGCAGGGCGCGCTCTTCGCCCAAGGTGGGATGGGCTTACCGCCAGGGGCGGTGATTCCCTTGGGCCGACTGGGCGCGGCGCGCGCCGTGGCCCAAGCGCCTGACGGCGGTGGCGGATTTCGGCTAGAGGGTGAATTGCGGGCGGAGGATATTGATCAGGAACTGCAACGACTGCTTTGGCTGAACGAGCCATTGCGCTTGGTCGGTAACGGACGTTGTGAGTTGGAGCTGCATACCCTGCAAGACGCCATTACCCGACTATTCTCGGCGACCGCTTCGCTGGATGCCCAAGTGCGGCTGAGCATCGTCGGTCAGGGGAGTCAAAGACTGGCAACGATCACGGTTGCCCGTTTCGATCTCTTCTTGACGCGAGATTGCGAACGCGGTTGCGTGCAGCTTGGCGGTCAGCCGGAGCCAGATTGCGCCGAGCGATTGACCATCACGATGTTGCCGCTGTGGGAACCCGAGAGGGAACCAGTAACACTGGTTCGCCGCGACGATGAAACTGCTTGGAGGGTTCCACTGCACATTGAAACCGGGCCATGGCTGGTATTAGGCCGCGATGGGGGTTGGCTGCGAACGCGGCCCCTGCTGTGGACGGTAACCGCCAGTTCACTACCCGATTCAGATTTGACCGAAGCAGTCACCGAATCAGGAGCCGATGACAGCGTTGCAACCCCTGGCCTGATCGAAACTATCCGTAGCCTGGAAGGTGCGCGCGGTGAACGCTTCAAAGCCCTGCTGGCCGCCATGGCCGAACGACCGCAACATCCCGACTGGCCGCGACTGCTTCGTATTCTGGATCTGACGCAGGAATTACCGGCTACCTCACTCGATTTGTGCCGCTGCCTGGGGGAAACACCCGCTGCCGCCATAATGGCATTGCTATTGGCCGATGACTCGGAATTCGAGCGAACTTGGTCGCTGGCGGAACAACTACCATTCGACTGGCGACTGGCGCCAGTCGCACTATGGCTGAAGATGACCCGGCTTCGTTTCGACAATCTGCGCACAGCGCTTGAAGGCACCGGACTGGGTGAAAAATTTGTTCATGAACAGTTTGATGTTTTCCGCCAGCGTCTTGCAACTCGTGGAGAAAGCTGGGAGACGCTCGGCGAGTGGTTGCAAAAAGACCTGTTCCCGAATCTGCCGGTGACTTGTCGTTCCATGCTCAATCTCGCTAAAGCAGCGCCCACAACACTTGAATACACCTTGGGGGCGGCTCAACAAGATCTATTTAGGGGCCATACCGGTGAGCAATGGCCGCTCTTGCCGCGCATCCTCGAACAAGCTGAAACCAAACTGCCCGCACCTCGGCGATTTGGGCTCGAAGAAACATTCCGCCGTCCGGTATTGTGCGCACCGTTCCTGGTAGCGACGCTGGCCTTATGGAATGGGAGTCATGCTCCGGCTTTGCTGTTCGAGTTACACCGAGCGCGAGATTTCGACCCTCCCTGGTTCGATACCGCTTACGCAACCGCCCTCTGCCTGGGACTGGCCGATTTGACTACCTAAAGCTAAGGACCCCATTGCATGAATGCGCCTACCCGATTTTTCACCTCACTGACCGATCAACTCAATCGCCGCGCCAGCCGCGCTGTGCTGAGTCAACTCGGCTTCCGCAATGATCCGCTACGGAATCATCTGCGGAACCAGTTTGAACGGATGGCGGGTTCAGAGGGTTCCTTTTTGGCCGATCCGGTGTTCGAGGCTACTTTCGGCTGGACGCTAGCGGAAACCACGCTCGATGCGTTGACGGGAACGCTGCTGCATCCCGATCTGGTCCGCGCGCTCGGCAACCCCCCCTCGGAATTCGCCGAGGAATATACCTTTTCCGCAGACCGGCAGCCTTACCAGCACCAGATTGAGGCGTGTGAAACGCTACTAGCCGGGGGGCCGCCGCGTTCGGTGCTGGTGACCAGTGGCACCGGTTCCGGCAAAACTGAATGCTTTCTGTGGCCGATTCTGCACGATCTGGCCACCGAAGCCGCCCGCTCGCCAATCCCGCTCACCGGTGTCCGGGCGTTGTTCCTTTACCCGCTCAACGCGCTGATTAAAAGCCAGCGGGATCGCCTGGTGACCTGGACGGAACCGTTCAAGGGGCGCGTCCGCTTTTGCCTGTACAACGGCAACACGCCCTACCAGTCACCCCCAAAACGCGATCAACTGTATACCAGCGAGGTTTTGGGTCGTGACGTGTTACGCGCCGACCCGCCGCCGATTCTGGTCACCAACGCCACCATGCTCGAATACCTGCTGGTGCGTGCCGACGACCGGCCGATTCTCGATGCTTCCCAAGGGCGGTTGCGTTGGATCGTACTTGACGAAGCGCACACCTACATGGGTTCGCAAGCCGCTGAAATCGCCCTGCTGTTGCGGCGGGTGCTGCATGGCTTCGGTTGCCGCGCCGAAGACGTTCACTTTGTCGCCACCTCCGCGACGTTTGCCGGTGGTAAAGACAGCCAGCGCCAATTGCGGGAATTCCTGGCCCAGGTCGCCGGCGTGCCCTCCGAACGGGTACGGGTGATCGTCGGCACCCGGCGGACGCCGCCACTCGATCCAAAAATGGCGGCGATGGCTCGTCCGCTGCCAGCACCGGCGGTGCTGCGCGAAATGACCCGGGAAGGTCTTTACGATGTCCTGGCGGCGAACCCACCGGCGCGCGCCGTCCGACAACGGATTACCGAAGGCGCGGCACGGTTGTCGCAACTGGCGGAAATCCTTTTTGGACACAGCGATGAGATCACGCGCCGCAATACGCTGGAACTGCTCGATCTCGCCACTGGCGCGCACAATGGCGCCGGCGAACCCTTTCTGCCGTTGCGCGGCCATTTTCTCGAACGGGCGCAAACCGGTCTTTGGGTCTGCGCCAATTCCGCCTGTCCCGGTCGAAAGAACACGCCTCTTGACCACGCGCGCTGGCCGTTTGGCCCGGTGTTTCTGGAGCGGCGCACGCATTGCCCGGTTTGCAGCATCCCTGTTTTTGAATTGGTGCAATGCGGCGAATGTGGAGCGGAATATCTGGCGGCCCGGGAAAAGAATGATGTTGATGTCTCCTGGCTCCTGCCCCGGCCTTCTCCCGTCGACGAGGATGAGTTTCAGCAAGAACTGGAGCCACCGGAGACCGAGGAAGATGAGGACAACGAACCCATGGCCGACCCCCGGCAAGGATTGCCACGATTGTTGACTGAACCCGGACAGAGCCATCTGTCCGGTTGGCTTTCAAAGGAAAATCGCTTCGATTGCGCCACTGAATCTGGCGCGCGGGTGCATGTCCGTGGGCCGGAAGAGGATGGCCGCCTGCACTGCCCGGTGTGTGGCGAACGGGAAAAATCCCCGATGAGCTTGTTCAAACCGGCCCGGCTTGGCGCTCCGTTCCTGCTCGGTGTGGCGATACCCACTTTGCTGGCCCACATGCAGCCCTTTGGGAAGAGCGACACACCGCTACCGCTCGATGGACGGCGGCTGATCACCTTCAGCGACAACCGACAAGGCACCGCCCGTTTCGCGGCTAAAGCACAGCAGGAAGCAGAGCGGAATTATGTACGCAGTTTGTTGTATCACCATGTTGCCGCAGCAGTTCCCGCCCGGAATGAAGAGAAGATTGAAGAGCTGCGCCAAAGAATCGTGCAATTTGAACGGTTGGTGAACACCGACCCCAGTCTCTCATCGGTTCTTGGCAACGATATTCAGGAGAAACGCGCCAAGTTGGCCGAACTCGACGCGCCGCCGCTCGGTCGGCTGGGGTGGAATGAGGCAGTTCAGCGGTTGTTGGCGGAACCCGGCTTTGAACGCTGGATGCTGGCGGGTTTGAAAGAGCAAACCGGCGGCGAACTGAGTGACAGCGAACTGGCCCACCTCTGCCTGTTGCGGGAATTCTTCCGCCGCTCGAAGCGTCAGAATTCCCTGGAAACGCTCGGCCTGTTGCGCTTGAGTTATCCCGCGCTGGCTAACGTCAAAACCGCTCCTGCTGGTTGGCAACAAAAAAATTTCAGCCTTAACGACTGGCGCGATTTCCTGGGTGTGGCGCTGGATCATTACGTCCGGGCGATTTCCGCCGTGGAAGTCACTCGCCAGCAACTCCACTGGTTCGGTTTTCCAGGGCGGGGGCGCTACCTGATCGGTCCGGGCGAATCTGGCAACCCCCGGCAACAAGCGTCCTGGCCGCAGGCCCGGGGCGGTTCATTACGCAACCGCTTGGTGATTTTACTCGCCCATGCCTTGCAACTCGATGCCAAGACCCCGGAAGGCACCAGCTTGATCAATGAGTTGTTGGTGTCAGCTTGGCAGACATTGTGTAGCACCGGCCTGTTGCAACGCTTTGAGGAAGGCTATCGGCTGCGCCTGTCGCAAACCGCCGAGATCGCTGAGGTTCGCCAAGCTTGGCTTTGCCCAATCACTCGCCGACTGTTGCCCTTCACCTTCCGTGGCCTCAGTCCCTACATGCCGACCGGCGCCAACAAAGATCTGGCGCAATGTGTACCGGTCGAGATGCCGCGCGTACCCAACGCCTTCTGGCATAACGCCGATTCTGAAGACATTAACCACTGGCTGGAAAATGACGAGCGCATTCTGCGCTTGCGCGAATTGGGCGCCTGGCCAGAATTGAGCGACCGGATCGCCAGCCACGCCCGCTTTTTTCGCGTCAAGGAGCACTCGGCGCAGATTTCCGCCCGGAAGCTGGAGCAGCGGGAAAAGCTGTTCAAGGAAGGCAAGCTCAATGTGTTGAGCTGCTCCACCACCATGGAAATGGGCGTAGACATCGGTGGTCTGTCGGCGGTGGCGATGAACAACGTACCGCCGCATCCAGCCAATTTCCTGCAACGCGCTGGCCGCGCCGGGCGTCGGCGGGAAACCGCCGCCGCCAGTTTCACCCTGTGCAAGGCTTCCCCCCATGGGGACGCCGTATTTCGCAATCCGCTCTGGCCGTTCATCACCCCGCTGGCGGCGCCGCAAGTGTCCCTGCAAAGCGAGCGTATCGTCAGCCGGCATATTCATGCGCTGGCGCTGTCCGCATTTCTCGGTCGCCACAGCCGGAATTTGCACCGCCTGACCGCGCGCTGGTTTTTCGAGACGACCACGCCTGATGTCACGGCGCCTCATGCGCGATTTGTCGAATGGTGCCGAAGCGACACGAACCAGGACGCTCACTTGATGCAAGGCATTGGTCAACTGGTGCGCCGAAGCAGTCTCGAAGGTCTTGAATCGTCAGCATTGCTGAGCGCCACCGCCGATGCGATTGAACAAACCGCCGCGCATTGGCAGGAAGAGATTGACGCCTTGCGCGATGAATTGGCCTTGGTGCGGGATCGTCCAAGCATTCAAGGGAAAAGTCCCGCCGAACGCGCCCTGGAAATTCAATGCCAGCGCATCGAAGATGAATATCTGCTCAGCGAACTGGCCAACCGGGGTTTTCTGCCCGGCCACGGTTTTCCCATCAACGTGGTCTCCCTGCGCACGACCACCGCCAAGGAGCTTGAAGCACGGCGGAATCGCTCGCGGGACCAGGCGCGGGAAGATAACCGGATGTTGCGTAACGAATCACCCTCCCGCGATCTTGCCATTGCGTTGCGTGATTACGCGCCCGGCACAGATACCGTGCTGGATGGCCGGGTTTATCGCAGCAGCGGCATTACCTTGAACTGGCATATCCCGGCCGATCAGGACGGACCACCGGAAATTCAGGCCATCCGTTGGGTATGGCGCTGCGGCTCCTGCGGCGGCAGCGGAACCCGCCCTACCATGCCAGAACGCTGTCCGCATTGTGGCTATACCGGCAATAAACTAACCCGCTACGAATATCTGCAGCCGGCCGGCTTCGCAGTGGACATCCGCTATGAACCTCACAACGATGTGAGCACGCCGCAGTACATCCCGGTACGCGATCCACTGATTTCGTTGGAAGGCGCGGCGTGGGTCTGGTTGCCGACGCCGGCGCTGGGTCGCTATCGCTACAGCACTCAAGGACACTTGTTTCACCGCTCCGATGGTTTACACGGCAAGGGTTACGCAGTCTGCTTGCGCTGCGGCAAAGCCGATTCCATGCCCGATCTTGATAGCCTGAAACTGCACAAGCGCCTGCTCGGCGGGCGGGATCACGACCGCGAAACCGAATGTCCCGGCAATCACGAAGATTGGGCGATCAAACGAGGTATCCTGCTCGGTATCGCCGAACGCACCGATATTCTCGAATTGCAGTTGCGAGAGCCGCATAGCGACACCCCGCTTGATCGGATCACCGCATATTCACTGGGCATCGCTTTGCGTAGGGCATTAACTGGCAAGCTCGGCATCGAGGAACGGGAAATCGGCTGTACCGTCGCTCAAAACCTGGATGCGGCGGGACAACCAGCGCATTCGATTTATCTCTATGACACCGCGACCGGCGGTGCGGGTTATGTGACTACCGCCGCGCCGTGGTTGCTCGAACTGTTCAAGCAGGCACGCGACATTCTTCAGTGCGCCCGGGGTTGCGACGGGGCCTGCCACGGCTGTTTGCTCAGCTACGACACGCAGTTTCATCTTGACGATCTCGACCGCCACCGGGCATTAGCGCTGCTGGATAGCGACTTTCTCACCGGTCTGGAACTACCGCCCGAATTACGGGTATTCGGTCCAGCCACCCAGATCGAACTGGAACCAACCGTGCTGGCCCTGCGCCGGGAATTCCAGCACAGTGCGATTAGCGAATTGCGGCTATTCCTGGGCGGCCATTCGGAACAATGGGAACCACTGGCGTGGCGACTACGGGATGAGCTGTTGAGGGCCAGCGCCAGCAGTACGCGAGTCTTATTGATCGCACCGCGCCGCTGTCTCGACCGATTGCCAGCGCCGCTGGCCGATGAACTCGCTGCCCTGCTGCGCTTCGTCGGCGCACAATTACATGTTGCCCCGGACCAACCGACCGTTGGAACCTCATCGCTGCCGTTTGCCATCGAATTGGCCGGCAAAATTGGTAGTGTACGCTGGGCCGCCAGTGATTCGGACGCGCTGGCGCCAGGGCCGAACTGGGGCAATAGCTTTCAGCAAACCCTCTTTCTGCGCTTGAGCAGCATGGACCAACTCCCGCCGCTGCCGGACGAGTGGCCGGTGCGCGCGCCCGAAGCATTGCGGTATCCACCCGCCGACCTATTGCACGAACTGGCGATTACCACCGAGTTGAACGGTGCCAGCAACGGCTTTGGAAGCCGCGCCTGGACGCTGATCAGCCAGCGCGTCCCGGAACTTGCCCGCCGGTTATCGGATAAAACGCCACTGGCGGAAATTGCATACCACGACCGCTATCTACGGTCGCCACTGATGTTGCTGTTGCTGCGCGACTGGCTGGAAACCCTGAGTGGCCGACAACCCGGCACCCGGATCATCATCGCTACGGCAACGCTGGAAGCTCGCGATACCGGTGAACCGCGCCTGCTATACCACGACTGGCGGGATGGGGACGACCGCCGCGCCGTGTTTGAAGCCTTGTTGATGAACACACTGGGTGCTGTCACGTTTTCGGAAGTGGCGACGCATCACTTGCCCCATGCGCGGGAGTTACGTTTGTGCTGGATTGACGGCGCTTGCTGGCGAATGCGCCTCGATCAGGGTTTGGGCTACTGGCGGATCATACCGGGCGTCCGCGCGGCGTATCCCTTCGACAGCGCGCCGGAACGACAGGCGTCCCGCTTGGAAAACCATGCGGTTCAAGTCACGGGTATGGACTTGCGGTACCCGACCTTTTGGTATCTGGGCGAAGTCCGCACCTGAATCCCCGTAGCTCATCCTAACTGCTGTTTTGACTGTAACGGATATTGCCCGTGACTCCGAAACCCATCACCCATGTCAAGGCCAGTCCAATCACGCTAGCAGCCGACGCCACCAGCGAGGACGCCTTCGTCACCATCATCGGTGCGTGCCTGCGCCACGCCGAGGTGAACCGACCGGCGGTGCTGGACGGGCAAACGGAGGGTGTCCATCAGATGCGGGTGGCGTTCCGCCGACTGCGGTCCGGCCTCAAGATCTTCCGTCCGCTGATTCCCCGCGAGGTCAGCGCCGCCTTGGTGGAAGACATCCGCTGGCTGAACGGCTTCCTGGGGCCGGCCCGCGACTGGGATGTATTCGTGGAGGAAGGCATGGCGCCGATCCTGGCCCATTTCCCGCGCAAACGCGGCCTGGCTCTGTTTCGAACCAGGGCCGAGACTATCCGCCAGACCCACCATCGCACCCTGCGCGAGGCGCTGGCCGATCCCCACTATCGGCAACTGACGCGGGCGCTCGCCGCCTGGCTGGACGACCGCGCCTGGCGGGAGAAGCTGGACGACAAACGGCGGGAACGCCTGGCGCAACCGGCGGTGGATTTCGCCACCTCATTACTCGGTCGCGACCATCGGCGGGTCGAGAAACAAGGCGAGGCATTCGCCGAGCTTTCCGCCGTGGAGCGACACAGGTTGCGGATTCGGATCAAGGAATTGCGCTACGCTCTGGATTTCTTCGCCAGCCTGTACCCCGTGCCGACAGTTAAGACCTATCTCGGCGCGCTGGCTCGACTGCAAGACAGTTTGGGCATCATGAACGACATCGCGGTCGCGCGCCGGTTGCTGGACGAGGCGCGGCTGCGAACCGTTTCCGCCGCCCGCCAGGTTATCGAGGGCTGGTACGGCTGCCGGCTGGATGTCCAGGAACACGCCTTCCATGATCTCTGGCGGGGTTTCATGGCGTGCGAGCGGCCCTGGAAGGATTGATCGACAACCGCTCAACGCGCCGCTCGGCTACACTTGCGATCATTCCATCGCGCGCCAAGCGCGTTCTTCCAATGCCCCGCTCCGCCCCCAAGGAGAACCGCATGAGCGATCCAACCCTGACCCAGCGGTTGACCGAACTGATCACCACGAAACCCACCGCGCCCGCCGATTTGGAGCACGCGGCGTTGCTGGTGCTGGATGCAATGGCGAACGCGCTGGCGGGACGGGCAAGCGCACCGGGGGCCATTCTGCTGCGTTGGGCCGAGGCCGCCGCGCCAACCGACGCCGCGCGCCGCGCCTTTCTGCTGGGAACGCTGACCCACATCCTGGAAACCGACGATTTGCATCGGGCCTCGGTGGTTCATCCCGGTTGCGTCGTGGTTCCAGCGGCCTGGGCGGTGGCGGCGCGGGAGGGTATTCGCGGCCACGCCATGCTGCGGGCGGTGCTGTGGGGGTTCGAGGCGGCGACCCGGGTCGGGATGGCGGTTGGACCGTCCCACTATCGCCTGTGGCACAACACCGCGACCTGCGGTCCCTATGGCTCGGCCATGGCGACAGCAGCGTTGCTGCGCCTCGATGCGTCGGCGACAGTCAACGCTCTGGGCAACGCGGGCGCGCAATCCGCTGGACTCTGGCAATTTCTGGAAGCCGGCACGATGACCAAGCACTTGCACGCCGGGCGGGCGGCGGAAGCGGGTGTGCTGGCGGCGGATTTGGCCCGACATGGCTTCACCGGACCGCCGACGATGCTGGAAGGCGCGAAGGGCTGGTTCGCCGCCACCTGTCCCGATCCCGATCCCGAGGCGATCACGCGCGATCCGGATGGCCCGTGGCAGTTGTCGTTGACCTCGGTCAAGCCTTGGCCCTCCTGCCGCCACACCCATCCCGCCATCGACGCCGCGCAGGAATTGCGCCGCCGCGTGATGGCTGGCGCGATCGAACAAGTCGAGGTGGAAACCTATCCGGCGGCGCTGGAGGTCTGCGACCGACCCGCGCCGCGAAGCGACTACGAGGCCAAGTTCTCCCTGCAACATTGCGTGGCGGCGGCATTGAGCTGGGAAACGGTGGATTTCGCCGCGTTCGCCGAGCCGGCGCGGCGGGAGCTGGCGGGGCTACGGGAACAGGTGACCGCGCGGGTCGCCGAGCCCTACGCCTCGGCCTACCCGAAGGCCTGGGGCAGCGCGGTGACCGTCACGGTGCGCGGCGGCCAACGCCTGACAGTGCGGCGAACTCACGCCAAGGGCGATCCCGAGGCGCCGCTGACGCCGATTGAATTGATCACCAAGGCGCGGATGTTGATGACGCACGGCGGAGTCAACAAGACCGATCGGCTCATTGACGCCATTCTGGCCCTGTCCGATGACGAGGCGCTACCGGAATTGCCCTGAGCGCCTTTGACCAAATTTTGAGTTGGCCAGTTGCGTTTAAAACAAACTGTTTCTTTTTTGTCCAAAAACAACAGAAAGTAGTATGTTTACTCTAAATTTCCTGTTAAGATAGATGGCGTGTGGCAGGCGTTTTTTCTCCTCTGTCTGCCACACATCCTCCTTTGGTGGTTTTTGGCCGGGCGCCTTGCCCGGCCTTTTTTGCTTCAGGCTCCCGGTTGGGACGCCACGCGCCGATGTCGCAGCAACACCAGCGACCGGCCTTGCACCGGATAGGGATCCTCGGAAGGATGCTGAAAACCCTCGGTCGGTTGACCCTGAGGCAGCGCGGTATCCAGCACCACCTCGAACAGCGTCTCATCACCCGGCACCGGCAATACAAACGAAATTTCCTCGTGATGGGCGTTGCACAGCAGCAGAAAATTGTCGTCCACCAACGGATGGCCGCGCTCGTCCCGTTCCTGCAAACCGGCGCCCGGCAGGTACAGCCCCAGGCAACGGGCGTAGTCGTGGGTCCATTCCTCGTCGTTGATTTCGCAGCCGTCGGGATTGAACCAGAAAATGTCGCGAACGCCGTCGCCATGGATGCCCCGAAAGAAGTGCCGCCGCCGGAAGGTCGGATGTCGCCGGCGGATCTGGACCAGGCGTTGTGTGAACGCCAGCAACTCGCGATTTTCCGCCAACCAGGCGATATCCCAGTCCAGCCAGCTCAGTTCGTTGTCCTGGCAATAGGCGTTGTTGTTGCCGCGCTGGGTGCGACCAACCTCGTCCCCGGCCAGCAACATCGGCACGCCTTGCGACAACAGCAGGGTCGCCAGCAGATTACGCCGCTGGCGCAGGCGCAGGGCGAGAATTTTCGGATCTCCGGTATCGCCTTCCACGCCGCAATTCCAGCTTCGGTTGTGCGATTCGCCGTCGCGATTGTCTTCCCCGTTGGCCTCGTTGTGACGCTCGTTGTAACTGACCAGATCGTAAAGGGTAAAACCGTCGTGGGCGGTAACGAAGTTGATGCTGGCGCAGGGTCGGCGACCATTGTGCTCGTACAGATCGGCGGAACCGGTCAGCCGGTAGGCCAGTTCGCCAATCAGGCCGCCCTCGCCGCGCCAGTAGTCGCGCACCACATCGCGGTATTTACCGTTCCATTCGCTCCAGCCCGGCGGAAACCGGCCCACCTGATACCCCCCCTCGCCCACGTCCCACGGCTCGGCGATTAGCTTGATCTGGGACAGCACCGGGTCCTGCTGGACGATAGCCATGAACGCGCCCGCCTGCTCCACCGCCTGCTGGCCCCGCGCCAGCGCGGCGGCCAGATCGAAGCGGAAGCCGTCGACGTGCATCTCGGTCACCCAGTAACGCAAGCTGTCGGCAATCAGTTGCAGCACTCTCGGCTCGGCGGTGTTCAGGGTGTTGCCGCAGCCGGTATAGTCCATGGTGTAGCGCGGATGATCGGGAGCCAGCCGATAGTACGTGGCGTTGTCCAGGCCGCGAAAACACAGGGTCGGGCCGAACTGATTGCCCTCGGCGGTGTGGTTGTAGACCACGTCGAGAATCACCTCGATGCCGGCCGAGTGCAGGGTTCGCACCATGCTTTTGAACTCGTTCACCGGATGGTCGGTGGACGCATAGCGTGGGTCCGGGGCGAAATAGCCGAGGGGACTATAGCCCCAGTAATTGCGCAAACCCCGGTCCAACAGGTGGCGTTCGTCCACGAAATAGTGGATCGGCAACAACTCCACCGCCGTCACGCCCAGCGCCTTGAGATAATCCACCACCGGCCCGCAGGCCAAGCCCGCGTAAGTGCCACGCAGATGGACCGGCACGTCGGGGTGGCGCAGGGTGAAGCCGCGCACATGCAATTCGTAGATCAGCGTGTCGTGCCACGGCACGCGCGGCGGGCGGTCGTCGCCCCACATGAAGGCGGTATCCACCACCTGACATTTGGGCATCCCCGGCGCGCTGTTGCGGGTGTTGAAGCTCAGGTCCTCGCCGCGACCGCCGATTCGGTAGCCAAACTGGGCGTCGCTCCAGTGAATCTGACCGACGATGCTCTTGGCGTAGGGATCGAGCAACAGCTTGTGCGCATTGAACCGGTAGCCCTCCTCCGGCTGGTAAGGACCATGCACTCGGTAACCGTACAGCAGATCGGGCCGGGCTTCCGGCAGATAGGCGTGCCAGACGCCGCCGGTGCGCTCGAGCAGCGGAATTTGCGCGACCTCGTGCTTGCCCTTGGCGTCGAACAGGCAGAGCACCACTTGCTCGGCGTGCTGCGAAAACAGGGCGAAATTGACGCCCTCCCCGTCCCAGGTCGCCCCCAGCGGATACGGTCGGCCGGGCCAGATGGTCGTGGTGGATTTATTCATCGGCACTCTATACGAAAATAGCATCAGACGCCGGGTGCAGGTCCGGGCGCCTGATGCCAAATGCCCAATTATTCGCTAAACGCCCGCATGGCGGTCGTCACCTCGCCCGGCCCGACCGCCGTGATGCCGCCGGCGGTAACGGTATAACGGCGCCGATCCAATTCTGGATCGTAGCCGATGCGATCACCCGCCTCGATGACATTGTAGCCGCCGATGATGACGCGCCGCAGCCGAGCGCCGCGTTTGATATGGACATAGTCCTGAATGATGCAATCCTCGATCTCCACATCGTCCTCGATGATGACCTCGCGACGAATGATGGAGTTGCGGATGGACGCGCCATGCACCAGCGAACCGGCGGCGATCACGCCATTCTCGACCTGGGCGTTGATCAGGCGAGCGACCGGCCCCTGATAATTACTGGAAAAGATCCGCCATTGCGGGTTGAACACATCGAAGCGCGGCGTCAGCCCCAGCATATCCTGATGGGCGGCGAAATAGGCGTCCAGAGTCCCCACGTCCCGCCAGTAGGCCGGCTCCTCGTAGGATTTGGAGCCAGGAACCTTGTTGCTGGCGAAGTCGTAGGCAAACAACCGATGGGTTTCCTTCAAATGGGGCAACACGTTTTGACCGAAGTCGTGCTCCCCGCGGCTATGAGCCGCCTTGAGCGCATTGACCAACACATCGGTGTTGAACAGGTAATTGCCCATCGAGGCATAGGCGCGGGAGGGATCGCCCGGCATCGGCGCCGGATTGGCGGGTTTTTCCTGAAACTCGCGCACCCGGCCATCACCGTCGGCGGCGATGACGCCAAACCCCTTGGCGTCCGCGAGGGGCACCGGTAACGCCGCCACCGAGACATCCGCTTCCCGCTCGCGGTGAAAATCCACCATCTGCTGCAAATCCATCCGATAGATATGATCGGCGCCGAACACCAACACCAGGTCCGGGTCGTGCAACTGGATCAGGTTCAGATTCTGGTACACCGAATCGGCGGTGCCCATGAACCAGTCACCACCGCGCATCATCTGGGGCGGCACCACCGTCACGAACTCCTCGTTGCGCATCGGCGACACCACCCAGGCCTTGCGCACATGCTCGATCAGCGACTGGGATTTGTACTGCACCAGTAGATAGATGGACTGAATTCCGGAGTTGAGCAGATTGCTCAACACGAAGTCCACGATCCGATAGCGGCTGCCAAAGGGGAGCGAGGGCTTGGAATTTTGCGTGGTCAACGGACTTAGGCGGGAGCCTTCACCGCCCGCCATCACGAACGCCAGAATTTTTGGTTGTTTCATCGTGGCACATCCTTCGTTGGTAGTGATCGTTCGCATAATTCCCGAGGAGGACGATGGCTTCTCGGGGTGGTGGTTCGGTTCATCATGCCATTCGCAACAGGTATTCCCGGTGAGGGACCTTAACCGTCAAAGGTATCGAAATCGCGCTCCGTGTGCAGGTGGTGGCGGATGCGGAACACATGCGCCGGCATTCGATTTGGATTCAACTCCACGTAATTGCGCGGGCCATTCCAAAGGTAGTGGGCGCCGGTCAGCAAATCGTGAACCTGGAACGGCTGATGCGGGTCCACGCCCAGCACCGCCAGATCCAACTGGGTCATGCCGGCCTGGGTGTAGTTCGGATCCAGGTTCACCACCACCAGAATGACGTTGGCGCGGTTGTCGGTCGCCTTGCTGTAGCAGATGATCTGCTCGTTGTCGACGCCATGAACGTGAGCGTTGGCGTTCGATTGCAAGGCTGGATTGCGCTTGCGGATGCGGTTCACCAGCGCGATGAAATCGCGCAGGCTGTTGGGACCGTCCAAATCCTGGAAACCGCGATAACGCACCTGGTATTTCTCGGAGTCAAGATACTCCTCGCTGCCGTGCTTGACCGCGACATGCTCCATCATCTCGTAGGCCGGGCCGTAAATGCCGTAATTGGCGGTCATGGTCGCCGCCATCACCAGCCGGGACATGAACATCGGTCGGCCGCCGAATTGTAGGGCCTCGGTCAGAATATCCGGGGTGTTGGGCCAGAAATTGGGGCGGAAATATTCCCGACCCGGTCCCTGGCAAACCTCGGTCAAGTATTCGCTCAGTTCCCACTTGGCGTTGCGCCAGGCGTAATAGGTGTAGGACTGGGTATAGCCGAGCTTGGCCAGCCGGTGCATCACCTTGGGTCGGGTGAACGCCTCGGCCAGGAAAATCGCGTTCGGGGTGTGCTTCTTGACTTCGCCGATCAGCCATTCCCACATCGCAAACGGCTTGGTATGCGGATTATCGACCCGAAAGATGCGCACGCCCTGCTCGATCCAGAACTCGAAGATGCTCTTGATCTCCGCCCACAGCGCCTTCCAATCGCTGGTCTCGAAATTGAACGGATAGATATCCTGGTACTTCTTCGGTGGATTCTCGGCGTATTGCACCGTGCCGTCCGGCCGCCAGCGGAACCAGTCGGGATGCTGCTTGACGTAGGGGTGATCCGGCGCGCATTGCAGGGCGATGTCCAGGGCGATGTCGATGCCGTGCTCCTTCGCCTTGCGCGCCAGTTGACGAAAATCCTCCAGCGTGCCCAGTTCCGGCAGGATGTCCTTGTGGCCACCCTCCGCCGCGCCGATGGCCCATGGGCTGCCGACATCATCGGGACCGGGGGTCAGGGTATTGTTCTTGCCTTTTCGATTGACCCGGCCAATCGGATGAATCGGCGGGAAATACAACACGTCGAACCCCATGGCGGCGATGCGCGGCAACCAGGACTCACAGTCCTTGAAGGTGCCGTGCTTGCCCGGAACTGGACTGCACGAACGCGGGAACAGCTCGTACCAGGTGCTGAACCGGGCGCGCTCGTCGTCCACCACCACGCCGAGTTCCTTGCCGTAGCTCAATGCCAGCCGGCGGTCGGCGTTGCGTTCCATGAGCCGGGTAAATTCCTCGTCCAGCCCCAGCTGACGGCGGTATTCCAGATCGTGCGAACCGGCCAGTTCCCTGGCGCGCTTGGCCAGCCATTTGGCGTCCTCGCCACTGGCGCGCTGGCTGGCTTTCTCGGCCAGTTCCGCGCCTATCCGCAGCGAGAGCGCGATATCCTCGGCCTGCACCCAGCGTCCCAGATCGTGGCGCCAGGACTTGAAGGCGTCCACCCAGGCGATCACCGTGTATTCATACCGTCCCAGTTCCAATACCTGAAACTCGCCGCGCCAACGATCGTTGGCCAGGAAACGCATCGGGGCTTCCCGCCAAGCGGTCTCGCCCGCCTGGCGGTACTGCAAGACGCAGGACAGCGAATCGTGGCCATCGGTGAACACATCCGCCTCGACCGTCACGGTATCCCCCACGGTGCGCTTGACCGGGAAGCGACCACCGTCGATCTCCGGGGTCACGCCTTCGATGATCACCCGCTTGCGGCCATCCATCCCCGCTGGGCCGGCTTCCGGCTTGGGTGGCGCGGCCGGCTCGGCGATAGTCGCTTTCGGAACATCCGGGGCCGTCTGTTTCTCGGACTGTTTGGAGTGATCCCGCTTGGCGGGATCCGCCGGCGAATTTTTCGACATACCGAATACCCTCGTTGTGTTTTATTTCATCGGGTTGATCCGCGCGCCCATCGTCATCGCGACCGCTAGCCTGCTGCCGTTCGGGGGCCTGGGATGGTAAAGTTTCCATCGGGATTCGAGCCGCCCGCTCGGCGGCCCGCCAGCCTGGTCCTTATCCCCCCTTATTATGACGGTTTTTGCGGCCGCGCCCAAACTTGACTGATGAGCGCGCCGCCCCTGCCGAGGATGTTCCCCGATGAGTGAATTGCAACGGATGATTGAAGAAGCATTCGAGCGCCGTGCCGAGCTGGACGCCGCCAGCGCCCCGGCCGCGCTGCGCGAGGCGGTGGAGGATGCGCTGGGCCTGTTGGAACTGGGTCGGGTTCGGGTCGCTGAGCCACGCGACGGCGTCTGGGTAGTCAACACCTGGCTGAAGAAGGCGGTGCTGCTCAGCTTCCGCCTGAACGACAGCGTCATCATCCGCGATGGTTATACCAATTATTTCGACAAGCTACCGCCCAAGTACGCCCAGTATGGCGAAAACGACTTTCTAGCCGCCGGCGTGCGGGTGGTGCCGCCCGCCGCCGCCCGCCGGGGTTGCCATATCGCGCCTGGCGTGGTGCTGATGCCGTCCTTCGTCAATGTCGGCGCTTACGTGGACTCGGGCACGATGGTGGATACCTGGGCCACGGTCGGCTCCTGCGCCCAGATCGGCAAGAACGTGCATTTGTCCGGCGGCGTCGGCATCGGCGGCGTGTTGGAACCGTTGCAGGCCAGCCCCACCATCATCGAGGACGACTGTTTCATCGGCGCCCGTTCCGAGGTGGTCGAGGGTGTGATTGTCGAGCGCGGTTCGGTGGTCTCGATGGGCGTCTACATCGGCCAGAGCACTAAGATTTACAACCGGCTGACCGGTGAAGTGACTTACGGTCGGATACCGGCCGGGTCGGTGGTGGTGCCCGGCGCCCTGCCCGCTCCCGATGGCAGCCACAGCCTGTACTGCGCGGTCATCATCAAGCAGGTGGATGAGAAGACCCGTGGCCGGGTCAGCCTGAACGAGTTGCTGCGCGACTGACCGGTTGGATAACGTCCCCAAGGCTGTCTACACTTTCGGCAATGCGCCTCTGCGGAGGCGCGGACCTCTAAGAACCCATACGAAAAC
>CALGOO010000043.1 GCA_937960715.1 uncultured Candidatus Competibacteraceae bacterium
CCGCATCCACGCCCCCCCACGCCGGCCGCCGCCGAACCCCCGGCGCCGCCCGCGCCAGCCATCGCCGAACCAACGGGACCGGATGCCGCGGCTCTAATACAGGCCTTTCTAAAAAGCGCGGGCTTGCCCCACGCGCGGCCGCCCGCGGAACGGTGGCTTGAAATCGCGGCCAACCTCGGGGCGATCTTTCGCGAAACCGTGCAGGGGTTGACGGACATCCTGCTCGCCCGCGGCGACGTCAAGGGAGAATTCCGGCTGGATCGGACCACGATCGGCCCGACCGAAAACAACCCGCTCAAGACGCCGCCCGGTCAGCCGCCACTCGGCCCGGAAGAGATCATGACCCTGCTCCTGATCCGCCAGAAGAACGCCTACATGTCGCCGGTACAGGCCGTGCGCGAAGGGTTCAAGGACATCAAGGATCACCAGGTGGCGGTCTGGGCGGGCGTCCAGACCGCTCTAAATCGTCTGCTGGAGCGGTTCGACCCGAACAACCTGGAAACCCGCTTGCAACAGACCGTGCTCGACAGCATCCTACCCGCCAGCCGCAAGGCCAAGTATTGGGACCTGTTCACCAGCGAATACGAGGCCATCGCCCGGGAAGCCGAGGATGATTTCAACGAACTGTTCGGTCGTGAATTCGCCCGCGCTTACGAGGAGCGGCTGCGCGCGCGCCGTTGACCCCGAACCTTCAAATCCCGCGCATCTTCCGCCGTTCGGCGGTTTGAGTGCTAGGATTTTAACCATGACGATTCGACATCCGAATAACGCGCCGCAACGAGCGACACCGCCATGAGTTGGTATAGCAAGGTCGTTTGGTCCGAGGGGATGTTCCTGCAACCCCAACACTTCCAGCAGCAGGACCGCCACACCGAAGCCCTGGTTCGACAATCCTGCGATTCCCTGCGTCCCTACGGCTGGGGCGTGGCGCACCTGGCCCTGGATCGGGAGGCCCTGGCCTTGGGCAAGATCGCCATCACCGCCGCCCGGGGCCTGTTGCCCGACGGCACGCCCTTCAACATTCCCGACCACGATCCGCCGCCGGCTCCGCTGGAGGTCGGCGCCGACGCGCGCAATATTCGGGTGCTGCTGGCCCTGCCGCTGCGGCGCGTCGGCATGGCGGACGTGGAGCGCGGCGGCCAGACCGACACCGCCGCCCGCTATCGGGCCATGGCCGGCGAGGTGCGCGACAACAATATGGACACCGCCAACAACAGCGCCTTCATCGAAGTCGGCGAACCCCGCCTGCGGCTATTCCTCGATACCCGCGACTTCGGCGAATACACCACCATCGGGGTGACCCGGGTGCTGGAAAAACGGCCCGATCAGCGGGTGATCGTCGATCCCGACTATCTCCCGCCCTGCCTCGACTGCCGGGGAGCACCGGCCCTGGCCGGGTTCGTCACCGAGGTGCTGGGTCTGTTGCACCAGCGTGGCGACGCCCTGGCCGACCGGGTGGCGGGCGCGGGCACGGCGCGCGGCGCCAGCCTGGACATCGCCCAGTTCCTGCGCCTGCAAGTCGTCAACCGCTTCGAGCCGCTGTTCGCCCATCTGGCGGCCATGCGCAACCTGCACCCGGAGAGCTTTTACCAGATTGCCCTGCAACTGGCCGGCGAAATGGCCACGTTCACCGACAAGGTCAAGCGTCGGCCACCGATCTTCCCGGCCTACGACCACGACGATCCGCAAAAAACCTTCGGCCCCCTGATGACCGAACTGCGCCGCTCGCTCAGTCTGGAGGAAGTGGACGCGGCGATCCAGATTCCCATCGAGGAACGCCAGTACGGCATCCGGGTGGCGATCATCACCGACCGCGAGCGCCCGCTCCTCACCAAGGCCACGTTCATCCTGGCGGTTCGCGCCGACATGGCGACCGATCTGCTGCGCGCCCGTTTCCCCACCCAGGTCAAGATCGGACCGGTGGAACGCATCGCCCAGTTCGTCAACCACCATCTGCCCGGCATCGGCGTCAACGCCTTGCCGGTGGCGCCGCGGGAAATCCCCTATCGCGCCGATTTCACCTATTTCCGGCTCGACCGCAGCAGCGAATTCTGGAAACAGATTCTCAACTCCGGCGGCTTCGCCTTCCACGTCGGCGGCGAATTTCCGGGCATGGAGATGACGTTCTGGGCTATCAAAGAGTGACCGAGTAGCGAACCGTGACCATCGACGATCCGTTTGCCCCCTCCAACGGCGACGAGGACGGCGGACGCACCATCATCCGGCCGGCGCCCGGCGGTCGTCGCTCCGGCCCGAGCCCCGGGCCCGAGCCGGCTCCCCGCCCATCCGATCCGCCACCGACCGAAGCGCCCGTCAATCTACCGGCCGGCGTCGGCCTGAATCCGCTGGAGGCAGCCGCCGCCCCCCTGCTCAGCCTGATCATGCGGCTGAAGAACACCCCGACCCATCCCGACCCCGAGCGGCTGCGGGCCAAGATGATCGAGGAGATCAAGGCCTTCACCAACAACGCCCGCAACCAGGGCATCCACGAGAAAGTCGTGTTCCGGGCTCGCTATGTACTTTGCACCACCCTCGACGAAGTGGTGCTCAACACGCCCTGGGGCCGGGCCAGCGAGTGGAGCGAGACCAGCCTGCTGATCACCTTCCACAACGAAACCTGGGGTGGCGAAAAATTTTTCGAACTGCTCGACGCCATCATTCCCGACCCGCGTAAGAACCTGCACCTGCTGGAACTGATGTATCTGTGCCTGGCGTTCGGCTTCCAGGGCCGCTATCGGCTCCTGGACAACGGCCGCGGCCGACTGGACGAGCAGCGCGAGCGCGCCTACAACGCCATCCGCACCGCCCGAGGCGAGTTCGAGCGGGAGCTGTCCCCGCACTGGCGCGGCGTCGTCAACCAGCGCAACCCCCTGAGCCGCTACGTCCCCCTGTGGGTGGTGGCGGCGGTGGCGGCGGCCCTGCTGCTGCTGGCCTACGCCATTTTCAACTGGCTGCTCAACAATGCCTCCGATCCGGTGCTCGCCGAGCTTGGCAAAATCCGCGGCGACACCGTGGCGATGGTGCGGCGCGGCGGCGTCCCCGTCGTCGCGGCCGCGCCGCCCAAGGCCAACGCCGGTCTGGCCCAGGTCGCGCAGAACCTGCGCACCTTCCTTGAGCCGGAAATCCGCCAAGGACTGGTTGCAGTGCTGGAGGAAGCCGACCGGACCACGGTGCGTATTCGCGGCGACGGCCTGTTCGATTCCGGCAAGGCCGAGGTCAAGCCGGCGTTTTACGAATTGCTGCAACGACGCATCGGCACCGAGCTGAACAAGGTTCAGGGCCGAGTGCTGGTGACCGGCCACACCGACAACGTTCCGATTCGCACCCTGCAATTCCCCTCCAACTGGCATTTGTCCAAGGCCCGCGCCGACAGCGTGGTGAAAATCCTGGCCGTCCACAGCGCCACGCCGGGCCGCTTCATCGGCGAGGGCCGGGCCGACACCGAACCTCTCGCCGCCAACGACACCCCGCAGGGGCGGGCGCAGAATCGGCGCGTCGACATCATCCTGCTGGCCCAGGTGACACGGTAGGGATCATGAAGAAGATTCTGAGCATTCTCAAAAATCCCTGGCTGATCGGCGTCACCGGCTTTCTGGCGGTCGCCGGCCTGATCTGGTATCTGGGACCGCTGATCGCCGTCGCCGGACAAACGCCGCTCGCCTCCGACCTGGGTCGCGTCGGCACCATCATGACCGTCGGCGGCATGTATGCGCTGTATCAGCTCTTCTACTACATCGACACGCTCAGGCGGAACCGCGACATGCTGGCCGATCTGGCCGGGCAAGCGGGACGGGTCGGTCAGGGCGGCGGCTCCGGTCCGGCGGGTCCGACAGGGGGCGGAGGCGGGGGCGACGACGAGGCCGCGCGCGAGCAACGGAAAAAGAAGAAGGAAGAAGAAGCCGCCTCGTCCGAGGAAATTTCCACGCTCAAGCAGGGGCTGGACGAGGCGCTGGCCGTCCTCAAGAAAGCCCGGCTGGGCGGCAAAACGGGTCGCACGCAGTATCTCTACCAATTGCCGTGGTACATCATCATCGGCCCGCCCGGCTCCGGCAAGACCACCGCGCTGATCAATTCCGGTCTGCGCTTCCCGCTGGGCGCCGGCAAGGTGCGCGGCGTGGGCGGCACCCGCAACTGCGACTGGTGGTTCACCGACGAAGCCGTGCTGCTCGACACCGCCGGCCGCTACACCACCCAGGACAGCCACGAGGAGGTGGATCGGGCGGCCTGGCGCGGTTTTCTGGAGCTGCTCAAGAAACATCGCAAGCGTCGGCCCATCAACGGCGCCTTCATCGCGATCAGCCTGTCCGACCTGATGCAGCAAAGCGAGGACGAGCGTTCCGCCCAGGCGCTGGCCATCAAGCAGCGGGTGCAGGAATTGCACGAACAGTTCGGCATCCGTTTCCCGATCTACGTGCTGTTCACCAAGGCCGATCTGATCGCCGGCTTCATCGAGTTTTTCGGTGATCTGGGTCAGGAGGAGCGGGCGCAGGTCTGGGGCATGACCTTGCCGATGGACGACCCGACCCAGCCGGAAGGCGTGGTCGAACACTTCGTCGGCGAGTTCGAACTGCTGGAACAGCGTCTGAATGATCGGCTGGTGGCGCGCCTGCAGGAAGAGCGCGATCCCCAGCGGCGCGACCTGATCTACACCCTCCCCAAGCAGTTCGCCTCCCTAAGGCAAGTCGCCGAGCGGTTTCTCAAGGAAGTGTTCCGGCCCAGCCGGTTCGAGGAGCGCGTCCTGTTGCGTGGGGTGTACTTCACCAGCGGCACCCAGGAAGGAACGCCCATCGACCGGCTGATGAGTTCGCTGGCCACCACCTTCGGGCTGAACCGGCAACTGCTCAGCACCTTTTCCGGCAAGGGCCGCAGTTACTTCATCACCCGGACCCTGCGCGACGTGGTGTTTCCGGAAGCCGAGATCGCCGGGACCAATCTGCGGGTGGAGCGCTGGCGGGCCTGGATTCAGCGCGGCGCCTACGCCGCCGCCCTGCTCGTGACCGCGACGGCCGCCCTGCTGTGGCTGACCAGCTACGCCCGCAACGAAATGTACGTGCGCGCGGTGGAAAAACAGCGGCTGGAAGTGAATCAGCTCATCAAGGCGCTCTCGCCCGACCAAACCGATCCGGCCGCCGCCCTGGCCCTGCTCGACGCCGCCCGCGCCATTCCCGGCGGCTACGCCGACCGCGACGCCGGCAGCCCCTGGCTGATGGGCTTTGGCCTGTATCAGGGCGACAAGCTGGGCGGCGAGGCGCGGGCCATCTACCAGCGATTGCTGCTGCAAGCCCTGCTGCCCCGCATCATCCTGCGCCTGGAGGAGCGGCTGCGGCAAAACCCCAACAATCCCGGCTACCTGTACGACACCCTCAAGATCTACCTGATGATGGACGACCCCGAGCGCTTCGACCCCAAGGCGGTCAAGGGCTGGATGGCGCAGGAATGGCAGACCAACCTGCCCCGCGCCATCAGCCGGGAGCAGCGCGACCAGTTGTCGGCGCACCTGGACGCGCTGCTGGAACAGGCGCCGCTGAAATCGCCGATCGCGCTGGACAACGGGCTGATCCAGAGCAGCCGGGCCGTACTCAACCAGGTTCCCCTCTCGCAGCGAATTTATGAGCGCGTCAAGCAAAACCAGCGCACCGCCGGCAATCCGGCCGACATCGGCCTGACCCTGGCCGCCGGCCCCGACGCGCCGCGCGCGCTCGAGCGCAAAAGCGGCCAGCCGTTGAACAGCGGCGTTCCCGGCCTGTATACCCACAAGGGCTATTACCAGTTTTTTCTGAGCGAAAACTCGAAACTGGTCGGTCAATTGGCCGACGAAAGCTGGATCCTGGGCGCGGCGGTTCAAGTAGCCGACAATCCGGCCGACCGGCAGCGCATTGCCGACGAGGTGTGCCGTCTCTACTTCGGCGATTACCTGCGGCAATGGCAGGACCTGCTGGCCGATGTCCAGTTCAAAGGCTTCGACAATCCGAACGCCGCGCTCGACCTCCTGCAAGTGTTGTCCCAGCCGGCCTCGCCCCTGCGCGCGCTGCTCGAAACCGTGGTCCGGGAGCTGGCGCTGGATCGGCCGCCGCCGCCGGCGCCCGAGGCCGGCAAACCGCCGCCGGACAAGTCGCTGACCGACAAGATCGCCGGCATCCTCGGCAAACCCGACGCGCCGGCCGGCGGCCCCGCGATCCAGCCCTGCGCTCCCGATCCGCGCCTGCTGGGCCTCGGCGCCCAGTACCAGCGTGAAATCAACGGTCCGGAGGGCGCGATTCCGCCCATCGACAAGACGCTGTCCGCGCTCAACGACCTCTACGGTCACCTGAACGCCATGGTCCGCGCCCGGGAAACCAGCGCCGATGGAACCCTGCCGCAAAGCCTCAAGGATCAAATCGGCGCGGTCGTCAGCCAGATCCAGGTCGACGCCACCCGCAAACCGCCGCCCTTCAACACGTTGCTCAACAAACTGGCCCTGGACAGCGCCGATATTGTCCGCAGCCCGCGCGACCGGTTGAACGCCCAATGGAAAGCGGCCCAAATCGCCGCTTTTTTTCAGGACAATCTGAACGGCCGCTATCCCATGGCGCGCAGTTCGATTCAGTGGAGCGGCGCCGGAACCGGCGCCGCTCCCGCGGCTTTGCCGGCGAACACCATCCAATGGGTCGGGCAAAACTCCGGCGTCAGCGTCAACCGGTCGCTGGCCGCGCCGCCAGACGCCGCGCTGGCCGCCTTCGGTCGGTTCTTTGGCCCAAACGGGTTGATGGATCGCTTCTTCAAGCAGTCCCTGCAACCCTACGTGGATACTTCATCAGGCGTCTGGCGCTGGCGCGGCCCGACCGGTCCGGAGCAAAGCATCACCCCGGAAGCCCTGCAAGCCTTTCAGCGCGCCGCCGCCATCCGCGACGCCCTGTTCGCCGGTAATAGCCCGACCCCGGTGATCCGCTTTCAACTGGTCCCGCTTGAACTGAGCGGCGACGCCAACCAGGTCGTGCTCGGCGTGGACGGTCAAACGCTGACCTACAGCGCCGGCCAGGCGGTTCGCGTCGCCGACCTGCAATGGACCGGCGCCTCCGGCCAGGCGCGACTCGAATTCCTGCCGCCGGTCGCCGGCAGCCCCTCGCAGCTCAGCGAAACCGGCCCCTGGGCCTGGTTCAAGCTTCTCGACCAGGCGCAAATTCAACCGGCCGGATCGGGGCAATTCCGGGTGACGTTTCAACTGGGCGGCCAGCAGGTCGGTTACGAACTGCGCACTCCCGGCGGCGTCAACCCGTTTCGTTTACGGGAACTGGAGGGTTTCCGGTGTCCGGAACAGCTTTGACCGCCACCGCGTCCTTGCCCGGCTTCTTTGGCAAGTTGCCCAGCCGAGGCGATTTCATCGGCCGCCAGCTGCCCAAGACCTTCGTCGCGCCCTGGGATGCCTGGCTCCAGGACGCCATTGCCCACAGTCGCGCCCAGATGGGCGAGGATGTCTGGCGTGAATACTACCGGGTCAGCCCGATCTGGCGGTTTGCCCTGGGGCCTGGTCTGTGCGGCGCGGATGCCTACGCCGGCATCATGATGCCGAGCATGGATCGGGTGGGACGCTACTACCCCCTGGTGATCGCGGCGCCGCTGGCGCCGGGCGGGCCGCTGCTCGCGTTGCCCAGCGCCAGCGAGGCCTGGTTCCAGCAGGCCGAGCAACTGGCGCTGGCCGCGCTGGAGCGCGACGACCTGGACCTGGACGCTTTCAGCCACCATGTGGCGGCTCTGGGCGCGCCAACGATGCCCACCCTGAAGGCCGTCGGTGGCAACGCCTGGTACTGCCCCCTGCCGGAATCGCTGGATCTGGCGCGGGCGGCGCCGACGCTGGCGATCCATTTGTTGCGCCGCGCCTTCCCCCAGCCGAGCCTGTGGTGGACCGAGGGGTCCGAATGGATCGCCCGCTGCCTGCTGATTTGCGCGGGCCTGCCGCCGGCGACCGGTTTCGCGGCGCTGCTGCGCGGGGAATGGCGCCAGTCGGGCTGGAACGAACCATCATTCGCCGACGCCGCCGATTCGGCGGGTGGGCCGATGACCGCCGAGGAGACATAACCCATGAATCAGAAACCATCATTCCAATGGTCGTCCGCCGGCCGCAGCCATGTGGGCATGGTCCGGGCGATTAACGAGGATGCCTATCTCGCCCTGCCCGAACGGGGTCTGTGGGTCGTCGCGGACGGGATGGGCGGTCACGAAGCCGGCGATGTCGCCAGCCAGATGGTGATCGAAGCCCTGCAACAGATCGAACCGCCAGGGACGGGATCGGATTTTCTGGAAGCGGTGCGGGAAAGCCTGCGCGGCGTCAATCAGCGACTGCGCGAGGAGTCCGCCCAACGCTACCAGCACCGCACCATCGGCAGCACGGTGGTGGTGCTGCTCGCCTACGAAACGGAATGCGCCTGCCTGTGGGTGGGGGACAGCCGCATCTACCGGCTGCGGGATGGCCAGCTTCGGCAATTGACGCGCGACCACAGCCATGTGCAGGAACTGGTCGATCAGGGGCTGATCGCGCCCGAGAGCGCGCATCGCCATCCGCTGGCCAACGTCATCACCCGGGCGGTCGGCTCCGCCGACGAGCTACAAATCGACGAAGTGACGCACCCACTGCAACCTGGCGATCTGTTCCTGTTGTGCAGCGACGGCCTCAACAAGACCGTGAGCGACGAGGAAATCGCGCGTTTGCTCGCTCACAGCGATCACAACTGCCAGGAGGCGGTCAAGGCGTTCATTCACCTGGCCCTGATGCGCGACGCCAACGACAACGTCACCACCGTCGTGGTCAACATTAGCGAGTTGGCTCCGACCGACCCGGCCGAGGAATCGGAATCCGAGACGATCGCCAATCCGATTCCGCCGGACTGGTATTTGCAATGAAGGCGTGGTTCAGCGCCTCCGCCGATACAGGGGCAGCGGCTGGTCGGCGGCGGGCTGATAGCTCTCGCTGAACTCGCCGAACGCCTCAAGCGCGTCCTCCAGATCGCGATCCGCCCGCAGCTCGAAGGCGTCGAAACCGTTGCGCGCCATGAAGAACAACTGATCGCGCAACACGTCTCCCACCGCGCGCAGTTCGCCTCGGTAGCCATGGCGCTCGCGCAGCAGCCGCGCCTGCGAATGAGCGCGGCCGTCAGCGAACTTGGGGAATTCCAACGCCACCACCGCCAGCTTCGGCAGATCCTCGGCCAGTTCGGCGGGATCGACCGTGTTCGGCAACCGCACCCCGACCGGCTCGCCCCGCGCCAGCAGCGCCGCCCGTTCCCGGCGCCAGCGCGCCAACGACACGATCACCGGTCCGGCCGGCGCCTTGGCGTCGTCGGCGAGGTGTTGCCAGCGATCCTCGACGATCGCCTGGTTCTTAATAACCGACCGCATAGCGCTCTTCCTCCTGCTTCGCCTCGTCGCTGCCCGGCGCGTAGGCCCGCACCCGGAACGGCTCCAGGCCGATCCGCCGGAAGGTGTCGAGGAACCGCTCGCCGTCCTCGCGCCGCTCCAAATAGACCCGCAGGATGCGTTCGAGCGTGTTGGCGACCTCGGCCTTGGGCACCGAGGGGCCGAGGATATCGCCCAGCGTCACGTCGTTTTCCGACGAACCGCCCAGTGAAATCTGGTACCACTCCTCGCCCTTCTTGTCCACGCCGAGAATGCCGATGTGGCCGACATGGTGATGGCCGCAGGCGTTCATGCAGCCGGACAGATTGAGACGAAGATCGCCGAGATCGTAGAGATAGTCCAGGCGGTCGAACTTGTCGTTGATCTGCTGGGCGATGGCGATGGAACTGGCGTTGGCCAGGCTGCAAAAATCCAGGCCGGGGCAACAGATCATGTCGGCCAGGGTGCCGATCACCGGCGCGGCCAGCTTCTGGCCCTTCAGGGCGTGCCACAGCGGATAAAGATCGGCCTGGCGCACGTCGGTCAGCAACAGGTTCTGGTGGTGGGTGGAACGAACCATCCCGAAGCTGTAGCGGTCGGCGAGGTCGGCCACCGCGTCCATCTGATCGGCGGTGATGTCGCCCGGCGGCGTGCCAGGCTCCTTGAGCGCCACGAATACATTACGGTAGCCGGCGACCTTGTGATCGGCGACGTTGTGGCGCACCCAGGTCGCGAACGCCTTGTCGCCCTTGAGCCACTGCGGGAAGCTGAGATCGGTGGTGGCGGCGGCATCGTAGGATGGCGGGACGAAGAAGCGGCGCACTCGCTCGATTTCCGCCTCGGCCAGCGCCAGCCCGGAATCCCGGATCTGTTCCCACTCGGCCTCGACCTGAGCGCGGAATTTTTCCGGTCCCAGCGCCTTGACCAGGATCTTGATGCGCGCTTTGTAAAGGTTGTCGCGCCGCCCGTGCAGATTGTAGACCCGCAGGATGGCTTCCAGATAGGTCAGCAGGTCGCGTCGGGGCAGAAACTCGCGGATGACCCGACCGATCATCGGGGTACGGCCCAGCCCGCCGCCGACCAGCACCCGAAAGCCCAGTTCGCCCCGCTCGTCGCGCAGCAAATTCAGGCCGATGTCGTGGACCTGGGCCGCCGCGCGGTCGTGGGCGGCGCCGGTGACGGCGATCTTGAACTTGCGCGGCAGATAGGAAAATTCCGGGTGGAAGGTGGACCACTGGCGGATGATCTCGCAATAGACACGCGGGTCGTCGATCTCGTCCGACGCGACGCCGGACAAATGATCGGCGGTGACGTTGCGGATGCAGTTGCCGCTGGTCTGGATGGCGTGCATTTCCACTTGCGCCAGTTCGGCGAGGATATCCGGCGTCTCTTCCAACTTCGGCCAGTTGTACTGGATGTTCTGGCGGGTGGTGAAATGGCCGAAACCCTTGTCGTAGCGGCGGGCGATGTGGGCCAGGGTTCGTAGTTGCCGGGACGACAGCAGGCCGTAGGGGATGGCGACCCGCAGCATAGGCGCGTGGCGCTGCATGTAGAGGCCGTTCATCAGCCGCAGCGGTCGGAATTCGTCGTCGCTCAGTTCGCCGGCCAGGTAGCGTCGGACCTGGCCCCGGTATTGGGCCACCCGCTCGTCCACGAGAGTTTGATCATAGCAGTCGTATTGATACATGGTCGTCGGTTCCCGCTCGGAAGTTCGATGCCGCTCCGCCCGGGCCGCCAACGCCCTGAGCCATTTGGCGGAAACCCTAGCATTGCGGCTATATGTAAATAAAGAATTTTTTTACCATAAATTTATAACTTTTACTTAGCTCACTGCTTGCAGGGTAACCGTTCACCCCTCTCCCCCCAGCGGGAGGGGGCTGGGG
>CALGOO010000044.1 GCA_937960715.1 uncultured Candidatus Competibacteraceae bacterium
ATTTGTCCACGGCGGTCATCATCAGCAACCTCAAGTACATGATGGACAACCAGGGCATCGGTGATAACCACAACGCGTCGGTCTTCCACTGGTGCTACAAGCGGATAGGCGAATTCATCCCGCAACTGATCCACGAGGGCAAGGAGCCGCGGGTCATGCTGGAATATTCCGGCACCCTGTTTCATGGCTTGCGGGCCATGGGTTTGAACGACGTGTTCGACGCGCTCAAGAACGCGACCTGCAATCCGAACTACCGGCGAGCGGTCGAATGGCTGGGTTGTCCCTGGGGCCACGCGGTGGCGCCCTCGACCCCGACCCAGGACTTCCGCCTACATGTCAAGGCCTGGCAACACCACTTCGCCGCCATCTTCGGCCTGGAGGCGCTGGCGCGGGTCCGCGGTTTCTCGCCCTCGGAAATGGCGCTGCCCAATCATCCCGACATCGCTTACGAATACATCAAGACCTTGGTGGACTGCGGCTATCAATGGCTGCTGGTGCAGGAACACACCGTGGAGCGGCCGGAGAACGGCTGGGGACCGGAGAAAAAGCACCTGCCCCACCGGCTGGTTTGCACCAACTCCAAGGGCGAGACCGTCAGCATCATCGCCATCGTCAAGACCCAGGGCAGCGACACCAAGCTGGTGGCGCAGATGCAGCCGTATTACGAGGCCAAGGGCCTGTCGCGCTGGGAACTGGCCGGGAAATCCGTCCCGCCGCTGGTGACCCAGATCGCCGACGGCGAGAACGGCGGGGTGATGATGAACGAGTTTCCCGGCATGTTCTTCCAGGTCGCGCATGAAGCGGCGGGCTCCGATGTCCCGATGATGAACGCCACCGAGTATCTCGAACACCTGTTCGCGGCGGGCGTCAAGGAAGCCGACTTGCCGATGTTGCAGCCGCTGCTCCAAAAACGGATCTGGGACCGGTTCAAGCCGGGCGATGGTCCCGAGAAGCTGGAAAAAGTCATCGCCGAACTCAAGAAGGAAGATGGCCGGTTCCACATGGAAGGGGGCAGTTGGACCAACGACATTTCCTGGGTGCGGGGCTACGACAACGTGCTCGGTCCCATGGAAAAGGCCAGTTCGGCCTTTCACGAGAAAGTCCTGAGGCCCGGCGTATCGCCCAGCGATCCGCGCTATCGCAACGCCCTGTTTCATCTGATGAGTTCGCAGACCAGTTGCTACCGCTACTGGGGCCAGGGGCTTTGGACCGATTACGGACGTGAACTTTGCCGGCGGGCCAGCGCCATCGTCGAAACCGATTTTTAGCGGTCGGGCCATGCCGCCGCGCCGATTCCGGCCTTATGTTTGAATAAGTAAGCGCGCAGTGGGGCAGGATTTTTCCTCGCCCCCTGCCATGGCTGACCATGGGAGGAGGCTGTATCATGACGGACAACACCTTGTACCACGCGCTGGTGTTGAACCTGCACCAGCCCGCCGGCAATCTGGAGCATCTGCTGGCGCACAACGCACCGGAAGCCCGGGACATCCTGTTGGCGATGGATCGCATTCCCCGCACCCTGCGGGACGAGCAGGAATTCGGCCGGGTTCATGTGTCCCTGTCGGGCACCTTGCTGGAAACCTTGAACAACCCGGAGTTCCAGAACCAGGCCAGTGAGTTCGTCGACTGCGTCGACCTGATCGCGCAGTTGGGGAGCCAACGGGCCATCGAACTGCTCGGCACCGGCTACTACCACCCGGTTCTACCGCTGATTCCCCCCGCCGACTGGGAAGCGCATCTGAAACGTTGGCAACGATCCGCGCGCCGCCTGTTCCCGCGCGGCGCGTTTCAGGGTTTCTGGCCGCCGGAAATGGGTTTTTGCATGGAGATGATTCCCCTGTTGCGGCGCTGCGGCTATCGGTTCGTGTTCGTGGACAGCGAGCATGTGCAACCCGCGACGCCGATGGGTTGGGAGGAGCTGCGCTACCGGCCGCATGTCGCCCGGTTTGGCGACGCCGAGATCGTGGTCATCGTGCGCGACCGCGAACTGTCCAACGCCCAGGCGAACGGCATGGATCTCGACGGATTCCTGCGCGAAGTTCAGGCACGGACCCAGGATTGCCAATTCACGCCGCTGGTGACCACCTGCTGCGACGGCGAGAACGGCGACTGGTTTCGCAACGCCGCGCCGAGCGGCAATTTCTGGGAGGCGTTTTACCGGCCGTTGCTGAATCGGGTTCAAACCGGGACCAGCGTGATCCAACCGGTCTTCATCAAGGACTATCTGGACCGGTTCGGAGTCCTTGGCGAAGTGACGATCGGGCCAGGGGCGTGGAACACCGGTTGGAACGATGGCCGCGACTTCGTCCAGTGGTCCGGCACCCCGGCGCAACGGAACGCCCTGACTCGGGTGGACGAGATCAGTCAGGCGGTGCAGGCGGCGCTGCACAACGCGACCCATATCGGGTCGCGCAATCCGGAGCTGCTCGATCTGCTGGAGGAAGCGCACTGGCGAGTGCTGCGGGCGGAGACCAGTTGCAACTTCTTCTGGGGCGACGCCTGGGTCATGCGCTGCCATGCCGATCTCGATCAGGCCTGCGAATGCCTGGAACGGGCCAACGCCTGTTTTGGTTGACCGACGTTAGCCCTCGCAGCGAATTCATTCCGGCAGCGGTTGGCCAACCGGCAACGATTGGCAAGGGTGAACGTGCGATGACTTTCGACGCCCTGTTCGTTTTCGGCGTGCTGGCCGCCGCTGTCGTGTTGTTCGCCACCGACCGGCTGCGGCCGGACGTGGTGGCCCTGCTGGTGATCGTGGCCCTGGTCCTGGGCGACATTCTGCCGGTGGCCGAGGCGGTAGCCGGCTTCGGTGATTCGGTGGTGATCCTGATCGCCGGGCTGTTCGTGGTCGGCGAGGGGCTGGTGCGAACCGGCGTCGCCAACCAGGTCGGCGACTGGTTGACCCGGATGGCCGGCGCCAGCGAAACCCGGCTGCTGGTGCTGCTGATGCTGGCGGTGGCCGGGTTGGGGGCGTTCATGAGTTCCACCGGGGTGGTGGCGATCTTCATCCCGGTGGTGCTGGGCATCGCCCACCGGCTCGGCCTCGGTCCGGGCCGGCTGATGATGCCGCTGGCTTTTGCCGCCCTGCTCAGCGGGATGTTGACCCTGATCGCCACCCCGCCCAACCTGATGGTGAACGACGCCCTGCGCACCGCCGGCCTGCAACCCTTCGGCTTTTTGAGCATCACCCCCATCGGCCTGCTGGCTCTGGGGTTGGGGATTGCCTACATGTGGGCCGTCGGTTCCCGCCTGCTGCCGGCCAGCCCGCCGCCGGCGGGAACCGCGGGCCGCCGGCAAACCCTGCAAGAACTGGCCGAAAGTTATGACCTGATCGGCCAGTTGCACCGGCTGCGGGTCGAGCCGGATTCGTCCCTGGCCGGCCGGACCGTGGCGGAAGCCGCGCTCCGCAGCCGTTACGGCGTCACCATCGCCGGGGTCGAGCGCCAGCGACCTTTCGGCGACAAGGTGGTTCCGGCGCTGGCCACCACCGATCTGCGTCCCGCCGATGTCGTCTACCTGGTCGGTTCGGCCCAGGCGGTGGCGACCCTCGGCGCGGCCGAACGGCTGGCGCCCTTGCCGATCGAGGAAGGCCGGCAACGCAATCTGGTCAAGGAACTGGGCATGGTCGAGGTGCTGCTGCCGCCGGATTCGGAACTGGTCGGCCAGACCCTGCGCCAGGCGGCGTTCCGCAGCCGCCACGGCCTGAGCGTGCTGGGCATCCGCCGTCGCGGCCGGTCGCTGCCGGGCAACCTGATCGAGGAAAAGCTGGCCTTCGGCGACGTGCTGCTGGTTGCCGGCTCCTGGAAGCAGATCGGCCGGCTCCAGGGCGACCGCAAACACTTCCTGGTGCTGGGCCTGCCGGCGGAATTCGGCGAGGTTGCCCCGGCCTACCGGCGGGCGCCGTTCGCGCTGCTGGTCCTGCTGGCGATGGTGGTCATGATGACCTTTGGCCTGGTGCCGAACGCCGTGGCGGCGCTGCTGGCGGCGCTGGCCATGGGTCTGTTCCGCTGCCTGCGGCTGGAGGACGCCTACCGGTCGATCAACTGGCCCAGTCTGGTGGTGATCGCCGGCATGTTGCCGCTGGCCCGGGCGCTGGAACAAACTGGCGGCGTGACCCTGATCGCCGACGGGCTGGCGGCCGCGCTCGGCGGATTTGGCCCCCTGGCGCTGCTGGCCGGGATTTTCCTGCTGGCGGCGCTGGTCGGCATGTTCATCTCCAACACCGCCACGGCGGTGCTGATGGCGCCGGTCGCCATCGCCGCCGCCCAAAAGATCGGCGTCTCGCCCTATCCTTTCGCCATGACCGTGGCGGTGGCGGCCTCGGCGGCCTTCGCCACTCCGGTATCCTCGCCGGTCAACACCCTGGTACTGGCTCCGGGCGGCTACCGGTTCAACGACTTCGTCCGGGTGGGACTGCCGTTGATCCTGGTGGTGATGGCCATCACCCTGCTGGTGGTGCCGTTGTTGCTGCCGCTGTAGCCTGCTGGAAAAACCCTTGCGGGTTCCGCCGCGAAAGAGCGGTTACAACATCTCCCGAATCGTCTCGCGCAGCTTGGGCAGGTCCAGCAGTCCGAGTCGGTAATGCACGATGCGCCCATCCGGCGAGATCAGCACCGTGGTTGGGGTCAACCGCACGTTATCGAATTCCCGGGCGATCCGCGCCTGGGTGTCCAGGACGATGGGATAGGGAATTTGCCGTTGCCGCGCCAGGGTCCGCACCTGCTCCGGCGGATCGTAGGCCATCGCCACTCCGATGATTTCCAGCCCTTTTGGGTTCAATTCCCGGTAAAGCTCGACAAGATGCGGCATTTCCTCGATGCAGGACGGGCAGGTGGTGGCCCAGAACGTGACCAGCACCGGCTTGCCGCGCAACTGTTCCAGGGTCAGGGTGCGGCCGTCGAGGGTTTGTCCGACCAGTGGCGGCGCCTGGCGCAGGCCAGCGGGCATGAACCAGACCGCGGCGACCGCCAGAACCACAACCAGGGCGATGCTGGCGACGACGGTTTCTTTGTTGAGCTTCATGGATTGACTCTCCTGCGACGCACTATTCGCGGCGGCTGACGTTCGCGTGCTGGAATCAGACCGCGACAACCATTGAAAGTGGCCACGGTGGCGCGATTATGCCAGAGCCGGCATGGCTTGCGCCCGGCGGCGAACGCCTTATGATGCACGCTTTTCGACCGATAACGGAGGGGTTGAGACCATGATTAAGGTGGGCATTGTCGGCGGAACCGGCTATACCGGCGTCGAGCTGTTGCGGTTGCTGACCCTGCATCCGGTGGTGGAACTGGCGGTCATCACTTCGCGCGGCGAGAAGGGAGCCAAGGTCAGCGAGCTGTTTCCCAATCTGCGCGGTCGAGTGAATCTGGCCTTTGTCGAGCCGGACGAAGCCCTGCTGAAAAGCTGCGACGTGGTGTTTTTCGCCACCCCCAACGGCACCGCCATGAACAGCGCGCCCGCGTTGCTGGAAGCCGGTGTCAAGGTCATCGATCTGGCCGCTGATTTTCGGCTGCGCCGGGTCGAGGACTGGGAACGGTGGTACTACGGTATGCGGCATGCGTGCCCGGAGCTGCTGGCGGAGGCGGTCTACGGTCTGCCCGAGGTCAACCGCGAGGCCATTCGCGCCGCCCGCCTGATCGCCAATCCCGGCTGTTATCCGACCGCCGTGCAGCTGGGTTTCCTACCCCTGTTGGAAGCCGGCGTCGTCGACCGGCAATCGCTGATCGCCGACGCCAAATCCGGCGTCAGCGGCGCGGGCCGCAAGGCCGAGGTGAGCACTTTATTGTGCGAGGCCGGCGACAACTTCAAGGCCTACAACGTACCGGCGCATCGTCATCTGCCGGAGATCCGCCAGGGTCTGACGGCGGTGGCCGGCGGTCCGGTCGAATTGGTGTTCGTACCGCATCTGACGCCGATGATTCGCGGAATTCACGCCACCTTATACGCCACCCTGACCCAGCCCGACATGGACTTGCAGGCGTTGTTCGAGCGGCGCTACGCCGACGAACCTTTCGTGGATGTATTGTCGCCTGGGTCGCATCCCGAGACTCGTAGCGTGCGCGGGGCGAATCTGTGTCGGCTGGCGGTGCATCGGCCCCAAAACGGCAAAACCGTGGTGGTGCTGTCGGTTATCGATAACCTGGTGAAGGGCGCGGCGGGCCAGGCGGTGCAGAACATGAACCTGATGTGCGGCCTGCCGGAAACCACCGGGCTGGAACAGATTGCGCTGCTGCCTTGAGCGATGGCGGTTCGGCCGACGCTTGCCGAAGCGCGGACAAACTATTCTTGACCCGCAAGGTCAACAATCGGAAAATTCCCAATACTTTAATTTCTTACAACGAGGATCATGCGATGAGCGCCACCGTGGAAACCTTTACCCCTGCCGACAATCCCCTGCTGTTCACCGATGCCGCGGCGCTGAAGGTCAAGGAACTGCTGGAGGAAGAAGCGAACCCTGATCTGATGCTGCGCGTGTTCATCAGTGGCGGTGGCTGTTCCGGCTTTCAGTACGGTTTTACCTTCGACGAGAATCTGGACGACGGCGACACCGTGGTGGAGAACCACGGAGTGAAATTGCTGATCGACCCGATGAGCTTCCAGTATCTGGTCGGCGCCGAGATCGACTACACCGATGGCCTGGAAGGCGCCCAGTTCGTGATTCGCAACCCCAACGCCGTCACCACCTGTGGTTGCGGCTCGTCGTTCTCCGCGTGACCCATGCGCCCGCTTGAAGAATCGCTGGAGCTGATCAAACGCGGGGCGGTCGATCTCTTGCTGGAAGAGGAACTGATCGAGCGGCTCCAGTCCGGTCGGCCCTTGCGGGTCAAGGCCGGTTTCGATCCGACCGCCCCGGATTTGCACCTCGGCCATACGGTGCTAATCAACAAGCTGCGCCAGTTTCAGGACCTGGGCCATCACGTGATGTTCCTGATCGGCGATTTCACCGGCATGATCGGCGACCCGACCGGCAAAAACGTCACTCGCAAGCCGCTGACGCGCGACGAGATTCTGGCCAACGCTCAGACCTACCGGGAGCAGGTGTTCAAGATTCTCGATCCCGACCGGACCGAGGTCCTGTTCAATTCGAACTGGTTCGACCGAATGGCGCCGGCGGATTTTATCCATCTGGCGGCCAAGCACACCGTCGCCCGGATGCTGGAACGGGATGATTTCGGTAAACGGTACGCCAGCGGCCAGCCCATCGCCATTCACGAATTCCTGTACCCGCTGGTGCAGGGTTACGACTCGGTCGCCATGCGGGCGGATGTGGAACTGGGCGGCACCGATCAGAAGTTCAACCTGCTGGTTGGCCGCGAGTTGCAGAAGCACTATGGTCAGTCGCCGCAGATCGTCCTGACCATGCCGATTCTCGAAGGTTTGGACGGCGTGCAGAAAATGTCCAAGTCACTGGGCAACTATGTCGGCATCCGCGACGAGCCGAACGAGATGTTCGGCAAACTGATGTCCGTTTCCGACGAGCTGATGTGGCGTTATTTCGAACTGCTCAGCTTCCGCCCGACCCGCGAGATCGCCGAATGGCGGCGACAGACCGCCCAGGAAGGGTTGAACCCGCGCGATGTCAAATTCAAACTGGCCGGGGAACTGGTGGATCGATTCCACGGCGTCGGCGCGGGCCAGCGGGCCCTGGCGGAATTTATCGAGCGTTTTCAGAAAGGATTGCTGCCTGAAGCAGTGGCCGAGGTGTCGGTTCATGCCCGCGATGGCCGTTTGCCGATTGCCAACCTGCTGAAGGAAGCGGGGTTGGTGGCCAGCACCTCCGAGGCGCTGCGGTCGATCCAGCAGGGGGCGGTTCGAATCGATGGCGAGCGCCTCGAAAGCCGCAACCTTGAATTGCAGGCCGGCAGCCGGCATATCTATCAGGTCGGCAAGCGACGAGTAGCCGCGGTAACCGTTACTCCCACTCCCACTTCCCATGAGTAGCTTTCGACGGATGTCCTGAGAGGATTCCGCCGCATCGAGGCGATCCTCAGATGCCGGGAAAAGGAAAAGCTAAGGCGCCTGACATGAACAAGCTTCCCATCGGCATTCAGACCTTCCGGGAAATCCGCGAGGAAGGCTATTGCTACGTGGACAAGACCCCACTGATCGCCAGGCTGGTCGAAGAGGGAAAATACTACCTCCTGGCTCGGCCTCGGCGCTTCGGCAAGAGCCTCTTGGTCAGCACCCTGGCCGCCGCTTTCGCGGGCGAACGCGAGTTGTTTGCCGGACTGTACCTGGAACATCACTGGGATTGGGAGCGTCGTGCTCCAGTGATCACCCTGGCTTTTGGCGAGAGCATTCTCGATTCCCGGCAACGCCTGGATCAGCGAATCCGACGCATGCTGGACATTCAGGCGGAAGCGCAAAATATTGCCCTGCATCAGGAGGAAGTCAGCGACCGGCTGGAGGAACTGATTCTCAAGCTTCACGCCACCAGCGGCGAGCGGGTAGTCGTTCTGGTGGACGAATACGACAAGCCGATCCTGGATCATCTGCCCCAGCCGGAGCGGGCGCTGGAACTGCGCGAGGGTTTGCGTAACCTGTATTCGGTGCTCAAAAGCCAGGACGCCCGGCTACGCTTCGTGCTGCTCACCGGGGTGAGCAAATTCTCCAAGGTCTCGCTGTTCTCCGGGCTGAACAACCTCAAGGACATCACCCTGGACGAGCGGTTCGCCACGCTCTGTGGCTACACTCAGGCCGAACTGGAGCGTGTCTTCACCGGCTGGCTGGACGGAGTGGACCTGACCGAACTGCGCCAGTGGTACAACGGCTACCACTTTCTCGGTGAGTCGGTCTACAACCCGTTCGATATCCTGCTGTATCTCGACCACCGCGAATTGCGCAGCTACTGGTTCGAGGCCGGCACGCCCACATTCCTGGTCAATCTGCTCAAGCTCCGACACTACCCGATTCCCGCGCTTGAAAACTTGGAAGTTGGCGAGGAACTGCTGGGCAACTTCGACGTGGACGTCATCGAGCCGGAGGCGCTGCTGTTCCAGACTGGCTATCTGACGATTCAGGAACGCTACCAGCGGGGTTCGCTCTATCGCTACCGGTTGCGCTATCCCAACCACGAGGTGCGCGCCAGCCTGCCAACCGCGATCCTGAACGCCTATGTTCCCAACGTGCGGGATCGCTTGCGCACCGAGGACCGGATTTACGCGGCGTTGGAGGCCGACGATCCGGATGGTTTGCAGCGGGCGTTTCACGCCTTCTTTGGCTCCATCCCCCACGACTGGCACCGGCGCAACGACATCGCCGAGCACGAAAGCTATTGGACTTCGGTCGTCTATTGCTATTTCGTCGCTCTCGGCGTGACCGTCCTCGCCGAGGATGTGACGAATCACGGGCGCATCGACCTGACCATTCCGTGGGCGGGCCGCACCTGGCTGCTGGCATTCAAGGTGGTGGAACTGAGCGAGCCCGGCCGGGCGCTGGTGCAGATTCAGGCGCGCGGCTACCATCAAAAATACGCCGACCAACCGGTTACCTTGATCGGCATGGAATTCAGCCGCGTCGAGCGCAATCTGGTCGGCTTCGAGTGGCGACGGCTCGCATATCCACCGCTCTCGACGGACGGATAGAGGCGTGCGCGCATTATTTGCGCCCGCGCGAAACGACACAAACTCCGTCTAGCCGATGAATCCACTCCCTCCCTTGCTCGCGCAATATCCGGTCCTGGTGCTGGACGGCGCCCTGGCGACCGAACTGGAGCGCCGGGGTTGCGACCTGCGCAATCCGCTCTGGTCGGCCAAGATGTTGATCGAGGCGCCGGATCTGATTCGGCAGGTGCATTGGGACTACTTCGAGGCCGGCGCCGACTGCGCCACCACCGCCAGCTATCAGGCTTCCGTGACGGGTTTCATGCGGCGTGGGTTGAGCGCCTTGGAAGCGATCGAACTGATCCGGCGCTCGGTCCGGTTGGCCATGGAGGCCCGCGATGCGTTCTGGCGCGAGCCGACGCACCGGATCGGTCGCCCCCGACCATTGATCGTGGCTTCGGTGGGGCCCTACGGCGCGTTCCTGGCCGATGGCTCGGAATATCGGGGCGATTACGACTTGAGCGAAACGGAGTTGATGGATTTTCACCGTCCGCGCATGGCGGCCCTGATCGAGGCGGGTGCCGATTTATTGGCTTGCGAGACGATTCCCTGTTTCAGCGAAGCCCGCGCCCTGGCGCGGTTGCTGGCCGAGTTTCCAAACGCCACCGCCTGGATCAGTTTCAGCGCCAGGGACGAGGCGCATCTCTCGCACGGCGAACGCCTGGCCGAGTGTGTGGCGTGGCTGAACGATCAATCCCAGATCGCGGCCGTTGGGGTGAATTGCACCGCTCCCCGCTATTTGCCAGCGCTGATCGCAGCCGCTCGCGCGGTTACCGACAAACCCATCGTGGTCTACCCCAATTCGGGCGAGATCTATGACCCCGCTCGGCGTGGCTGGAGCGGGGTTTCGGATGCCGAGGCTTTCGCGGCCGAGGCCCGCCGTTGGCACGCCAGCGGCGCCCGCCTGATCGGTGGGTGTTGCCGCACCACGCCCGACCATATCCGAACCATCGCCGCCTGGGCGCGCTCGCTTCCACGAACCTGAATGCCCACCCCGGCGCGGAACGTTTCACGTGAAACCACGACCGAAACCACCTCGGTGGGCAATGTTTCGCGTGAAACCAGGCGAATCGCAACTCGTGTTGGCTAGCGTTCACCTTCGACCGCGCTCAGGGCCGCGAACGCTGCCAATCCGAGCGTTTCCGGCCGGGCGCCAGGATCGACGCCGGCGGCTTCGATTTGCCCAGCGTCCAGCAGATCGCGCAAGGAGTTGCGCAGGGTTTTACGACGTTGGACGAACGCCCGCCGCACGATCTCGGCGAAGCGGCTTTCGTCCCGGACCACGGCGCCGCCGGTTTCCCGTGGAACCAGGCGGACTACCGCCGACCGTACCTCGGGCGGCGGCCGGAACGCCGCCGGCTCGACCGTGAATAGCGGCTCAACCCAGCAACGGTATTGCAGCATCACCGACAGTCGGCCATAGGCGTCCTCGCCCGGCTTGGCCGCCATCCGCGCCACCACTTCCTGTTGCAGCATGAAATGCAGGTCGCGCAAATGCGCGGCCTGAGTCAGTAAGTGAAACAGCAGGGGGGTGGAGATATTGTAGGGCAGGTTGCCGGTCACCCGCAGTGACGGTCCATCGCCACGCAGGGCGGCGAAATCGAAATCCAGCGCGTCGGCATGATGAATCCGCAGAACCCCAAGCCCGGCACAGCGTGCCCGTAGCGGCTCCAGCAGGTCGCGGTCCAGTTCCACCACGTCCATCTCACCGGTCGTTTTGAGCAGTGGAACCGTCAACGCTCCCAAGCCAGGACCGATCTCCACCACCCGCTCGCCGGCGACCGGCCGGATTGCCGCGACAATGCGGGTGATGACGCCGGGATCGCGCAGAAAATGCTGCCCAAATCGCTTGCGGGGCCGATGGCGCGGGGCTGGAACCCCCGTCATGGCGTATTCGCGGCTCCGGGCCGGGATGGCGATGGGGGCGTGGAGGATGGTCCAGCGGGGGGGTCGGTCGTGGACAGGCGAACCTCCACGTAGGCTTCATCGCGCAACCGGCGTAACGCCAACTCCCATTCCTCGTCGGAGCGCCGCCGCAACAGCGCCTCTCGGGTCCGGGCACGCGCCGCATCGGGCGTGGCCTGGGCCTGACGACGTTCGAGTACTTGCACGAGATGCCAGCCAAACTGAGTTTTGACTGGCGCGCTGACCTCGTTCGGCTTCAGGGCATTCATCGCCTGCTCGAACGGGGGAACCAGCATCCCCGGCGAGACCCAACCCAGATCGCCGCCGCGCTCCGCCGAGCCCGTATCGTCGGATTGGGTGCGAGCCAGTTCCGCGAAATCCTCGCCGCCGCGAAGGCGCTGGCGCAGTTGCTCCAACTGCCGGCGCGTTTCCTCGTCGGATCGCTGCGGCGCAGTTCTAAGCAAAATGTGGCGGACATGGGTCTGGTTCACCAATTCCTGCTGCTGGGTCCGGCTCGATGGCGCGGGGGAGGGTCGCGCCTCAGCGCCACCCCCCCGAACTTCCAGCAGCTTGACGATGTGAAACCCGCTGGGGCTGCGAACCAGGTCGCTGACCTGGCCGGGTTTCAGTTGGGGCACCACCGTACTGAACACGGTGGGCAACTGTTCGGCCGACCGCCAGCCAATCTCACCGCCTTCCAGCGCCTGCTGGCTGGCCGATACCCGGATCGCCATTTGCCCGAAATCGGCGCCTTGGCGCAGTTGCGCCAACACATCTCCAGCCTTGCGCTTGGTATCCTCGATTTGTCGTGGCGAAGCGCCTTCCGGCAGCGCGATCAGAATCTGGGCCACGCGATATTCGCGCGAACCGCCACCGCTAGCGCCGTTCTCACTGGCGTTGCCGCCGCTCATCGGCAAGTCCGCCAGTTGCGCTTTCAGGTTGTCCACATCCTGGTCGGACACCTGGATCTGGCTGTCCACCAGTTTTTGCCGCAACCGCGCGCCCATGAGTTCCCGCCGCACTTCATCGCGGAACTGGGCGAAGCTGATCCCATCCTTCTCGACGGTCTGCCGCAATTGCGTCAGATTCATGTTGTTGCGCTGGGCCAGGGTTTCGATGGCGGCGTTCAGCGTGGCGTCGTCCACGGTGATGCCATTGCGTTCGGCGGCGCGAAATTGCAACCGGGTCAGGATCAATCGATCCAACACCTGTTTTTCCAGCACCGGACGAGGCGGAATGGGCACCTTGCGTTGCCGCATCTGCGCTTCGATCCGCGCGGTGGCCGCATCCAGCTCCCGGCGGGTGATGACATCGTCGTCCACCACCGCCACGATGGCGTCCAGCGCGCTGCCCGCCGCTTCGGGGCCGGGGCCGAACGTCAGCTCCGCGCCGACGCCAGGCGGAACAAAGAGCAACAGGCACAGCATCAGGGGGAAAAGCAACGTGTTCATGCGAGCCATGGCAGGGTTGGGGGCTAGTAACGGATCGGTTGGTAACCGAGAATGGAATTGCGCAGCACGGTCTCCAGGCTGGAGCCCAGCCGCGACAAACCCTTGAGTTCAAGTTCCAGATAAAAAGCATCCTGAGCGTCGACGTCCGCCGGATTGTCGCGATACTGGCGGCCGACCGCGCGCAGCGCCCAGCAGCAATCTTCATACTCCAGGCCCACCAGCGTTTCCAGATTCCGGTCGGTATTCAGCGCCTGATTCCAGCGGGCCAAGGCCCGCCATTGCGCGCTCAGCGGCCAGAAGAAAGCGACATCCACCGAGTGAATCTGATCGTTCAGACTAGCGCCGGGCTGATCGCGATCCAGCAGGTAGGACACGTTGACCAGTTGACGGGGATTGACGTAGTAGCGCAGGTCGAACGCGGTGCGCAGCATGTCGCTGTTGTCGGGCTCCAATTGCACGCCACCCTGCACCGCCCAGCGGGACGACAGATTTAGCTGACTTTGAGCGATCAGACCCGAATTAACCGCAGTCTGGGGCGGCTCGATCGGATACAGGTTCACCCGGCGGTCCTCGAAGTACTGAATCTGGCCGACGCTGGCGCGCAGCCGTTCACGTCCACTGGGACCATCGATCAGGCGGGTGGTGAGCGCGGCGGTCAACTGGTTGGCGTCGCCCAGCCGGTCGGCGCCTACGAAGCGGTTGACCCGAAACAGCCAGTCAATGTCGCGATCCATCACCGCGCTGTCGAACAGCGGAATATCATTCTGATTGCGGTAGGGCACGTACAGATAAAACAGGCGCGGCTCCAGGGTCTGCGTGCCCGCGGTCACGCCGAGCCAGTCAACCTGCAAGGGGCGGTCGAAGATCAGACCGCTGTCCAGGCTCAGCACCGGCGCGGCGCGGGAAGGCGCGCCATTGGCGCCTGGAGCCGTGTTGTCAAGCTGATAGCTGGTGTAGCGAAACCCGGCGCGCGGCTTGAGATAACCCCAGGGGGGTTCATGGTTCCAGCCCACGGTCGGCCATAAATCCATTCGGAGGCCGGTCACCATGTCCGATTGCTGGAAATTCACCAACTCGCCGTACAACCGATAATTCAGCTCACCCGCGCCGGACGGCCAAGCACCGTCGAACAGCAACTGCGGCAGGCGTTGGTAGGGGTTGCCCGTGAGGGAAAACAGCGAGGGGTTCAGGATCTGAAAGCCCTCGACTCGCGCCAGCGCCTGCCACCAGTCCCCGTAATAGCGAACGTCGAGATGTCGTTCCAGGTAGTTGGGGGTCAGGAAACTCAGGTTGTTGTTCAGGTCCCGCAGGTAGTTGTCGTCGGAGACATATTCGTAGCGTAGATCGGTGTATACGTTCGGCAGTGGCGCGGCCTGGTCGGTGGCATTGAACGAGCCCCGCGCGCCCCCGTAGCGACGATCGTCCGGGATGTACTCGAAGCCGAGTCGTCCCTGATGCCAGGGTTCAAGGAACCGGTACTCGACGCCCAGCAACACGCCGCGTTCGGTCATCAGGCGCGGTGTGATGGTCATGTCGCGGTTGGGCGCGATGTTCCAATAATAGGGAACGGCCAGGTCGAAACCGGTTTGACTGCCGTAGCCTTGGCGCGGAAACAGAAAACCCGACTGACGCTCGTCGTTGATGGGAAACGACAGATAAGGAAAATAGAACACCGGCGTGTCCCTGAACGCGAGCACGATATTGCGGGCCGCGCCGCGTCCGGTCGCCTCATTCAGGTTAAGCTCGCTGGCGCGCAGCTCCCAGATTTCCTTGCCGCGTGGGCAGGTAGAGTAGGTCGCGTTCTCCAATCGGCTCCGGCGCTGGCCCTGAACATGCACATTTTCGGCGTGACCTTGGGCATGGCGCCTGGGTAGATAGTAGTCGGCGTCCTTGAACTGGCCGGTTTTGGCGTCAAGGTCCACTTCCGCCTGCTTGCCGCGCAGGACTTGGTGTGAATCGCCGTAGACGAAGCCCGTGTCGGTCCGAACGCGGTTGGTCGGCCGTTCCAAAGTCAGTTTTTCCGCGCGCAGGCGCTGGTCGCCACGGGACAGCTTGGCGTTGCCTTCGAGCACCGACTCAGCGGGAGAAGCATCAAGCCGTCCGGCTTCCGCCTGGATCGGCAACTCGTTCGGCGGCGGCAGGTTAGGGTCGACTGGGACGATGTCCCCAGCCAGTTCGTCGATTTCGCACTGGACCCAGGGATCGAGCGCGTCGGTGGATTGCGCCTGAACTCCGGCCAGCGACGACAGGGTCAGCACGGCCCCCGTCACAAGCATTCGATAATACGGCGTCACGGAACGGGATTTTACGCATGGATGAAAGTGCCCTAACATCGCACAGATTGATTTTTGCTGCAATCCAGACGCGCGGTATCCGTCAAGGCGCGGGATTGCCTTAACCGAATGGAGCGAGGTTGGTGAACGAGCGCGAGCAATTGTTGCGGGATTGGCTGAACGACGTGTTGCCGGCGCGGCTGGAGCGGATCGCTCCGGCGTCCAGCGACGCCAGTTTCCGCCGTTATTTCCGAGTCTGGTGCGCTGGCCAGACCCATATCGTCATGGACGCCCCGCCGGACAAGGAAGATTGCCGGCCGTTCGTGGCCATCGCCCAGGCTCTGCGCGGACTGGGACTGAACGCGCCCGAGGTGCTGGCCGGCGACTTCGACCAAGGTCTGCTACTGTTGACGGATCTCGGTTCCCGGCAATATCTGGCCGAACTCGACGAACGCAGCGTCCCCGGCCTGTACGGCGACGCCCTGGAAGCGTTGGCCCGGTTGCAAGCCGGCGGCGATCCCGGCTCGCCGCTGCTGCCGCCCTACGATTCGGCGCTGCTGCACCGGGAGATGGAACTGTTCCGCGAGTGGTTCCTGGGCAAGCTGCTTGGATTGCCTCTGCGCGACGAGGAACACCAGGCGCTGGATCACACTTTCGCCCTGCTGGCCGACAACGCGCTGGAACAGCCGCGCGTCTGGGTTCACCGCGACTACCATTCCCGCAACCTGATGGTCACCGACCCCGACAATCCCGGCGTGCTGGATTTTCAGGACGCCGTGGTGGGCGCGGTGACCTACGACCTGGTGTCGCTGCTGCGTGATTGCTACATCGCCTGGCCGCGTCCACAAGTCGAATCCTGGGCGCTGGATCACCGGGCGCGGCTGCGAGCGCTGGGCATGAGCGGGCTGGACGATGCGGACGAGTTTCTGCGTGGGTTCGACCTGATGGGGGTACAGCGCCATCTCAAGGCCATCGGCATCTTCGCCCGCCTGAATCTGCGCGACGGCAAGCCGGGTTATCTGCGCGATATTCCTCGCACCTTGGGCTACGTGCTGGAGGTGGCGGATCGCTACCCCGAACTGACCGGGTTGCGCGATCTGCTGCGAGCGCGGGGCGTGGACCGCTGGCGACCGGGGCCATGAAAGCCATGATTCTGGCCGCCGGGCGCGGCGAGCGAATGCGGCCGTTGACCGACCACACGCCCAAACCGCTGCTGCCGGTCGCTGGTCAGCCGCTGATCGTCCATCACCTCAAAGCCCTGCGGGCGGCGGGTATTGGTGAGATCGTGATCAACACCGGCCATCTGGGGGCACAACTGCCGGCCATGTTGGGCGACGGTCGGGATTGGGGAGTGCGCATCGCCTGGTCCCCGGAGCCGCCGGACGCGCTGGAGACCGGCGGCGGGGTGTTCCAGGCGTTGCCGCTGCTCGGTCCGGAGCCCTTCCTGGTGGTCAACGGCGATGTGTGGACCGATTATCCCTTCGCCCGGCTGCTTGCCACGCCGGACGTGTCGGCTCATCTGGTGCTGGTGGGCAACCCAGCGCACCATCCGGGGGGTGATTTCGCCCTGACGGACGACGGGCGGGTCGAGGAATCCGGCGCGCGGCGGCTGACCTTCAGCGGGATCAGCGTGCTGCGGCCGGAATTGTTCGCGGGCTGCGCGCCCGGCCGGTTTCCGCTGGGGCCGCTGCTGCGACGGGCCATGGCGGTGGGGCAGGTACGCGGCGAGTACTATGCCGGCGACTGGCGGGACATCGGCACGCCGCAACGGCTGGCCGAGCTGGACCGGGAACTGGGCGCCGGGTAGGAGGGGGCGGCAATCGCATCATGGCAGGGGAAACAAAATCGCCAGGGCTCTCTTTCCCATCGCCTTCAAGTCGCGTGCCGGACGTCCCGACCCTCGACCACGAAGATCACGTATTCGGCCAAGTTTTGGGCGCGGTCGGTGACCCGTTTCAACGCCTTGAGCGCCAGCGCCATGTCGATGACCGTCGCTACCGTCAGTTCGCCGTCGACCACGCAAGCGCCAAGTGCGTCCAGGATGTCCTGAAACACACCCTCAGCTTCGTCGGTGCCCACCAAGGTCCAGGCCTGGCTTACATCAAGCCGGCCCAGGCTATCGAGCGCGCTCTGAATCCGCTGATCGGCGATCCCGGCCAATCGGTCCATCGCCGTCGGCGGTCTCGCCGCCGGAAGACCACCGCGAGCGTGGATGGTCAGGGTTTTCTCGGCGATGGCTTTGGCCTCGTCACCAATCCTTTCCAAATCGTTGACCGCCTTGTTCAAGGCCATTACCAGCCGCAAATCGGTGCTGACGGGTTGCCGGCGGCTGAGCAGGCGTACGCAGCCTCGATCAATTTCCATGTCCCAGTGATTGACCGCCGCATCGCCGGCGATGACGGTCTGGGCCGCGTCGGCGTCGCCTTCCCGAAACGCGGCGACGGCGCGCTTCACCTGGAGCGCCGCCTCCCGTCCCATCTCCAGCACCAGATTAACCAGTTGCTGAATTTCGACGTCGAAGCGCTTGACGGTGTGTTCGCGGTTGCTGAACGTCATGAGCTGTCTCCTCCTGCCTCCTGGGGGATGAGCGGTGCGTCGCGGGCGCCGGGCCGGCGATCCAAACCTCTACGGCGCCGAATCCACGCCGAGGCGTGTCATTGCATCCTCGATCCATGCCTCCACCTGCTGGTTCAACTCTTGCGGCGAGCGACCCTCGCTGGCGATCAGGGGACCGAACGCCACGCGAATGGCGCCCGGCCGCTTGAGAAACACGCCTCGCGGCCAGCATTCGCCGGCGTTATGGGCGACCGGTAAAACCGGGTAACCACTATGCACGGCCAGCGCCGCCCCGCCCATCCCGTACCGCTTGCGTACGCCAGGCGCGACGCGCGTACCCTCGGGAAAGATCAGCACCCACTGTCCCTGACGCAAATGGTCGACGCCTTGCCGAATCACTTGCTTGACCGCCGACGCGCCGGATTGGCGGTTGATCGCGATTGGCCGCAGCAGCGCCAGCGCCCACCCAAAAAAGGGCAGCCACAGCAATTCACGCTTGACCACCCAGGTTAGCGGCGGCAAGTACTGGTGAAAGAACAGCGTTTCCCAAGTGGACTGATGTTTGGCCATGACGATGACCGTCTGGTCGGGAATATGTTCGACGCCGCTCAAGCGATGATCGATCCGGCAAGTGGCGCGTAGCCACCAAAGGTTGAAACGGCTCCAACACTGACTGAGCCGATAGCGCTGACGGAAAGGCAGGAAACAACCCAGCACCATCAGCGAGGCCACGATCCCCGTCGAAGCGAGCATTCCGCCCGAAAACAGCAGGGAACGCAGTGACAGATTCAGCACGGACAGCGGCGCGGTGGATCGAGTGGATGGGCGGTCGATTGGAATGGTCATTCGGTCGGCTTGATCAGATAGTTGGCGAGCGTGGCCAGATTGTCGAACGCCAGAACGCTGGAGCAGCTTTCCGGTTCCCGTTCCAGCGTGTGGGCGCCCTTGCCGGTTCGCACCAGCAGGGGCCAGGCGCTCACCACCCGCGCCGCCCGGATGTCGCGCACGCTGTCGCCGACCACCGGAACCCCTTTCAGGCTGTGTTTGAGCCGCCGGCCGATTTCCAGCAACATGCCAGGATTGGGCTTGCGGTAGGGATTGGCCTCGTCCACGTCCGGACAAAAAAATACCGCGTCGATCAGGCCGCCCACTTCCTGCGTCATCCGGTGCATTTTCCTGTGAATCCGGTTGAGGGTTTCCAGATCGAACAAACCGCGGCCAACGCCAGACTGGTTGGTGGCGACCACCACCCGATAGCCGACATGATTGAGACGCGCGATGGCTTCCAGACTGCCGGGAATCGGCGTCCATTCGTCCGGGGATTTGATGTAGGCGTCGGAGTCCTCATTGATGACGCCGTCGCGGTCCAGAATGATCAATTTCATCGGGATCGGGCTATTCACATTCCGCCATGCGGACAGGACCGGGTCGGTGGGTTTCACGTGAAACATTCCGCGAAAGCCGCGCGAGACCCGCAAGGGAAGCGATGGGTTTCACGTGAAACATGAAGGTCGGCGATGGGTGATGTTTCACGTGAAACCGGCGTCCGCTCAATCCTGCAAGCGCGAGAAATCCGCCACCCGCAAGAACAGGCTGCCGAGTTCGTTGAGCAGGGCCAGGCGGTTATCGCGCAGCAGCGGGTCCTCGGCCATCACCAGCACCTGGTCGAAAAAGGCGTCCACCGGTTCGCGCAACCGGGCCAGTCGGCCCAGAGCCTCGGGATACAGACCGGCTTCCATCAGGGGGATGGCCTCGGAGGACAGCTCCACCAGTCGCCCGGCCAGCGCCTGCTCCGCTTCCTCGACCAGCAGGTCGGGCCGCACTTCGAACGGCAGCACGGTTTCGACCTTCTTGAGCAGGTTGCGGATGCGTTTGTTGGCGGCGGCCAGGCTGGCAGCTTCCGGCAATTCCCGGAAGGCGCCGACCGCGCGTACTCGTCGGTCGAAGTCGAGCGGTCGGGTCGGGCGGCAGTCGAGCACCGCTTCGAACGTGTCCGGACGCACGCCCTGCTCCAGATAATAACCACGCAGCCGGTCCATCACGAACTCGAACACGGTCTCGATGGCATGGTCGGCGCGAAGGGCCGGTTCGAAACCGGCGGCGGCGCGTTCCAGCAGGTCGAGCAAATCCAGGTCCAGTTGACCCTCGATCAGGATGCGCAACACGCCCAGGGCGGCGCGGCGCAGCGCGAAAGGATCCTTGGTCCCGGATGGCCCCTGGCCGATGGCGAAAATGCCGGTCAGGGTATCCAGCCGTTCGGCCAGCGCCAGAGCGCGGCCAGTGGTGGTTTGCGGCAACCGGTCGCCGGCGAAGCGCGGCAGGTATTGCTCCTCCAATGCCTGGGCAACTTCCGGTGCTTCCCGGTCAGGCAGGGCGTAATAGCGCCCCATGATGCCCTGCAACTCCGGAAATTCCTGCACCATCTGGGTCAGGAGATCGCACTTGGCCAGTCGCGCTGCCCGGTCGGCCCAGTCGGCGTTGCCATGGCCGCGGGCGATGAAACGAGCCAGCGCCGCCACCCGCCCGCTCTTGTCGGCCATCGTGCCCAGCCGTTGCTGGAACACCACCTGTTTCAAGCCTTCCATGCGCGCCGCTAGCGGTTGCTTGCGATCCTGATTCCAGAAGAATTCGGCGTCGCTGAAGCGTGGTCGGATCACTCGCTCGTTGCCGGCCCGCACCTGCGCCGGGTCGCGGCTCTCCAGGTTGGCGATGGTGATGAAGTGCGGCAACAGCCGACCTTGGGCGTCCACCACCGGAAAGTAGCGCTGGTTATCCTGCATGGTGCTGATCAGCGCTTCGGCGGGCACGTTGAGAAAGCGCCGCTCGAAATTGCCGGCCAGGGCCACCGGCCATTCCACCAGTGCCGTCACTTCGTCCAGCAACTCCGGCTTGATGACCGCCACCCCACGCAGTTCGGTGGCGACCGCCTCGGCCTGGGCGCGAATCGCGGCGCGGCGCGCGGCGAAGTCGGCGATGACTTGACCTTCGCTGGCCAGTTGCCGGGCGTAATCGGCGGGAGCAGTCAGGTGGATCGGTTGGGGGCGATGGAAGCGATGACCGCGAGTTTCCCGACCGGCTTGGACCCCCATGATGGTAGCGGGGATCACCTCGTCGCCGAACAGCAGGACGACCCATTGCACCGGGCGCACGAATTCGTCGTCGCGGTCGCCCCAGCGCATCCGCTTGGGGATGGGCAAACCGGCGAGGGTCGTTTCGACGATGCCCGAAATCAGAGCGACGGTCGCGGCGCCGGGTTCGACGCTGAGGTGGACCAGCCAGGCGCCCTTATCGGTTTCCCGCCGTTGCAGATCGGCGACGGCGGCGCCGCAGGACCGGGCGAACCCCTCGGCGGCCTTGGTCGGATTCCCGTCCGGGCCAAAGGCGGCGCTCAGCGCCGGGCCGCGCCGCTCGAGCGGACGGTCGGGCTGGCGCGCGGGCAACTGCTCGATCAGTACCGCCAGCCGGCGCGGGGTGGCGAAGCCCTGGATGGCGCCACTGGCCAAACCCGCTTTTTCCAGGCCGGCGCGGATACCTTGCTCGAACGCCGCCGCCAGCGCGGACAAGGCCTTGGGTGGCAGCTCCTCGGTGCCGATTTCGATCAACAGATCGCGGGGGGCGAGATCAGCCATGGGCCGCCTCCATCCTGGCCGCCGCTTGCCGGGCGCACATGGGGAATCCCAGAGCGGCGCGGGCGTCGTGGTAAGCCTGCGCCACGGCCCGGGCCAGAGTGCGGACCCGCAGGATGAAACGCTGGCGCTCGGTGACGGAGATGGCCTTGCGGGCGTCCAGTAGATTGAAGGTATGAGAAGCTTTCAGAGTCATTTCGTAGGCCGGCAGAGGCAGTCCAAGGTCGATCAGCCGCTGGCTTTCGGCTTCACAGGTGTCGAAGGCGACGAACAGCGCGGTCGTGTCGGCGTGTTCGAAATTGTAGGTGGACATTTCCACTTCGTTCTGGTGAAACACATCGCCATAGGTCACGCGGCCCAGCGGGCCATCGGTCCACAGCAGGTCGAACACGCTTTCCACACCCTGCAAGTACATGGCGATGCGTTCCAGACCGTAGGTGATCTCACCGGTGACCGGCTTGCAGTCCAGCCCGCCGACCTGCTGGAAGTAGGTGAACTGGGTGATTTCCATGCCGTTCAGCCATACCTCCCAGCCCAGGCCCCAGGCGCCGAGCGTCGGCGATTCCCAGTTGTCCTCGACGAAGCGCACGTCATGAATCAGGGGATCGAGACCCAGTTCCTTCAGCGAGCCAAGGTAAAGGTCTTGCAAGTCCAGTGGCGAGGGTTTGATGACCACCTGATATTGATAATAGTGCTGCAAGCGATTCGGATTCTCGCCGTAGCGGCCGTCGGTGGGACGGCGGGACGGTTGCACGTAGGCGGCGCTCCACGGTTCGGGGCCGATGGCGCGCAGGAAGGTGGCCGGATGGAAGGTACCCGCGCCCACTTCCATGTCGTAGGGTTGCAGCAACACGCAGCCCTGGCGGGCCCAGTAGTCCTGAAGGGCGAGGATCAGCCCCTGAAAGGTCGAAACATCGCGCACGAGCGCCTCCAAAATCCGAAGGGGACGGTCCTGCCGTCCCCGGAGTGTGTTCTTGAACAAAGAAGTGTTCTAAGTATAGCCCGGCGACCGGGGAGGATTCATCCCATGCCAGGGGCCGCATGAAGTCCAGGTTCGACGTTTCACGTGAAACATCACGAAAAAATCATGTCGCCGTGCCAGACTTATACCGAAACGGGCTTCGGTCACGGTTCGAGACCAGCCGCTGGGAATCCGGCAAACGGAGGAACGATCCGATGCGTTGTCCAGAATGCAAGCACACTCAAAAGTACCGGGAAGGGACTCGGTGCAAAAAGTGCAGCTACCAGTTTGTCTTTCGCAAAAGCGCGGACGGAATCAGCGATTTTGCTTTCCATAAGATGATCCAGCGGCTATCCGACGGCGGCCAGCAGGCGTTCACCGCCACGCAGTTCGCGCTGGCGATCTGCCGGAGCTGGCGCGCAAAAAAAGGCGCCCTCATCGGCTGCGGCGCCGCAATCGTGGTAGTCGCGTGCATCGTCGGTTTCGGGTTGGGCACCGTCATCGGCGGATTCATTTTCTTTCTGATCTTTTCGATGCTCCTCATGGTTGGGTTTTGGAGAAGAAGCGGGCTTCCGGTCCACAAGGCCCGCAAACTGATGGATCGCTACCATCAGGCCCACCCGATCGCCACGCTGGCGGATGGTCGCGCGTTCCGACAGCAAACCGCCGCGGTCGATAATATGGAAGATCCACAATACGCGCCCGAGCGGATTCTGGTGGTGGAGCGCGACGATTTGGTGGACATGCTGATCCGCAACCGCTTCCACCTGAGCCACAAAACCGCCGTGGTCAGTCGCTCTGGCTATCCGGAACGAGTATTCGCCGCCTGTCGGGCATTTTTGCAAAATCACCCCGATACACCGGTGCAGGTGCTCCACGACGCTTCCGTGTCAGGATTCGGCCTGACGGCGCAATTGGCGGCCGATCCGAAATGGGCGTTCGCCCGCGAGCGATTGACCGATCTGGGTATTTCCCGAGCGGCGCTCGATGGCGGTTCATCGCTGCCCTGGTTGCCGCCGGACAACGCCCGGCGCGACGGCGCCTTCAGCGCCGATCCAGTCAAAATGCTGCGGGCCGGCTGCCGGGTTCCCGTTGATTATATCGGGCCGAAACCGCTGCTCGGTATGTTGGGGGCGGCGGTAGTCGGCGGCACTTTGTTGCTGACCCCGGAAATAGCGAACGCGGTCGAAGCGGGCGTGGAAATCGACTATGGCTGAAACCACCGGAGCCGGATAGCGCCATGTCTTGCCTGTTCGGTTATTGCGGTCCGCCGGCGGACGATCTGCTGGCGCGTATGGCGGCGTTGCTGACCCACCGTTGCCCCCTGGGCTGGGAGCGTGGCGGCGGCGCGACCGCAACTGGCGAAACCGTGGAAATCGGCCACGGGATAGCCACCTGGAACCGGGAACCCCAACTCTCTCAACACGGCCAGGACCTGCTCGGCTACGGCGGCGTCCTGTTCGATGCGGGCGGACTGGCCGGGCCAAGCGATGCCGGGAGTAGCGTCGCCGACCGACTGCTGGCGGGTCTATGCCGGGAGACTGTCGTCGAGCCTTCGCTCGAACGCCTGACGGGAGCTTTCGTGCTGGCTCTCGGCCGGAACGACTCCGTTTATCTGGTGCGCGATCCCGCCGGCGTGAAAGTGCTGTACTGGACCGTGCGGCGGGGACGGTTGCTGTTCGCCAGCGAGATCAAGGCCCTGTTCGCCGATCCCGCCGTGCCGCGCCGGATGCGGGCCGGGGCGCTGCCGGAATATCTGACCTTCAGCTTCGTGCCGGGCGCCAACACGATGTTCGAGGGCATCGAGGAATTGCAACCCGGCTCCATCCTGCATTTTCGCCAGGGTCGAGCGGTGGTCCGTCGGCACTTCCGCTTTGAGGGACTGGAAGCGGAACCGCCGCGCCCGGTCGAGGAATATCCCGCGCTGGTGCGCGCCGCGCTCGATCGATCGGTGGCCGAATGCCTCGCGGTCAGCCCGGAAAAACCACCCGCCGTATTCCTGTCGGGCGGCATCGACTCCAGCGCCGTGCTGGCCGTCGCCGCCCAGCAAAAACCGGGGACGCCATTTCCGACGTTCTCGGCGCACTTCGGCCCGGAATACGCCCGCGAAAACGACTTCGTGCAATTGATGGTGGATCGCTATCGCACCGAGCATCGCTGGCTGGAAATCCGTCCCGCCGGCTTTCTCGAACAAATGCGGGAAATCATCTGGCGGTTGGACGACCCGATCGGCGATCCCGTGACCGTGCCCAACTACCTGCTGGCGCAAGCGGCGGCTCAAGTCGCCGACGTGGTGTTGAACGGCGAGGGTGGCGATCCCTGCTTCGGCGGACCCAAAAATCTGCCCATGCTGCTGGCTCGGCTGTACGGTCCCCTGCCGGGCGAACCTGCTACCGGCTGGCTGGAACGCAATTATCTGCGGGCCTTTCAGCGCTGTTATCAGGACCTCGGCGCCTTGCTGGACCCGGCGTTGTTGCGCGAAGCCGGCGGCGACGAAGCCATGATCGGCCTGCTGGAACCGTTTTTCCGGGCCGAGCAACCGCGCGATTTCGTCAACAAGCTGATGGCGATGAACATCCGCCTGAAGGGCGCCAACCTGATTCTGGTCAAGGTGGAAAAAATGACGGCGGCGAACGGTGTGCTGGCCCTGCCGCCGCTGTTCTCCCGGCGGATCATCGAAACCAGCATGATCTGTCCGCCGGGGATGAAGCTGGAAGGCGCGGTGGAAAAAAGCGTTCTCAAGAAGGCCGTGCGGGACGTGGTACCCGAGGCCATCATCGCCCGGCCGAAATCGGGAATGATGGTGCCGGTGCGGTTCTGGTTTCAGGGCGACCTGCGTCGCTACGGGGAAAAGCTACTGTCCCGCCAGAGTCTCTTGCGCTGCGGTTTTTTCGATCCCGGTTACGTCAAGCGCCTACTGAATTACGAAATGGAAGGGGTTCCCGGCCTGCGGCACGGTCTGAAGCTCTGGATGCTCATCACCTTCCTGCTCTGGCACGAGCAGATGGTCGAAGCACCGTTGCCTGCCCAGTCGGTCCCAACTTTACGGGCTACCGGGTGACGATGAATCGCTATCGGGAGGGAATCTGGGTGCGGTTGATCATGGGATGATCGTCGTCACGCGGCCCGAAATCGCTGTCCGGATGCCAGGCGATCACGTCCAGCGCTTCATCCCGAGTAAAGAAAGAGTGCAAACAGCCGGTCGGAATATACCACCCCATGCCGGGCTGCAACGGATAAACGCCGTCGGGCGTGCGGCACTCGCCGCTTCCTCGCAGGATAACCCCGATGCGGACCGAGGGATGGGTGTGGGGCGTTTGGTCGGTTCCGGGTGGAATGTGCAGATGGTTCAAACAGGGATCGCCCAAACGGGGCGGACAGATCAGTAGAGTATCGCTACACCCGTCGATATAGCTCAAGCGGCCGGTCGTTTCCAGGGGGCCGCCGATCTGACGCAGACCCCGATAGCCGGACAAGGTGATCACCAGACCACCGCCACCGCGCGCTACCCCGCCGTCAGGCAACAGGAAGAACATTCCTCCGCTCAAGTCGAAAGGGCCGGTTTCGGCGTCGCGCAGTTGGGTCTGGCCGGCCGTGACCATGCCGAAAGCGGTGGTGCCGCGCGGCAGCGTCAGAGATTCCTCGGTCCAGCCCCAAACCTCAATCGGGCCCAGATCCAACAGCAGGCCATGCCGAATCGTCAATGGTGTGAACGTCATCATCTTGGATCGTAGCCTCCGCTGACCATTCCTCGCGGTTGAACCGCATGTAACCGTTCACTCCCCTCGCCCGCTTGCGGGAAAGGGGTTGGGGGTGAAGGTAGTAGTTTCAACGACTGCCCCCCGCCCTACCCGCTTACAAGGGTAGGTTTTTCCGGAGACGTTATAAAAGAGTAAGCGAGACATGAGGTTGCGGTAAAATAGCCGATAGGAAATTCGCCTGGTTACCGGAGGAACCGACATGTCTCGCCCACCGGAATTGTATCAATGGCGGACATAAATTGCCCAGCATTTTCCGCATCTCAGTCAGCCGATGGTGATGGGCTTGGCCTTGTGGAGTTTGGGCATGATCCTCGTGCGCTCGTGTAGTCTGACCGCGATCACCGACTGGTGGTCCGCCCAAGGCGGTCAGCCCTGCAATACGGTTCGGGAGCGCCTGCGCGACACCTACCGAGAAGCGTCGGCGAAAGCCGGCGCCCATCGGCGGCAACTGGACGTCGCCACGTGCTGGGGTCCCTGGTTGAACGGGGTCTTGGAAGGCTGGGTCAGCACGCGGTTGGCGGTGGCCCTGGATGCGACGACGCTGGGCGCGCGGTTCGTCATTTTGACGATCAGTGTGGTGTACCGGGGATGTGCGGTGCCGATCCTGTGGAAGCTCCTGCGAGCTGGCGTGAAACATCCCTGGAAACCGGAGTGGGAGGGGCTGTTGAACGCCTTGCGCGGGCGCGTGCCGGCGACCTGGACCGTGATCGTCCTCGCCGACCGCGGTTTATATGCCAAGTGGTTGTTCGAGGCGATCACCCACCTCGGCTGGCATCCCCTGCCGCGCGTCAATCTGGGCGGCTCCTTTCGCCCGGAAGGCTGGTATCACTGGCGCTCCTTGCGTTACTTTGTCCCCGCCGTCGGCCGGTGCTGGGCCGGTCGGGGGACCGCCTTTACCCACCCGAAAACCCGCCTGCCGTGTACCTTATTAGCGCGCTGGGAGGCGGGACATGCCGACCCGTGGTTAATCTTGACCGACCTGCCACCCCACGCGGCCGAGGCCTGTGGGTACGGCTTACGCGCCTGGATCGAGCAGGGCTTCAAAAAAATCAAGCGGGGGGGCTGGCAGTGGCAATACACCCGCATGACCGATCCCGACCGGGCCGAACGGCTGTGGTTAGCCATCGCCATGGCCACCTGGTGGCTGCTGTCGGTCGGTGGCGAGGCCGAAGCCGCGATCCCGACCGCCACGTTTCCCACCGTGCCAGGCTCACCCCGCCGCCAAGGGCGCCGGTGGCGATTAGTGGGCATTTTCCGGCATGGTTGGTCATTAAT
>CALGOO010000045.1 GCA_937960715.1 uncultured Candidatus Competibacteraceae bacterium
TGCACGTCAACAACGAAACTGGCGTGGTTCAGGATTTGGCCGCCATCGGCACGCTCACCCGCTCGCGCGGAGTCCTGCTGCATGTGGACGCCGCCCAGGGCGCCGGCAAGCTGCCGCTTGACCTGCGAACGCTGCCGGTGGATTTGCTGAGTTTGAGCGCGCACAAGCTGTATGGCCCCAAGGGCGTCGGCGCGCTCTATGTCCGCCAGCGGCCACATCGGGTGCGGCTAGAACCGCTGCTGTACGGCGGCGGCCAGGAGCGCGGCTTGCGCGCCGGCACCCTGCCCACCCACCAAATCGCGGCGATGGGCGAAGCCTGCCGCATTGCCCATGAGAACATGGCCCCCGAGCAGAATCGGATTCGGACACTGCGCGACCGGCTGTGGCAAGGATTGGCGACGTTGGACAATGTCGAGTTGAACGGCCATCCCGAACACAACGTGGCCGGCATTCTCAACGTCAGCTTCGTCGGCATCGCCGCCGAGGCGTTGCTGACGGCACTACCGGAGATCGCGGTCGCCACCGGCTCCGCCTGCACTTCCGCTAGCCATGAACCGTCGCACGTACTGCGGGCGATAGGCCGCGACGCTTTCCAGGCGCGCGGCGCGATCCGCTTCAGCCTGGGCCGCTTCACCACGGTTGAAGAGATCGACTACACCGTTGAAGCGGTTGGCGCGGCGGTGAACCGATTGCGGGACTTGTCGCCGCTGTGGGAGCCGCAGCGGCGGGGACTGGACCAAAACGCGGTGGACTGGGCGGCGACGCCGTAACCTAGCGGTGCGTTTGGTTTTCCCACCGGCATAGCCAGTTCCTGAATTAAAATCATATTTATCAAATAATTAAGTTATCGTACAAAACGTCGAACTTGAGCAGTCAGCCCTCGGCTTCAGCGCCAGTCACCACTTCACCCCACCCGAAGTTGACCCATTGCCGCTCCCCGCTGACCGTAATTCTCTAGAAACTATCCGCACTATTGCTTGACGGCCGATTATAATTCCCTTAGCTTTCTAGGAATTATCCTATGATCCGGCCCAGTTATTGATATCTCCATTCAGCCAGCGCATTCAGGGGGTTATGATGAACCACGCAGGGCACCGGTTCCTGTCCCAGGCAATGACGGTCATCGGTTGCCTGTTTTTCTGCCTCCAGGCTCTGCTGCCAGGCTTCACCCAGGCACAAACTGTCCCGCTTGGCGCGCGGCCCCTGACAGCGGCTGCGCAAGAAACCCAAGGATCGGCGGCAACCCAGGGCGATGCTTCACTGATAGCCAGCTTAGCCGGCAACGCCAAACTCCTGAACGCACCGGCCATCCTGGAGCCCCTGCAACAAGGTAAGCCGGCCACAGCGGTGATTGTCACCCTACGTCCGACGACCGCCGCCGCCGCCCTGGCCGCACAATCGCAGCAGGCTGCCGTGATCCCGGACGGTCTTAATCAGCCGGGCGCACCGGTCTTCTACGATTTGAGCGATCAGGGCATCCGCGCCCAGTTGAGGAGCACGGTCGAGGCTAAGGTCGACCAGGTCATTCGGCAACTCGCTGGTCCTGGGCTGGCCATCACCCATCGATTTTCCTACCAGTTTGGATTCGCCGCTCAGGCAACGCCCGCCGCCTTGGAGCAAATCCTCGCGAACCCAGAGGTTATCCGGGTCGAACAGGACGGGGTGCTCCAAGCACACCTCGGGCAGGGCATCCCGTTGATGAAGGCCAGCATACCGAGAGGGACCTACACCGGCAGCGGCCTGAGCATCGCGATTTGCGATACCGGCATCGACACCTCCCACCCCAGGCTTGGCAACGGCGGCTCACTCATCTTCAACTCCAAGGTAATCGGCGGCTACGATTTTGGCGACAACGATGCGGACCCCCGTCCCAACGGTAATGCCCACGGTACCGCTTGTGCGGGAATCGCTGCCGGCGACTTGGGCACCACCGGCGACTATATCGGCGGTGTCGCCCCGGCTGCCAAACTCTATGCCATCAAGATCTCGACCGGGACCAGCGGCTCCTCGAATTCCTCGATCATGATGGCTGGCTGGGAGTGGGCGATCACGCACCAGAACGATGCCCCGGCCAACCCGATCATGATCATCAGCACCAGCTTCGGCGGTGGTTACAATACGAGCACCTGCGACAGTGATGTCCCGGCGATGACCACCGCCGCAGCCAATGCCGTGGCCGCCGGTATCACCATCTTTGTCTCCTCCGGCAACGACGGCTACTGTAATGGCATGGGCTGGCCAGCCTGCATTTCCCATGTCAACTCGGTCGGGGCGGTCTACGATGCCAATATCAGTATCGTGGGTTTTTGTGTCTCGGTGAGTTCCTGCGCACTCAACCAGCAGTCACACCCAGCCTGCCCCACAAACTACAACGCCGTTTTTGAAAGCACCGCGGCCGACAAGGTCACGGTATACTCGAATTCGGCCTCCTTCCTGACCCTGTTTGCCCCTTCGCACAATGCTTATACGACGGACATCGTGGGTAGCGGTGGTTACAGCACCGGGGATTACATCAACACCTTCGGTGGCACCTCCGCCGCCTGCCCCTACGCGGCCGGCGCCGCCGCCGTGCTGCAAAGCGCGGCCAAGGCCAAGACCGGCTCCTTCCTCACGCCCGCCAAGGTCAAGCAGTACCTGACCGAGCAGGGTGACCTCATCACCGACGGCAAGGTTGCCATCACCAAGCCGCGGATCAATCTGGATAAGGCAGTCAATACGGTCTGTGGCGCCAGTATTCCCCTCACCGCCGGTCTGTGGCAGATGCTGTCACTGCCCTGCGTACCCGACGCCAGCCCGGCGTCGGTGGCCAACGTGTTCGGCAACAGCCCCACCGCCAACTTGGACGATCTCCTTTACGACGTCCCCAGTTCTGGTTGGGCGATGTATCGGCGCATCGTCAATACGACCCCTTCCTCCTATGAAAAGCTGCTCATCAACGGCACCCTCGCGACGGGCGCCGGCTACTGGATCAAGAGCCTGTCGGCCCCAGTCAACAATCGGCTAGCCGTGGCCGGGACCACGACCCCTGCCCCGGTGACCACTAGTGATGGCTGCGCCTCGGCCAACGGCTGCGTCGCGGTCCCGGTCAGCACCGTCGGCGGCGATAACCGCTACAACCTGGTGGGCAATCCGTTTCCCTACGCTGTTGACTGGGCCAAGGTGCGGGTGCGGGTAAAGAACGGTGCATCACTCGTCGGCGTCTACACCCCTAGCCAGGCGGCGGGTGTGGCGACCAGCGGCAACGCCACTCCACCGGTCCTCTCCAACCAAATCTGGATCTGGAACGACACCAATACCGGCTACGACACTTGGTCCGACACGTCTGTGCCCAACCCTGGCAACCTGAAATACTTCAAATCCTTCTGGGTCAATGTTCTGAGTGGCGCAGCAGAACTGACCGTTGAACTGCTCATCCCGGCCGAGATCACCACACACGGTCAGGTCAAACCGGCGGCCATGGACGAACCCGTCGCCGCCACCGGCCAGCCCTGGTCCCTGGCCTGGTTGGACTGGCTGATTCCCTCGGCGGCCGCAGCTCAGGATGACCTAACCCCCCCTCGGCGCGACACTGACGAAACCGGCCGCCCGTCCCCCAGACCGGGCCAGGCTGTCATGGACCCAACCTTCGAGGACTTGGTCATCGAGTATGAACAGCGGGGACTCTCTCCGCAGGAGGCCGGGCAGGAGGCGCGCGCCCAGATGCGCCGTGAGGAGCGCGAATGGTATGTCCTGCTCAAGGTCGACAACCCCACCACCGGCTGGAAAACTCATAATTCCGTGCTGGGGCAATTACTCACCGCGAAGGAGGACTACGACCCCGCCGATCTGGTTGCCATGGCCCCGTTCGCCACCCCCTACCTAACCCTGGTCTTTCCCCATCCCGAATGGGGTGACCGGAAGGGCGACTACGCCAGCGACTTCCGTCCAGCATCCGGCTTAAAGCCCAGCGGCTGGAATTTTGAATTGCGGGCCGAACCGGTCGGTTCCCAAGTCATCCTGAGTTGGGAAGGCAATCCAGACGTATTGAAACGCTCGCGCCTAATCGACCGAGATACCGGAGCAACGATCGAGCCGAATGATCGCCGCTACGCCAAAGGCTACCCCGTCACCCTGACGGGGAAGGTCCGTCGTTTCGCTTGGTACTATTTGGTGCGTTAACGTCCATCGTCCCCCAGGCCACCTCCCAACCTGGGGGATACAACTTACCGCACTTTCAGAACCCTTGATCGAGAACCGATCCATGAATACCGCAGATGACTCCACCGGCCACCCCAAGCCAGACGCCCCCCTAGCCTCCGCGGACGACAATGCCCATCTGGCCGAACGCCGCGCCGCGCTCGCCAAGCTCGGCACCCTAGCCGCATGGACTGCCCCCACCTTATTCACCCTGGTGATATCGCAGCGCACCTCAGCCGAATCATTGCCGGGGCCGCCCGGGGGGCTCCAAACACCGCAAGGCAGGCGCATTAAAAAATTCGAAAAAACCTAGAAAATCCTCCACCCGCCAATGTTGCAAACCTCCCTCGGCGTCAGCCGTCTCCTCGCCCACCCGGGCGACCGGCGGCTGTGTCTACTCGACCCGCCCGCCACCGTGCTCTGGGACCTGCATGCCAGGGGGCTGGATGCGGCGGCGCTGGCCGAACTGTTGGTGGCGCGGTTCGGACTTGCCACCACCACAGCCCGCGCCCAAGTCGAGGGTCTGATCGCCGGGTGGCGCCAAGCCGGACTGCTCGACGCGGGGGCGGTGACGCCGGAATGGTGGCTTGGCGATCCCACAATTCCAGCACTACCTCCGCCGCGCCCGTCGCCGGCGCCCACCAGAGCCTGGCGCGTCCACGTAGCCGACCGGGCGGTCAGCCTCGGCTGTGATGATCCAGCCTTCGCGCGGACCTTCAGCCACTGGCTCACGCCATCGTGGGGCCAGCCGGCGGTAGCTGGCTCGGTCGACCATCGCCTGCACCTGTACGGTACCTCCCGAGCCTGGTGGCTAGACCTTGACGAGGTCACCCTGGCGGCGGGCAGTGTCCCTGACGAGGCCTTGGTGGCGACTCTGCGCGCCTTGGTCGAACTGGGCTGCCGCCCGGCCGAACGACTGATCGTCTTGCACGGCGCCGGCTTGGTCACGCTCAACGAGCGCGGACTGCTGCTAATCGCCCCCGGCGGTTCCGGCAAAACCACCCTGGCCGCAGCGTTGGACATTGCAGGCTACGGTCTACTCAGCGATGACGTGGTGCCGGTAACTCCGGACGGCAAGCTGCTTGGGCTGGGCTTACCGCTCTGCCTCAAGTCGGGGAGTTGGCCGGTGCTAGCAGCACACCGGCCGGACTTGGACCAAGCCCCAGTAATCCAGCGTTACGGCCAGATGGTCCGCTTTCTACCCCCGCACACCCCCGTCCCCGCGCGGTCGGTAACCCCGGCGTGGCTGCTTTTGACCCGCTACCAGCCCGGTACCAGGCCCCAAGCTACCCCCGTGACCCCCGAGCAGGCGTTGCAGGGCATTCTCACCGCCGAGGCGGTCCTCCGCGACCTCACTCAGGCCAAGCTTGAGGCCCTGGCCCACTGGGTGAGCATAATCCCCGCCTACACCTTGGCCTATCCGGATATCGACAGCGGCTTGGCGCTAGTCCAGGCGACCCTGATGCCTTCTCACAGATCCCTTAACTTACCAGCATAACGCTATGGTCCCCCAGGACTAGCGCGAGCTTACCGCCTTTCCTCGCCAAACCGAGCCAGGGTCTTCAACACTCCACCCATCATGTAGTGAACTGACTGGAATCCATATTGAGCCCGTTTTTTTGAATCCACCCTGCTTCAAGAACCAGGACTGATGAACCTTCAAGAACAGCGATTGATGGCGGACCTCATCCGCAGCCGGCATTGGGCGGCGCTGGCAACCGAGGGACCCGATGGACCGGAGGCGTCCTGGGTCGCCTACGTTCCGCAAGCCGACTTCAGCGGCTTTCTGCTGCATCTTAGCACCCTGGCGTCGCACACCCGCAATCTGCTGGCCGACCCGCGCGCCGGCCTGGCGATCAGCGAATCGGAACGGGACGGCGAGGATCCACAAACACTGGCGCGGGTTATGATTCATGGCAGAGTGACAATCGTTCCCAAAGAGAGTACGAGTTATCGAGAGATGGCGCAACACTATCAACAAGTGCTGCCCGCTTCGACGCCGCGCTTCGAGTTCGGCGATTTCCTGCTGTTGCGCCTGACGCCGGTCCGCGCCCGTTTCGTCGGCGGCTTCGCCCGCGCCTACACCCTGGACGATATCGCCCTGCGCGTGGCGGCTCAGCGCACCAGTTGATTGAGATCGAAAATCGGCAACAGAATCGCCAGCACGATCACCAGCACCACCCCGCCCATCACCAGGATCAACAGCGGCTCGAAAACCCCCAGCAGCGCGGCGATCAGGGTCTCGGTCTCCCGTTCCTGCTGCGCCGCCGCCCGCTCCAGCATGTTTTCCAACCGCCCGCTGGCCTCGCCACTGGCGATGAGCTGCACCGTCATCGGCGGAAAATAGCCGCTGGCCCCAATGGCCTTTTGCAGGCTGGCGCCTTCCTTGACCCGTGCCGCCGCCTGCTCCACCGCCTCCCGCATCGGCAGATTGCCGATCACTTGGGCGGAAATCCGCAAGGCTTCCAGCACCGGCACGCCGCTAGCCATCAGAATGCTGAAGGTACGGGCGAAGCGGGCGGTATTGATCCCTCGCGCCAGCCGCCCGATCAGGGGCAATTGCAGCAACACCTGATGTACCCGTCGCTTGAACCCGATCCGGCGCAGGGCGCGGAGCCAGGCGATGACGCCTCCCGCCAGCACCACCAACACCACCCAGCCATACTGGCGCAGGAAATCGCTCAGGGCGATCAGGCCCCGAGTCAGGGCCGGCAATTGCTGATGGAGACTGCCGAACACCTGCACCACCTGCGGCACCACGTAGGTCAGCAGGCCGGCGACGATCAGGATGGCGACGCCGGTCAGCAACAATGGATAGAACAGCGCCAGTCCGACCTTCTGGCGCATCTGCTGGCGGGCCTCGGTGTAGTCGGCCAACCGCTCGAACACGATGTCCAGATGGCCGGACTGCTCGCCGGCGGCGACCGTGGCTCGATACAGCTCGGGAAACGCCTGGGGAAAATCGCCCAGCGCGGTCGCCAGGGTATGCCCTTCCAGCACCCGGGTCCGCACCGCCAGCAACAAACCGCCCAACCGCGCCCGATCCGCCTGACGGGCCACCGCGCCCAAGGCTTCCTCCAGCGGCAACCCGGACCCTGCCAGGGTCGCCAGTTGCCGGGTGACCAACGCCAGGTCGGTCGCGCTGATCCGCACCCGCCCGCGCCACCACTGGCGCCCGCGCCGCTGTTCCTGGCTAGCGATTTCCTCGACCCCGAGCGGGTTCAATCCACGCTCGCGCAAGGCTTGTCGGGCCAGGCGCGGCGTGTCGGCCTCGATCAATCCCTTGCGCTGACGGCCCTTGGCGTCGAGGGCGGCGTATTGAAAAGCGGGCATCAATCCTCCCGCGTCACCCGCACCAACTCGGCCAGCGCGGTGTCGCCGGCCAGCACTCGGCGGCGGCCATCATCGCGGATGCTGGGACTGGACAAGCGGGCGTGACGCTCCAGTTCCTGTTCGCCCCGACCCTCGTGAATCAGGCTCTGCATCGTCTCGTCCACCGTCACCAACTCGAAAATGCCGGTGCGGCCCCGATAGCCGGACTGGTTGCAGCGCGCGCAACCCATGGGCAGGTGGAGCGTCGGCGGCGCGGCCGCATCCACGTTCAGCGCCGCGCAGTCGCTCGGCGTGGCGCAATGCGGCTGTTTGCAATGCGGACAGAGCTTGCGCACCAGGCGCTGGGCCAGCACCCCAACCAGCGACGACGACAGCAGGAAGGGTTCCACGCCCATGTCGCGCAGTCGGGTCATGGCGCCGACCGCGCTGTTGGTGTGCAGGGTCGAGAGCACCAGATGGCCGGTCAGCGACGCCTGCACCGCGATTTCGGCGGTTTCCAGATCGCGGATTTCGCCGACCATCACCACGTCCGGGTCCTGGCGCAAAATAGCGCGCAGGCCACGGGCGAAGGTCATCTCCACCTTGGTGTTGACCTGGGTCTGGCTGATCCCGTCGAGATAGTACTCAATCGGATCCTCGACGGTCATGATGTTGCGCTTGCGGTCGTTGAGTTGAGTGAGCGCCGCGTACAGCGTCGTGGTCTTGCCCGAACCCGTCGGGCCGGTGACCAGCAGGATGCCGTGGGGACGATGGATCAGCTTCAGCAATCGCGTCTCGTCGCTCGGCTCCATGCCCAGATGCCGCAAATCTAGCCGACCCTCGCGTTTGTCCAGCAGGCGCAGCACCACCCGCTCGCCGTGCCCGGTCGGCAGGGTCGAAACCCGCACGTCCACCGGCCGTCCCGCAACTTTAAGCGAAATCCGCCCGTCCTGCGGCAGACGCTTTTCGGCGATGTCGAGATGGGCCATCACCTTGACGCGGGACGCCAGCAGCGGCCCTAGCGCGCGCGGCGGTTGCAGGGCCTCGCGCAGCACGCCGTCCACCCGGAACCGCACCAGCAGGCGATTTTCGAACGATTCGATGTGAATATCCGAGGCGTTTTCCTTGATCGCCTCAGTCAACAGGGCGTTGATCAGCCGGATGATCGGCGCATCGTCGGCGCTTTCCAGCAAATCCTCCGGCTCGGGCAGGGCCAGGGCAACCTGATTGAGATCCATTTCCTCACCCAGGTCTTCCATCATTCGCGCCGCGCCGTTGCTTTCGCCTTCGTAGTGGTTTTGCAATAAATATTCGAACCGCTCGGCCGGCGCCAGCGCGGGCCGCAACGGCGCGCCCAGAGAGCGGCGCAACTCCAACAGGCTGCGCGCGCTGACATCGGGCCGGCAGGCAATGTCGATACCCTCCGCCGTTTCCCCCAGCACCAACACGCCATGACGCTTGGCGAAAGCATACGGCAGGCGGCGAGCCGGCGCTGTCTCGGCCTCGCCCGCCCCGACCGGCGCGGACTCGTCATTCATTTGTTGCCGAAGCCGAATTCCACCGGCTCCGCCCCCTTTGGCGGCGCGCTGGCCGCCGGCGTCGGCACCGGCGCGGCTGGAGGCTGCGTGTCGAGAATCGTGCCCTGCGCCCTCACCTCCGCCGGTTCCTTCAACACCGGCGTCCGCACATCCGGCAGCAGCGAAACTTCCTTGGTTCGCGCCGCCAACTGTTGCTCGCGGATATAGCTGTACTTGTCGCTGGTATGCAAGGTGCCCTGTCCCGGTTCTCGCAGGATGACCGGGTGCAGGAACACCATCAGATTGCGCCTGAGCTTGCTGGTGCTGCGATAGCGGAACAGATTGCCCAGCAACGGAATGTCGCCCAGCAGCGGCACTTTCTGCGCGCTTTCGTCGATCTTGTCGTCGATCAGTCCACCCAGCACCAGAATCTGCCCATCCTCCACCAGCACGTTGGTCTTGATCTCGCGGGTATTCAGGGTCGGTCCCTGAGTGGCGGCGTTAGCCGACGGCACTACGTTGGAAACTTCCTGACTGATTTCCAGCTTGACGGCGTTCCCTTCATTGATTTGCGGCTTGACCTTGAGCTTGATGCCCACCTTCTCGCGATTGATGGTCTGGAACGGATTGCCGATCTGCGACGTCGTGCTGCTTCCACTGCCGGTCGAGGTGGTGTAGGAACCGGTCACGAACGGCACGTCCTGGCCGACGATGATCGATGCCTCCTCGTTGTCCAGCGTCACAAGGGTCGGGGTGGACAGCACGTTGGCGTCGGCGTCCTTAGCCAGGGCGCTGATGATGGCGCCGACGCCACCGGCGACACTCCCCACGCCAAGCTGTAGACCTTGCGGTATTCTTGCCGCCGAGAGCGCCGATAAATCGTCCTCGTTAGCCTGCGCCGCCAGGCCGATGATATTGGCCAGGCTGGAAGTACCGGCGTCGAAGTTGGTGAAGCCGATCGCATTGTTGCTACTCACCACCCATTGCACCCCCAACTCGGCGGTTTTCTCGGCGGAAATCTCGGCGATGACCGCTTCCACCAGCACCTGGGCGCGGCGCACGTCCAATTGCGCGATCACCGAGCGCAGGGAGCGAATCAGATCCGGCGGCGCCGTGATCACCAGGGCATTGGTCGCGTCGTCGGCCTGGATATCGACCAGACCGCCGCCGCTACTACCGCTCCCACCGCCTGGTGGCGCGTTGATGGCCTGACCGGACATGGGGACGTTGCGCGCGGCTTCGTTGCTCAGGCTCTTGCTGACCCCCTGCAACACCGTCATTAGATTCTTGGCCTTGGCGTAGCGCAGATAGACCACCTGGGTATTACCGCCGCTATCCACCGGCGTGTCCAGATGGGTGATCAGCGCCCGCAACCGCAGCCGCGACGCCTTGTCGCCGCTCAACAAGATGCTGTTGGTGCGCTCGTCCGCCACCATGCGCGGCGGCGTGCCGGCCGCGGCGGTTGGATCGGCCTTGACTCGTCCCTGCTCCAGAGTGGTCAGCACCCGTGTGATCTCGATGGCCGAAGCGTGACGCAGCGGCACAATCTCGACTTCCTCGTTGCTGGCCAGATCGACCCGGGCAATGATGCTGGCGATGCGCTCGACGTTGGCCGCCGCGTCGGAAATGATCAGGACATTGGTGGGGGTATAGGCGGCCAGATGACCCTGCGGCGGAATCAGGGGACGGAGGATCGGCACGATCTGCGCGGCGGAAACGTTCTGCACCTGAATGACCCGGGTGACGATCTGATCCGGTTCGGCGCCGCTGCGTTGGTCCACGGTGGGAATATTTTCCTGCTTGGCCCCGGCCGTCGGCACGATCTTGATCGCCTTGCCGCTGGGAATGGCGGCGAAGCCATGCACCGCCAGCACCGACAGGAAAACTTCGTAAAGCTCCCTTTCGTCCATCGGCTTGGCGGAAATGACCGTCACCCGGCCCTTGACCCGCGGATCGACGATGAAGTTCTTGCCGGTCAACGCCGACATGCTTTCCACCAGGGCGTTGATCTCAACCTCCTTGAGGTTGAGCGTCACCGGCGCCGCCAACGCCGACGGGATCAGCGTCAAGCTCAACAGCAACGCGCCCAGGACCCGGCGCGCGGCGCGCGTGGATAGCTTAACGGGCCGTCTATCGAACCACTTGGAGAGAATCATCATGATCGAAAAGGGTGGGCCTGGCGCCGCGGCGGCATGTCGAGAAGCTCATCGCGACGGCCGGCCGCCCAGGGAAAAGGTCAGGGGAATCTCGACGCCGCCGCGCAATACTCGCACACTGACTCGATCCGCGCCCAACACTTCCCGCAGGAGGGTCAAACCCTGGATGGGACTGCTCAGGCGGCTACCGTTGATTTCGGTGACCACGTCGCCGCCGCTGAGACCAAGCTGCCCCAACAACCTTGGGTCCCGCCCCTCCCGCAGGCGAAACCCGACGAACTGACCATCTTGCAGGTAGGGACTGGCGAACGCGATATCCTCCAGCGCCCGTGGTTGAGTCATCCTGTCGCCGCGCAAGCGTTCCAGCACCGCACTGGCGTCGATCACCCGCGCCTCTCCGGAAGCCGCCGGTTCGGCCATCGGCTCCATCGTCGGTTCGGGAGCGCTCGGCGGCGCCGGCATCGGCGCGGTCTCCGGCAACCCATCGCCCAACTTCGGCAGTTTGAGCGCCTCTTCCCGGCCGTTGCGGGAAATCACCACATGATCGCGCTGGATGCGGTGCAAGCGGGCGCCGCCAGGCAACGGCTCGCCAGGCCGGTAACCACGCTCCAGCCCATTGTCCTCGGCGATCAGGGCCAACGCTCGGTCGCTCCCCTGCTCCATGAAAAAGATTCCGACCAGCCGCAGCTTGAGCGGGGTGGCCGGCAGCGGGACCGGCGGCGTTTCCACCGGCCGGCCAGCCTCGGCCTGGCCGAACAAATGCCAGGCGCCGATGACGGCGTCCTCGGTCTGGCGCGGGGACGCGGGAGCATCGGCGCCCGGCGAATACTCCGCCAACGCCGGGGACCGGGCAGGCGGCAGGGAAGGCCCCGTCAGTATCGCCAGGGTCAAACCGGCGAGCGCGCGCGCCAGCACGATCACCAGGATCGCATTGACGAACGCCACGGCGATCCGCGGCCAGCCGTCGAAGCGAACCAGCGCCAGCAGGGCGCGTTGGCGAAAATGAGCCCCCACGGGCTCCGCGCCATTCACCGCGACAGCCAGCGTAACACCGGCGTTTCGGGCTGGATGGTCGGTGATTTGGCGCGCACCCCCATCACCCGGCCCGATTGGGGCGGACGCGACAGTTGGATGTGCGCCGCCATCAGCGCGCTCAGCCGGTCCATGGCCGACACGGGCATCGGCGCGCTGTGGCGCTCGGTCAAATCCACATGGATCACCATCAACTCGGTGGTGGCGGACAGAAAGCCTCGCTCGGCGTGATACAGCCGATGAAAATAGTGAATCCGCTTGCTGTCGAAGCCGAGCAACTGGGTGGTGATGCGCATGGGATCGCCGGCCATCAACTCGCGCTGATAATTGACATGAGTTTCCACCACGAAGGTGGAGCAGCGCTGGCGGTCCTGATATTCCCGCCCCATGCCCAGACACTCCATGAAGGCGTCGGTGGCATGATCGAACGCCAGCACGTAATAGGCGACGTTCATGTGGCCGTTGTTATCGATCCACTCGGGTGGCACCACGCCGGTGTACAGGCACAGGGGGGATTCGATCCGCATGGTTATAATCACCACGTTCCGTGAAATCGCGGTACGCTACCTGCTTTTACCGCGCCGCGCAATTGGCGTAATGGCTTGAAACTCCAAATCCAGGAGAACGCATGGCAACGAACGGGCGGGTACTGATCGTGGCGGGTTCGGATTCCGGCGGCGGCGCGGGAATTCAGGCCGATCTGAAGACGGTGACGGCGCTGGGCGGCTACGCGGCGACGGCGATCACCGCGCTGACCGCGCAAAACACCCAGGGCGTCTTCGGCATCGTCGGGGTGGAGCCGGCCTTCATCGCCCAACAGATGGAAGTGGTGCTGGACGATCTGGGTGCCGACTGCGTCAAGACCGGCATGTTGCACCACGCCGCCGTCATCGACGCCGTGGTCGAAACGCTCGACCGCGTGGCCACCGGCATTCCGGTGGTGGTCGATCCGGTGATGTACGCCAAGGGCGGCGACGCGCTGCTCGATCCAGCAGCGCGCGAAACGCTAATCCAGCGCCTGTTGCCCCGCGCCGCCCTGATCACGCCCAATGTTCGCGAGGCGGAGGCGCTGAGCGGGTTGCCGATCCGGGAGCCCGACGACCTGGCGGCGGTGGGCCGTCGATTGCTCGAACTCGGGCCGGCGGCGGTGCTGGTCAAGGGTGGGCATCTGCCCGGCGAGACCGTCACCGACTGGCTGATCTGGCCGGAAGGCGCGGAAGCATTCACCGCGCCGCGCGTCGACAGCCGCGATACGCACGGTGCCGGCTGCACCCTGGCCTCGGCCATCGCCGTCGGGCTGGCGCAAGGGTTACCGTTGACCGCGGCGGTCCGGCGGGCGCTGGCCTACGTGCGGGAAGCGATTCGGACCGCGCCCGGTCTGGGCCAGGGCCGGGGTCCGCTACATCACGGGCACACGACGCGCCCCTGGCCCTGAACGATCTTGAGGAGAAAATTCATGTCGGATTGGACCTTGGTGACGCTGCTGCTACTTGTGGCGGTAGCTTGGTTACTCATCCATCGTTTTCTGAAGGGTCCGAGCCTGCGGGCTTACGACCAGCCGGTGGAAATCCGCCCAGGCGGGCGAGACGCCGCCAGCGGCGACTGCCAGGAAGTCGTACTGCTGTTGGAGCAAGCCTTGGCCGAGATTCGTTCCACCCCCATGAAGCAGCGGCTGGCGGCGATCCGGCGCGTGATGGCGGGGGGCTTCCTGGACCCGTCGCTGGTGGGCGCGGCGGACTACCGCATCGAGGAAACCGACGCCGGCGGCGTGCCGGGCGAGTGGGTGCTGGCGCCCCACTCCGATCCGAATCGCCGGGTCCTGTACCTGCACGGCGGCGCGTTCATCAGTGGATGTCCCAGCGGCCATCGCATGATCACCACCCGTCTGGCGCGGGTCGCGGGCGCGGCGGTGCTGGCGCTGGACTACCGGCTGATGCCCGAGCATTCGCGCCGGGACATGATCGCCGATTGTCAGGCCGGCTATCGCTGGATTCTGGATCACGGTCCCGATGGACCGGGACCGGTCCGTGAGTTGTTCGTGGCCGGCGACTCGGCGGGGGGCAACCTGGTACTCATGCTCATCGCCTGGGCACGCGACGCGGGGTTGCGCGCCGCGCGGGGCGCCATGGCGCTGTCGCCGATCGTCGATATGACGCTGTCCAGCCCCACCTGCAAGAGCCATCGCCAAACCGATGTGTTTCTGGGTCCCGGTCTGGGGCGCTTCCTGTACCTTCCCAAAACCCTGCTGCTGCTGATCACCTGGCTCTGGAACCGGATAGTTCCACCGAATCCGTTGATTTCCCCGGTCTTCGGCGATCTGTCCGGACTGCCGCCGGTGCTGGTGCAGGCCAGCGAAGCGGAGATGATGCTGGGCGACGCCCGCCGCTACGTCAACAAGGCCCGCGCCGCCGGGTCCAGCGCGGAACTGGAAACCTGGCCGGACATGCCGCATGTCTGGCAGCTTTTCGAACCGGTTCTGCCAGAGGCCCGGGAAGCGCTCGAACGCATCGGTCGCTTCGTGGAGCGCTCCGTGGATCATCCATGACGGCTCAGTCCTCGCGATTACCGTAAATCCGCGCCACTGCCAGGGTGGCGTCGGTGTTTTTCCGCTTGGGGATGATCAGTTCCGCCCGAAAATCATGCGCGACCAAGCGTTCGGCGCAAGCCAGCGCCGCCGCTTCCGCCACGCCATGGCAACCGGTTTCCCGAAACACGATTTCGGACTTGCGGCTGAGGCGGTCGTCGTACTCCCGCAGCACGACGGCGGGATAGAAGTGAATCGGCAGATTCAGGGTCTCGGCCAACTGGTGCAATCCCGGTTCGTCCCGCTTGAGTTCGATGCTGGCTAGCGCCCGCAAGTCATCGCGCCGCAAGCCGTGTTCAGCCAAGGTCCGGTCAAGCAGGACCAGCAATGATTCCAGTGGGCAACCGCGATTGCAGCCGAAGCCAGCCGCCAGCAGGGGGTGGGTATAGCGTTGCGCGCCGGTGATGACCGCCTGCGCACCCAGGAAATCGGCGACTTGCCGCGCCCATTCGTTGGCGCCGCCTTCGTGGCCCGATAGGATCGGCACCACGAATCGGCCGTGTTCGTCGAGGACCAGCACCGCCGGATCCTGATATTTGTCGCGCAAGACCGGCGCCAGACTCCGCACCGCGATACCGACCGCGCACAGCAGTACCAACCGGCGACCCGAGAGGAAGCGGTGACGAATCGCGTCCTGGAAAGGCTGCGGCCGGTGCAGCAATTCGGCGTCCGGCATCAACGACCGCAACCGCTCCGCCAGCGCCCGGCCCGGTTCGGTCAAGCTGACGACGGTGACGGGGGGCATGGACCGTTTCTTCCCCACATTCTCGATAGTCACTTGCGCTCCTCGAAACAAAGTTACCGAATCCTTACGGTAAACTATTATTCCTTGCCATCCCAATCAGGATCGTTGCTTCCCCATTTGGCGCC
>CALGOO010000046.1 GCA_937960715.1 uncultured Candidatus Competibacteraceae bacterium
CGCCGGCTTGAGCCGTCCCCCGAAACCACCGCCTTCCAGGCGGTGGTCGTTCATTTGGCTTTTGTCTTGCCTTGGTCGCGTTCAATATTTACGCGATTGTGATGGCGGCGTTGCGGGCTACGCATCGCAATCAGGCCATTAATGAAACGGTCTCTGAATACTATATGGCCCAAGAGATTGCCACCAATACCGGGGGAATGTTAATTGCCATTCCGCCTGTCGAGTGGGTGATGTTTGCCGAAGCGAGTTTGGTGGAATTAGGGAATATGCTACTCAACATTGCCACCCATGTTGATTTGAAGAATTATAAGAAACATCCACGGGATCCTAAAAAACCGCCAATGGAGAAAACCCAATTTCGAGGACATCCTCATGTATCGACGGCTAAACTGATAAACGCATCTGCGAAAGCAAGGGTCGCAAAGAGGGCCTAGCGACCTTAATAGGGCTGGTTAATCGGTCAAAGGTTTTACAGCAAGCCGCCGCTGAAAATATGCGGCAAATCCAAAATGGGAATCGGCTGGTCGCCTTGTTGGAAACAGGAAATCGCCAGGGTTTGCCAGTAGCGGGGTTGCTTGGGTAGGGCGCAGACCTGGTCGTCGTCGACGCGGGTCCGCGTTGGGATGGCGGAGAGCAACAACGCGCCATACTCGGGGTCCGCTCCTGGCCGCGACTGGTAGCCGAATACCCCGGCCAACGGCTCCTGGCGTTGCGTCGACTGCCCTCGTAACCAGGCCGCCAAATCCATCGCCGGCAACACGGTGTCGTTCCAGACCAATACTTGCCGGCAATAGGGTGGGCTGCGCGGAACATCCAGCAGGATCGGCGCCTCGATCAGGTACACCAGTTCGCGCTCGCCCACGGCGGCGCGCAGTTGATGATCCAAGGCCAACACCCAGGCGGCGCTTTCAGCCATCGGCGTTCTCCAGGGCGGCGGCGATCAAGGCCGCCAGATGCTCGGTGGTGGTCACGCAACCCAACTCGTCGCCCAGCAGGGCCAGCGCCCGAATCGGAGAATTCGGCGGGGCCATGCAGGCCGGCGGGGCCAGCAGACGGGGCGCCGCCGTCAATGCTTCCACCTGGTCACAGACCAGACCGAAGCGGTCGGCGCCGTTGTCCAGCAACGGGCAGGCCCGGCGACTGTCCGGCGGCTCCGATAGGAGCCGCAGTTCGCCGGACAGACAGTACACCGGCCACCACTCGCCCGCGAACGCCACCGCTCCGATGCTGCGCGGAATTCGCACTTCATGGTCGATGTCCAGCAGCGACTCCAGCGCCTGGATTTCCGCTTGCGGCAGGAGCCATTTGCGCCCGTCCAGGGTCAGGACGGCGAACGCCCGGATCGCCTGAAGATCGGCCAGGGCCGTTGCTTGCGTGGGTCCGTTCATGCGCGCCGCAACAGATGGTGGATGTGCCCGAGCAGTTCGTCTTCCAGGAACGGCTTGGTCAGGTAAACATTGACTCCAGTCGTTTCAGCCTCGCGCCGATGCTTCTCGGTGGAGCGCGAGGTGATCATGATGATGGGCAATTCGTGGGTGGCCTGATTGGCCCGCAGGTGCGCGGTCAGTTCCAGACCGTTCATGCGCGGCATTTCCAGATCGGCCAGCACCAGGTCCGGACGCTTGCCGTTGATGATTTCGATCGCTTCCAGGCCATCGCGTGCGGTGCGCACCTCGAAGCCGGCATCCTGCGCGAACTGCGCCAGCGAACGACGGGCGCTCAGCGAGTCGTCCACCGCCAGCACGAAGGGACGGTGAGCCGCGGTTGCGGCGGGCGCCGCCGCGCCGGCGGCGGCCAACGCGGGTTGGGCGGCGGTTGGGGCGCGCAGAAGTTCCGGCAAATCCAGCACCGGGACCACGCTGCCATCGCCCAGGATGGTGGCGCCCACGATGCCGTTGAGTCTGGGAATGTACTGGCCCAGGTTCTTGACCACCAGATCGCGGCTGTCGATGATTTCCTGCGCCAGCACGGCGCGAATCGCGCCGGTATCCTCTCGCACCAGAAGCACCGACGGCACGGCTCGGCTCCGCGCGCGGTGATCCGGCGGCAGGTTGAGCAAGTTGTCCAGGGAAGTCAGCTCGTAGATGTCGTCGCCCATCTGATAGGTGGTGAGCTTGCCCAGTTTTTGAGTCGCGCCGACGCCGGAATAAAGAATCTGCTCGATGCCACGGTCGGACAGGGCCACCACCTGATCGCGCAGGCGCACCAGCAAGGCATGGGTGGAGATCAGGGTTACCGGCAACCGCAGCTCCATCAGACAACCCTGGCCAGCTTGGGTCTGGATGCGCAGCGAGCCCTTCATGGCCAACAACCGGCTGTAGACCATGTCCATGCCGATGCCGCGCCCCGAGGTTTGAGTCGCTTCGTCGCGGGTGGAAAAGCCCGGCAACAGGATCAACCGGACCAATTCATCGTCCGACAGCGGTTGGTCGGCGGCGAGCAGACCGCGCGCGATCGCCGTCTGGCGAATCGCCGCCAGGTCCAACCCAGCGCCGTCGTCCTGACAACGGACGACGATGTTGTTGCCCTCGCGCCCAAAGCTGAGTTCGATCCGCCCGACCGACGGCTTACCCAACCGCTTGCGCTGGGGTGGGGATTCGATGCCGTGGTCCACGGCGTTGCGCAGCATGTGCATCAACGGATCGACCATGTCGTTCAGGATGTTGCTGTCCATCAGCGTGCCGGCGCCGCGCACCGTCAATTCCGCTTCCTTGTCCACCAGCCGGCAGGTCTGCCGCACGCCGCGGTGCAAACGCGGCGTCACCGTCTGGATCGGCACCATGCGGGTGCGCAACACCGCCTCCTGGTTGTCCCGATGCAGGCGACCTTGATCCACCAGCAAGGTGTCGAGCGCCGCCAGATTCTCCTCGATGGCGCGGCCCAGCTCGCGAGTGTCGGTAGCCGACTCGACCAGGCGATGGGTGACGGTGTTGAGTTCGTTGTACTGCTCCAGCTCCAGCGGATCGAAATCGCCGCGCTGGATGGACCTGGACAGTGGCGACGACACATTGCGGATGTCGACCAGTTGCTCCAGCTCGGCGGTCAGTTGCTGGAACAGGCGGTTTTGCGCCATCACCGCCCGGGTTTGCGCGACGGTCTTGCGAATCCGCTCCTGAACCTGGCCGGTGAGAATGATGCTCTCGCCCACCAGTCGCAACACATCATCGACCAGATGGGCGGGAATGCGCAGGGTCGCTTCGGGGGCCGCGGCCGTGGGTTGCGGCGCCGGTTCGGCCGGTTCGGCCGGTTTGGCCGGTTCCGGTCGGGCTACCATCGGCAGCGGCGCTTCGTCGTCGGTCGGTATCCCCGTCCGATCGATTCGGTTGGCCCAGTCCAGCACCTCTTGCAGCACGGCGGGGGCTTGCGCCGGCGGCGCGCTGATGCCCAGCAGCGCCTCGCTCATGGCTTCCAGACAGTCGGCCGCGTTCAACAGGGTTTCGGCCAGCGGTCGGTTGGGCAGCGCGCCATGCTTGGCGAGCGCCTGTAGAATGTCCTCGACATGGTGGGTCAGCGTGGCGATGCCACGCACCCCGACGGTATTGCCGGCGCCTTTCAGGGTATGAGCGATGCGCCGCGCCACATCCACGTCGTTGACTTGACCATCACCAGCGGCCAGACGCTGGATGGCGGCGGAAAACTCGGCGGCCTGGTGAGGCAATTCCTGCAGCAGGCCGTCCAGCAATTCCTGATTGACATCGGCTGGCAGCGCCAGCGATATATCCTCGGGCCGGGCTTCCCGGGGTCGGGCTTCCGCTTCGGCTTCCTCGGCCACCAGTTTCGGTGCGACCAGCAGGTCGATGAGCGGAGCCGCCTCCAGAACCGCCAGCGGTTGCGGCCAGTGAGTATCCTGAAGATGGCGCACCAGAGCCGTGCAAACCTCGCGATCGTCCAGCGCTTGCAGATAGCCGAGCGCCAGGACGGGCCAGGTTTCGACCACCCACCGCTGTTCCGCGACGAGCGGGCTGTCCTGGGCAGCCAGTTGGTTCAAATTAGCTTGCAACCCGACGCAAACCTGTTGCAACCCGATCAAGCCAATGGAGGCCGAAGCATCTCCCAGTCGCTCCAGGCGTTCGGCATAATCGGATAAAGCCTCGCGCCGGACAGCGGGCGCGCTGTCGGTGGCTGTGACGAAAGTCAGAATCTCATCGGAAGTTTCGACGATTTGAGCAATTTCCGCGCTGAGGATATCCAGCAACTCCTGGCGGGCTTCACCAAGTCCGACTGTCTGGGTAAATCCTTCGTCCTCGTCCCCGTCCTCCCCGCCCGACATCCACTCCTCCGCCTCGGCCGCCGCTTCGGGCTCCAGCGCCTCCGCCTCGGCCGCCGCTGCGGGTTCCAGCGCCTCCGCCTCGGCCGCCGCTTCGGTTTCCGCCCATCCCGGTAACGCGGCGGGCTCCATCCCCGCAACCGCTTCGGATTCAACTTCAGCCTCAGTTTCAGCCCTGGCTTCAACCCCGGTTTCGGCGTCGGCGTCGGCGTCGGTTTCGGCGTCGGTTTCGGCGTCGGCGTCGGCCGCAACCCCCGCTTCGTCTTTAGCCTCGACTTCGGCCGCGACCTCCGCCTCAACTTCAGTCTCGATTTCAGCTTCGGTAGCCGTCGTCGTCGCCTGGATTTCAGTCAACCGTTCGGCAACACTGGCGTCGGTGGAAACCCCAACGATGAACGATTCGATGGATTTGGGTTCGGCCCGTAAAGGCTCCATCGTCTCGACCATTGCTGGCTGCGTCGCCGGTGTTGACGGGGCGGGCTCCGCCGCCAGGCTGGATAAGGTCTCTTCCAGTGCTTCCACCGCGACGCCGTCGGCCAGCTTCTCAACCGTCGTCGCCATCAGCGGCGCCGGCTCGGCCGCCAGCGTTTCGCCGGCCAGCAAGGCGCGCAAGGCCCGGGCTTTTTCCGCCGCCAGCGGGGCGCTCCAAACCGGGTTGGACAAATGCTCGATCAACGGTTCGCTGGCTGTCGGATCGGTTGGGTCGCCAAGATGGCCGATGACCAGGATCGGCCATTCCTCCAACCGTTCCCGCTCGGCATCGTTCAAACCGTGGCCATCGACGCCCAAACCCGCCAGATGGTCCTGGAACAAGCGGCAAACTTCTTGCAATCCTGGGAAGCCGGCGTTATCGGCCGTTTGCCCGACGCGCCCTACCTGTTCGGCGTATTGGCGGATGCCCTCGGTGATCCCGTCCTCATCAAGCAACTCCAAAAGGCCGAGCAGTTCGGCGACCTGTGCTTCCAGTGCCGCAACCTGTTCTTCCGATATGAGCATGGCGGCTAAACCCCTCTCGCGGGCGGCAGTAACCCTGTGATGGCGGCCATGGCGACGGGCGCGTCTTAACTTATGCCGGCAACCGGAACACGCGCACCGAATCCAGCAAACCCTTGGCGTATTCCACCAGATTGGTGGTCTGAACCGTTTGCTCCCGCAACTGTTGGCTGGTCTGGCGGGTGCTTTCCTGAATCTGCCGGGCGCGGCCCAACAACTCGTTGCTAACATGCGCCTGCGTTTGAGAACGGGAGGCGATCTGTTGCACGGCGGCCACCAACTCGGCGGTGGTTTCCTGGGTCCGCTTCATCTGGTCGCCGGCCTGCTCCGCCAGCCGGCTGCCATCGACAACCTGGCTGATGGCGGCGTTCATGGCGTTCACCGTGTCCGCCGTTTCGATCTGGATGTTGCTGACCAGGGTAGCGATTTGCGAAGTCGCCTCGCGGGCGTTCTCGGCCAGGCGCTGCACTTCGCCCGCCACCACGGCGAAACCGCGGCCCGCCTCGCCGGCCGAGGCCGCGTGCATGCTGGCGTTCAGCGCCAGGATGTGGGTGCGTTCGGCGATGGTGTTGATCAGGTTCACCACGCCGCTGATTTCCTGGGATCGCTCGCCCAGACGCTTGATGCGCTTTTCCGTCTCGCGGATGGTGTCGCGGGTGCTGTTGATGCCGCTCACCGTGCTGGTCACCGTCTGCAACGCCGTTTGGGTGGTCTTGATGGCGGTTTCGGCGGCGGCGTTGCAGGTTTGCGCCAGCTCGGCGATCTGCCGCATGGTCTCGGCCGCGGCGGTCAGATCGGCGGAAGTTTGCTCCACCGCCTGGCGTTCGTTTTCGGCCACGGCGATTACGGTATCGGACTGCGTCTTCACCGTGTCGGAGGCGGCCGCCACCTGTTCGGAGATTTGGGTCACGCCCCGCAACACGACGGCGGTCTCGGCGGTCAGCAGATTCAGCGCGTCGGCCACCGGACCGGTAACGTCCTCGGTGACCGGCACCTTGACGGTCAGGTCTCTCTGGCTCAACTGAGACACCGCTTGCAGCAGATTGATGATCGAGTCGTTGAGTTGCTCGTTTTCCTGCTCCGCCTGCACCAGCGTGCTCACCCGCTCACCCAGCACCTGGTCGAACGCCTGGCCCAGCTCCGACAGTTCGTCGCCGCCGGTCAGGTTGGTGCGCGACTCGTAGTTGCCTTCGCCAATTTGCCTCACGGTCGCCATGATCTGGTTGAGCGGATTCACGATGGCCCGATAGGTGGTGGTGCCCAGACCGAAGGTAATCACGAAACCCAGCAAGACCATTACCGCGATCGCGATCGTGAAGACGTTGGTGGTGTTCTTCGCGGCTTTCGCGTCCTGCACGGCACGTTCCTCGGCTTGCGCCGTGCTTGCCTGCAGCGTTTTGAAAAAAGGATTGATCAGCACATCGAGATCGTTGCCGATGAACAGATTCAACTGGCTGCGATCCCGCGCGGCCAACAGTTTTTCCAGCTCGGCGAAGGCGTCGTTGACGCTGCTCATGGGTGCCTTGAAGGCGGTTTCCCACTGCGTCCGCTCGTCCGCATGCAGGGAGTCGAGATACGCCCGCCAACTGTTCTGGAAGCTCGTCTTGGCCGCCGGCAGGGCGGTGTTGCTCCGCTCCCAGGTGGCGGTGCCGCGCGCCACGTTGTTGACCACGGCCAGCACATCGGCGCGAAGAATTTCGCCCAGCCGGCTCAGGCTGGCTTGCTCGGTCACGGATTGACCGACCTGGACGACAGCGCCGCCGACACGGTTCATGCCTAAATAGGCGGTCAGCCCGATCGCCACCAGAACCACAAGTTGCACGATAATCGTAATAGTTAACCGCGCGTTGATTTTTTGACCGCCCATGACGGCTTTTACCTCTTTCGGTGATTGAATCCCGCCTCGCTTGACCGGTTCACGGATCCCCGGCTATTTCAGTGACGGCTCCTGTGTCCGACGCTGTTCCCTGCTTCGCCTGTCCGGTTGGAACCGTTACTTGAACAGTCCCGCCAGTTCCTGTGGGGTGACGATGACGAACTGACCGTCGCGCAGCACGGTGATCAGCACGAAATCGGAACCCTGGTTGTCGGTAGTGAAATCCACCTTGACGCCGCCGATGTCGTAGGGCTGGCGGCGCGCGGCCTTCAGGAAATTCTCCCGGGTCAACGGCCCCTCGATCGCCTGCATGATCGTCACGAACAGCTTGCCGACGATATAGCTTTCGAGCGATACATAGTTCAAGTCGTTGCCCAGCGCCTTGCGCGCGTCCACCACCACCGGCAGCGACGAGTTGGGAGGAGGCACGATCTGGGTAGCGATCACCTTGTCCGTGATTTTCTGCTCCCTCAGCAGTTGTTGCAGTTGGCTGCCCACCGCCGGCGAGGGTACGCTGAAAACCCAGGTTTCGCCCTTGTAGCGGGCATACGCCATGAGGGCGACCGCCGGATCGTAAACCGCCATGATCACCACCAGCCGGCAACGACTGCCGCTGTCGGCCTCCCACTTCTTCAGCGACTGATAACCTTCGCGCGCGCTGGTGGTGTCCCGCTGATAAACGCCGACCGGTCCGATGCCATTGCGCTCGGGGTTGTCCCCCGTCAAGCTCAGGACATGGTCCACCCTGGCGACGATCGGCTCGGCGCCAGGGTGCTTGGCCAAGGCTACGCGGAGCCCTTGGACACCCGCCATTCCATAGGCGTCGTTTTGAGCGTAGACGCACACCTCGGTCGGTTTGAGACCCGCCGCCAGCGCCGCGTCGATCACGGCCTCCACTTCCTTGACGTAACTGGCGCGGAAATTCAGCACATCGCCCGGCCCCGTGAAGGCCGCGCCGGTGTAGAACCCGAACGCCGGCACCTTGTTTTCGGCCAGCACCGGTAGCACGGCTCGGGTGGTGGGCGAGCCAAAACTATGCACCATCGCAAAAATACCCTGCCCAATCAATTTCTTGGCGGCATCGACGGTTTTGACCGGATCATAGAAATCATTGATGACAACCAGTTCGATGGAGCGTTTCTGCACCGTCTGGCCAGCCAGCGCCGCCTCGATCGCCTGTTTTTGCAGGAGACCGTATACCTTGTAATCTCCCGACAGGGGGATGGTGGCTCCGATGCGAATGATTTTGTCGGTAACGCCCGCCTCCTGGGCCCAACTCCAGGGAGCGACCACGCACAACCCCAGCAGCAGCCCCAGCGCCATTTTGTTCTTGGCCCATCGCCAACCCGCCGCTCTTCCGGTGGCGTCATTGGAATCATGTCGTGCGCGCATACGCGGTATCTCCTTTGGGGTTGTCTCTTAAACCATATTAGCCTTGTTGGCGTTATGGCTCTTTTTGTAGCCGCTTGGCTCTCCTTACAAAGATCTTTGCCCAATTCACTTAAGGAGAGGAAGTAATCATTCGGTCCTTGGGCACGGCGGATACAAAGGGCGATCAATCCACGCCAGCCATACGTCCGCCCAGCGCCCGGAAAAAACCCTGGTGATCGAATTCCAGCCATACAACGTCATCCTGCGCATAGGCATTGGCGACATGGGTTCGCAATGGGGCTGGCAAAGGTGGCAGCCGGGAGATGGCGTGACCGATAGCCGCCAATCGGGGCAACCCATCGATCAAGATCCCGACTGCCTTGTCACCCTGATCAAAAACCAGTAGCCGGCGTTTTTCCTGATCGACGGAGCTGTCTTCCAGATCCAGAAACCGCTTCACATCGAACACCGGCGCCAAATTACCACGCAGATTGATCAGCCCCAACATCCAGGGCGGCGTATTGGGCAGCGGATAGATCGACGTCTGCTCCAAAACCTCGCTGACCGTGTCCTGGCCGACCAGCAAGCTAAGGCCACCGACCCGGAAACCGTACCGCGCACGCTGGTGTTCGACCGAGGCGACGCCGGTCGACACGCTGCTTGGCGGTTTGAAGCGGCTCAACGCCGCGCTGGGGTTGAGCCAGCGCCGGGAAATCCTCGCGGTCTTGTCATTCATGGTCGTTGAAAGCCATGGGCGGTTTTACGAAAACGCCTTCAATTGATCGATGATGGCGTCGGGCGAGTAGGGCTTGGTGACGAACGCCTTCCCACCCTGCATCTGCGCCCAGAGACGATCCGCCTTCTGTTTCTTGCTGGTGACGAATACGACGGGAATGTCCTTGGTGGCGGCTTCATTGCTCAGCAACCGGCAGGCGGCGTAACCATCCATGTCCGGCATGATGATATCCATGAAGATCAGCTCGGGTTTTTCCGCCTTGGCTTTCTCAACCGCCTCCTTGCCATTGGTCGCGGTAATCACGACACAGCCGGCTTCGGTCACGATGCTCTTGATGTTGGCCAACTCCGTGGGGGAATCATCGACTACGAGTATCTTTCGCAGGGGCATGGACGTCTCCTCTTGAAAATCACACCGCTCATAACTCAAACTGGGCGCATGCGCTTGAAAATCCGCCTAGTGGCGGGCTACGGTAGTTTTAAATACTTCTTGACGGTTTTTTGGAATACGGATTGCTTGGCGGGTTTGGTCAGATAGGTGTCACACCCGGCCAGGGCCCCCTTGACCCGGTCGAAGGGCGATGATTTGCTGGTCAACATGATGACGGGTATTTTTCTCCTGACCTTGTCCTTCTTGATCGTCTTACAGATTTGATAACCATCGGCGCCAGGCAATACCACATCCAGGAAAATCAGGTCATAATTTTTCTGGGCCAGAGCCTCGAACGCCTGTTCGCCGGATTCGACCGCATCAACCCGCACACCGAGCAACTTCAATTCCAGTTCCATCTGTTTTCTGATCGTGCTGCTGTCATCCACCACCAGGGCCGTTGGCGCGGGCGGCTCTTCGACTGGGGCTGGCGCAGGCGCCGATCCACCGATAACCCGCTCTGGAACGGCGCTGGGCGCCTGAGCCGCGACTTGATCCAGCACGCCGAGCACGCGGGTGGCGATGAAGGGCCGACGAATGTAATAGGCTGTGCTGTTCGCGGGTGCCTCCTTGGTAACCAACACGGCTGGAATCGGCGATTTGGGCGGTGAGGATGGGCTCGCGCCATCGCCGCCGCGCAAGGCGCGCCATTCCGCCAGGGCGCTGGGATCGTCTGCGTCCACCATCAGAATTTGGCCCGGCTCGTCGACCGAAACCAGCGTATAGGTGCAAGCGCGATACAACGAAAGCTTGAAGATGTTCCTTAGAACATTTCGTTCATTCTCGGGAATTCCAATGACGGCGACCGCGAAAGTCTTCCCATCGCTCATTTTATTTCTCCACAGGCTGGTGGATTCTTTTTTTATTTATTTATAAAATCAATCAATTGTATCGAAAACCCCTCAAGAACAGCTTGGAACGGAATGTGGGGACGGCGCACGAACGCCCAAGCGATTGTTACAATTTTGTGAGTATAGACCAAAATCCCCAGTTTTTCGACTCCTTCGCGGAGCACGCCGCGCACGGGATCAGCCATGATGGTATTCGCTGGCCCCGCGAGGGCTTGAGAGGCGTTTTTTAGACAGCACCTCAGTCTCTGAAAAGACCTTTGCTTCCAGGGTCTAAATCAATGAGGGAGGTTTACGGTCTATTGCGTGGCTTCAAGCCATCCACCTGGATCGCGACCCCGGCATTGCAACGCGCCCATCCAACTTACGAGTCGGGGCGCGATGTAAATATCTTATGTAGAAAAACTGAGCGAAGACATCAGGGAAACCCTGAATTTGAGGGAGGGGTAAAACCTGATTTTAGAGGTGTTTCATACAGTTTCCGTGGTTGCGGTTCTCGGCCGATGGATCGGTCTCCCCACTGCGGCGGCGGGCTAACTCGTTGAAAAGCTTCTCTCGCTCCCGCCCCTCTTCCGTTTATGGACGAGGGGCTTCCCCTACCTGTTTACGTGGCTGCCGCCGGCGTGGCGCAGGCTCCACACCCACCGGCCCCATCGCAAGCGGGAGTGGATTGGCTCTCCTTGGCTGGAGCGCCGTCGGTCTCGACGACGTTTTTCCTGCCCCCGCTCTTGAAATCGGTTTCGTACCAGCCACTGCCCTTGAGCCGGAATCCCACCGCTGAAATCAGTTTCTTCAATTTCGGCTGACCACAACTCGGGCAGTCGCTGAGTTCGGGGTCGCTCAGCTTCTGCAATGCTTCCAGTTCATGGTCGCAGGACTGACAACGGTACTCGTAAATCGGCATGACGCACCTCGTGGACTAACGGAATGGTTGGGGAATCCAACTTGATCATATGGGAGCACTGAAGGGCGATTTCAAGGCGCTGACCCTAACCGCCACGATTGCGATTACACTACCTTGCATGTCACCGCCCATTCGCCTGTTGCTCGCCACCCTGTTGATCCTGGGATTTTCCAACTGCGGTTCCCCCGCCAACCAGACCGTCGTGGTCGAGTTTTGGGCGATGGGACAGGAAGGCGAGCAGGTCAAGGCGCTGTTGCCGGAATTCGAACGCCGCCACCCCGGCCTGCGGGTGCGAGTGCAACAAATTCCCTGGAGCGCGGCCCACGAGAAGCTGTTGACCGCCTATGCCGGCAACGCCATGCCGGATTTGTTCCAGCTCGGCAATACCTGGATTCCCGAATTCGTCGCCTTGCGCGCCGTCGAACCGCTGGATGCGCGGTTGCAAGCCTGGCCAGCGGACGCGCTGGCCGATTACTTTCCCGGCATCCTCGCCACCAACCGACTGGACGGTCGAACCTACGCCCTGCCGTGGTACGTAGATACTCGGCTGTTCTTCTACCGTACCGACTTGCTGGCCGCCGCCGGTTTCGCCGAATTGCCCACGACCTGGGAGGAGTGGGTGCGAGCCATGAGCCAGCTCAAGGCGCGGGCGGGTCCGGAACGCCACGCCATTTTGCTCCCGATCAATGAATGGCAATTACCGGTGATCCTGGCCCTGCAACGCGGGGCAACGCTGCTGCGCGACCATGATCAATACGGCAATTTCCAGGAGCCGCGTTTCCGCGAGGCGTTCGACTTTTATCTCAGTCTGTTCGAGCGGAAACTGGCTCCGTCGGTGGGCAATCACCAAGTAGCCAATCTTTACCAGGAATTCGCCAACGGCGCGTTCGCGGTTTACGTCAGCGGACCGTGGAACATCGGCGAGTTTGGACGACGATTGCCGATGGCAACGCAGCCCCACTGGAACACCGCACCGCTTCCCGGTTTTGACGCCGAGCCTGGCCGATCGCTGGCTGGCGGCGCCAGCCTGGCGCTCAGCCGAACCTCGCCGCGCCGGGAAGCGGCTTGGAAACTGCTGGAATTTCTGGCCGAGCCGGAACAGCAGGCCCGGTTTTATCAACTGACCGGCGATCTACCGGCCCGCCAGTCGGCCTGGGCCGATCCGGCCCTGGCCGGCAACCGTTACGCCGAGGCGTTCCGGCGCCAGTTACAACAGGTCCGGGCAACGCCCGCGATTCCCGAATGGGAACGCATCGCCAACCAACTGGCCTATCACGCCGAGCGGGCCATTCGCCGGCAAGTCAGCGCGGACGAGGCGCTGGCGGCCCTGGATCGGGATGTGGACCGAATTCTGGAAAAACGGCGCTGGCTGCTGAGCCAGGGGTTGCGGCCGTGACCGGCCGCGAACGCCGCGCCGCCCTGAGCGCCGGAATCTTTCTTGCCCCGGCCTTGGTGCTGATCGCGGTGTTTTTCTTCCTGCCGGTGCTGGCGGCGCTGCTGCTGAGCTTCACCGATTTCGACCTCTACGCGCTGGGCGATTTGAACCGGCTGCGCTTCGTCGGTTTCGCCAACTACCTGCAACTGCTGCAAAGCCCGTTGTTCTGGACCGCGCTCGGCAACACCTTTTACTTCGTGCTGGCGGGCGGACCGTTGTCGGTGGCGATATCGCTCGGCGCGGCGCTGCTGGTGAACGCCCGCCTGACCCGTTTTTCGGGCTTCTTCCGCGCCGCGTTCTTCCTGCCGGTGGTCACCACCCTGGTGGCGGTGGCGGTGGTATGGCGCTATCTCTACCATCCACGTCATGGACTACTGAATTACGGCCTGAGTCTGTTGGGCATCGATCCCATCGATTGGCTGGGCGATCCGGACTGGGCGATGCCGGCGATCATCCTGATGGCGGTGTGGAAGAATTTCGGCTTCAACATGATCATCTTCATCGCCGGCTTGCAAAACATCCCCCCGCAACTTTACGAGGCGGCGCGGATCGATGGGGCCAATGCCTGGCGGCGGTTCCGCCATATCACCCTGCCACTGCTGGGGCCGACCTTCCTGTTCGTGGCGCTGATGACCATGATCGGTTATTTCCAGGTGTTCGCCGAACCGTATGTGATGACCCAGGGCGGCCCGGCCAACCGCACGCTCAGCGTGGTGCTGCTGATGTACGAGGAAGGCTTTCGCTGGTGGAACATGGG
>CALGOO010000047.1 GCA_937960715.1 uncultured Candidatus Competibacteraceae bacterium
GTCATGAGGCGCTGCTTCGCGAGCGTCACCGCCACGCGTGACGTGTCGCAGGTGATCCAGCGCCGGCCCCACTGCTCGGCGACGTAGGCGGTGGTGCCGGAGCCGCAGGTCGGATCGAGCACCAGATCGCCGGGATCGGTGGTCATCAGGAGGCAGCGTTTGATCGCTTCGGTTGCAGTTTGAACGACGTAAACCTTTGGGTCGGCACGGCTTTGAATTCCACCTATATCATCCCAAACATTCGTTGTCGCACTTGCAGGAAAATCACTCAAATAGCGTCGGTAACCTATCGTATTACCCGTAACTTGTACTCGCTCTGCGCCAAGCAGTCGATTCATTCCCTGTTCATTTGTTTTCCAACGAGTTTTCATCGTTGGAAGGAATTCTGCACCATTAATGTTGACAGGAAACCAAGATGCGGCACCTTCACCTTTTTCGCGACCCACACTTTGACTTGTAATGTTATCTACCCGGTAGATTTCTCCTTCGGTACACGACTCGCCTGCTTGGCTTAAAGCCATACGCAAACCATTTAGCATCTCCAAAGAATCATACTTGGATGAGTTATCGCGGCCAATCTGTTTCTCTGAAAATAATCGCTGGTAACGAATTTTGGATTTGTCTTTGGCGTACCAGATAATGTAGTCCGCCGTTGAGGGCAGCAAAACCACTGTCGCCCCAGCAGTCTTACTAAACGTAATCAAAGAAACAAAATTCCCCGCCCCAAACACCTCGTCCATCACGCATCGCACCCGATGCAAATTCTCATCGGAAATCTGCACGAAGATGGAGCCGGAATCGGCCAGCAACTCCTTGGCCACCGTCAGCCGGTCGCGCAGATAAGCCAGATAGGAATGCACGCCCAGCGTCCAGGTATCGCGGTACGCCTTCACCATTTCCGGCTCGCGGGTCAGGTCGGATTCCTTATCCTTCACGTCCCGCTTGCCGACTTCCGGCTGAAAATTCGAGGCGAATTTGATTCCGTAAGGCGGATCGACGTAGATCATCTGCACCCGGCCGGCCACGTCCTCCCGCCGGGCCAGCGACGCCATCACTTGCAGGGAATCGCCCAGAATCATCCGATTCGCCCAATCGATGTCGTGCTGATAAAACTGGACGGCTTCCCGATAACTCAACTGCGGATCGGCGAACAAGTCGCGCTGCACGTCCTGCCGGGCCGCGACCTTGACGATGGCCTGGGCGGCGATGCGCTCGTGAATGTGCAGCGCCACCGGCTCCACCTCGAAAGACCGCTGCTCCCGCTTGCCCGCCCATTCCAGCCACGGCTGCCGATACCGCAGCGCCTCCGCCAACAGCCGTGCCTCCTCCTCGGTCAACGCTCGTTGCCGCGCCGCTTCCAGCAACTCCGGCACGCGATCCGCCGCCCCGCTGGCATCGAAGCGCAACAGCGGCGGCCGGTGCGGATCGTAGTCGTAGCGGATGCGCCTCGGCTCGGCCAGCTTGCCCTGCGCCGCCAATCCCGCCGGCGGAATGTTCTTGCGGGCCGCGTCGAACCGGTAATCGGCGACGGGTGGGGATGGTTCGGACGGCGGGGTTCCGGTTTTCCTGACGCGGGGGGCCATCGGCGTTCTCCTTGGCAACGATAGTAACGGAATACCAATTCTGAATAGGTTTTCGTCATTCCCGCGAATGCGGGAATCCAGGCAGCCGCTGAAAAACTGGATACCCGCTTTCGCGGGTATGACGAACAGTGTGGTTTTTGATCTGAAAAAGATAAAACCTATCGGGAAACAGTATAATATCGACACCACAGCCGTTTGATAAAGGAACCGTTGCAATGTCGCTTTCCCGCACGCTCTGGCAAGCCAACGCCGATCTGGCCCAAGCCTGCCTCGATCAACCCTTCGTGCGAGGCATCGGCGACGGCTCGCTGTCCCGCCCGCGCTTCGCCGGCTACATCGGCCAGGATGCGTTTTACTTGCAAGCCTTCGCCCGCGCCTACGTCATCGCCGCCGCCAAAGCGCCCGACTGGACCGGCTTCCGGGAACTGCACGAACTGGCGGGCGGCGTCCTTCAAGAATTGGAACTACACGAAGGCGTGGCCACCGCCTGGGGACTGAATCTGGACCAGATAACGCCCGGCCCGACCACCCGCCGCTACACCGATTTTCTGCTCGCCACCGCCTGGGGCCAGGCAACCGGCGTCACGGTCGCGGCCATGACCCCCTGCATGAGGCTGTACGCCTGGATCGGCCAACAACTGGCCGACCGACAACGCGAGCCGCACGCCTACAGCGATTGGGTTCAAACCTACGGCAGCGCCGATTTCGAGCGACTGGCCGCGCGGCTGGAACGGCTGCTGGATCGCTACGCGCCGGACAACCCGGCCGTCGCCGACGCCTACCGCTACGCCATGCACTGCGAGCACGACTTCTTTCAAGCGGCTTGGGATGCGGCCTGAGCGGGTCGGGAAAACTGGATGGAAAGCGAAAACCTTGCTTACGCCAGCCAGATCAGGCTGGCCATCCACCCGTTTTCCTCAACGGATAAACTGAACGGCGTTCGGCCAATAACTCCTCGACCACTTGCCGAGGTTTGTTAGCGCCATAAAGGGCATCCACCCAATCCTGCAACGCAATGGCGGATTGCCGATCTTCATCCGCGAGGTAGGTCGTCAAAATAGCGCACGCCTCCGCCTCGATGCTGAGTCCGTGAAGTGCCGCACGTTCGCGCAAACGCGCCTGCACGACATCGGGCAAACCGTGAATGCTGAGTACAGCCATCTGCTTTCCTCCTCATCATTGCAACCTTGACAACGATTTAAGCCAACCAAATCAACGTCGCCATCCGCCCAGTGCAATTCTCGCGGCGATAGGAAAAAAACCGCTCGGATTCGTCGAACGTGCAAAATCCTCCGCCGTAAACCGCCGACACGCCCAAGCCCCGCAACTGTCGCCGCGCCAGATCGTACAGATCCGCCAGCCAGCGGCCCGCCGGCGAGGGCCGGAAACAAGCGGCATTACCGGCGTCCAACTCCAAAAACGCGGCGCGCACTTCCTCGCCCACCTCGAAGGCATCGGGACCAATCGCCGGCCCCAGCCAGGCCAGCAACTCCGTCGGTGGCGTATCCATCCGCGCCACGGTCGCGGCAATCACTCCATCGGCCAACCCGCGCCAGCCGACATGAGCCGCCGCCACCACCGTACCGGCGCGGTCGCACAGCAAAACCGGCAGGCAATCGGCGGTCATCACCACGCAGGGCCGGCCCAGCTCGCGGGTCCAGGCCGCATCGGCCTCGACCGGTTCTCGTACCGTCTCGGCGGCCACCACCCGCTTGCCATGCACCTGTTGCAACCAGGCCGGCTCGGCAAGATAGCCGGCCGCCGCCGCCAACCGCCGCCGATTCGCCGCGACGCAAGCCGGATCGTCGCCGACGTGATCGGCCAGATTCAGACTGCCATAGGGCGGCGGACTGATTCCGCCATGCCGGGTCGTGCTCGCCGCACGCACTCGCGCGGGCGCGGGCCAGTCGGGGAAAATCAAATGTTCGGTTCGCAGTTCATTCATGTCGCCGGTCCGCGTCTTCGCTCAATACCGCCAGCAGTTCCGCCAGATCGGCGGGAATTTCCGCCCGCCATTCCAGCCGCTCCCCGGTCACGGGATGAATCAAAGCCAGCCGCTCGGCGTGCAACGCCTGCCGACGAAAATTCTGAATCGCCTCGATGCAACGCGGCGACGCTTGCAGCGGCAATCGCGGCCGCCCGCCATAAACCGGATCGCCCAGCAACGGAAAACGGATATGCGCCATGTGGACCCGAATCTGATGAGTGCGGCCGGTTTCCAGCTTGACCCGCAACAGCGCGTGAGCGCAAAACCGGCGCATCACCCGATAATGCGTCACCGCCGGCTTGCCGCCGGGCGTGACCGCCATCCGCTGCCGGTCCACCGGATGACGACCGACGGGCGCATCCACCGTGCCGCCCGCCACCGGCACGCCGTTGACCACCGCCAGATATTCCCGTTCGATGCGCCGCGCCTGCAACTGTTCGACCAGCGCGGTATGCGCCCGCAGGCTGCGAGCGACCACCAGCAGGCCGGTGGTGTCCTTGTCCAGCCGATGCACCAGTCCGGCACGGGGCAGGGTCGCCAATTCCGGCGCATGGTGCAGCAGCGCGTTGACCAGGGTACCGTCCCGATTGCCGGCGGCGGGATGCGCTACCAGTCCGGCCGGCTTGTCGAGAACCAGCAGATCGGCGTCCTCGTGGCGGATGTCTAGTGGAATGTCCTGGGCGGTGGCGGTGGTTTCCGTCTCCAGAACCAGTTCGCCGCTGACCGTTTCACCACCGGCGACCGCATCGCGCGGCCGCCAAACGCGGCCGTTCACCCGCAACCGGCCGGTCTTCAGCCATTGCTGCAAGCGACTGCGCGAATAGGCCGGCAGCAACTCCGCCAGCGCCTGATCGAGCCGCATCCCGGCGCGGTCGACGGGTATTCGACAGTCGATCCGTTCGGTCGGCGGCATGGTGGCTTTTAACGGCTTGGGGTTTATACTGAAATTCATCGCTCATTCTACTCCCAACCATCGCCGTCCCATGTCCTTCTCCATGCGCCGCCTGTTAAAACTGTTTCTCACTGGCCCGTTCCTGGTCGCCTTGCTGGTCGGCTGCTCCCTGCTGCCGGAGCAAATCGACGAAACCAAGGGCTGGTCGGCCCAGCGCCTTTACAGCGAGGCCAAAAACGCCATCAACGATGGCAATTACAAAACCGCGCTCGAATATCTGGACAAGATTCAAGCCCGCTATCCGTTCGGCCGCTACGCCCAACAGGCCCAATTGGATACGATCTATGTCCAGTACAAGGATAACGAACCGGACGCCGCCCTGGCCGCCGCCGACCGCTTCATCAAGGCCAATCCACGGCATCCTTACGTGGACTACGCCTATTACATGAAGGGACTGGTGAATTTTGACCGCAGCAACACAATCATCGACCGGTTGGCGCCCAACGACCGCTCCAAGACCGACACCGCGACCGCCCGGCAGTCCTATAACGACTTTTCCGAACTGACGCGGAAATTCCCCGACAGCAAATACGCCGAGGATGCCCGCCAGCGGATGCAGTTCCTGCACAACAGCCTGGCGGCCTACGAGGTCAACGTCGCCGATTTCTATCTGCGGCGCGGCGCCTACGTCGCGGCCGCCAACCGCGCCAAATACGTGCTGGAAACCTATGCCCGCACCCCGGCGGTGGAAGACGCGCTCGGCATCATGACCGAGGCCTACGTCAAGATGGGGATGCCGCGACTGGCCGCCGACAGTCTGCGGGTGCTGGAACGCAACTACCCGCAATCCCCGGAGTTGCCCAAGCTGAACGCGCTGGTCAAGAGCGCCGGTTGAGCGTCCACCGCCCCCTCACCCCCGACCCCTCTCCCGCAAGAAGAGGGGAGTTTTCCCCGCTCGATCATCCGAGGGCCGAGCCATGTGGGATTTTTTCGAAACTGTCCGCCATCGCCATTCCATCCGTAAATACCAGCCGGACATGCCGGTCGAGGCCGAAAAGCTGCACGCCATTTTGGAAATGGCCTGCGCGGCGCCGTCGGCGGGCGACTTGCAGTCCTATCGCATCCTCGTGGTGCGCGACCCGGCCGAACGCCAGGCGCTGGTCCACGCCGCCCACCACCAGACCTTCATCGCCGAGGCCCCGGTGTGCCTGGCGTTCTGCGCCGACCCAGCCCGCTCGGCGACCGCCTTCGGTGAGCGCGGCGCCAGCCTGTACGCGGTGCAGGATGCCACCATCGCCGCCGCCTATGCCCAGCTGGCTATCGTCGCCGCCGGCATGGGTTCCACCTGGGTCGGTTACTTTGACGAAGATCGGGTGCGCGCGGTGTTGGGCCTGGAGCCGGGACTGATTCCCATCGCGCTCGTAAGTCTGGGCTACCCGGCGGAATTGCCCGCGCCCAGCTCGCGCCGACGACTGGGCGAGGTGGTGACGTGGCGGTGAGCGCCCGGCGGCCTCGTTCCAGCTCGGTCAGCGGAAACCGGTAACGCCGTAACAGTGTAATGGCGAGCACGCACCGGATCGATTCATGCCGGCGGCAAACCCGCCAGGTTTCGACCAGTCAGTATGGCTTGGATGGTTGCGAGCAGCGTCAAAAGCTGACGCCGGTCTCGGCGATGAACCGTAAATCCTGATGTTTTTTAGGAGGGGCAATGAATCCCGATCCTGCCCGTACCGTTCAGACACGATCCTGGTCCGTGCTGGGGATTGGCATGATCTGGCTTTGGATTGGGCCGTATCCCTGCGCGGCGGAGCCCCCCACCGCCGTTTTTGGCAATTATTCCGGTAGCGGCTGTCCCCCCAAGACCCGGATGGAAGCCTGTCTTCCCACCAAGGCGACGGACCGTGTCGGTATCCTGCGCGACCGGGAAACGGATGCCAAGGTCCATGTGAAGATGGTCTTCGACAAAGGTCATGTTTGCGCGTTGACGGGTGGAGCCATCTGGTCGGGTGATCGCTTCACGCTTCGCGCCGATGGCCTTGACCCGGATAAACCCTGTCAACTGACGTTACGTATCCAGGGTTCCGCGCTGACGCTGGAAGACGCGGGAGGGCTCTGTCGCGAAGTCTATTGCGGGACGCGCGGCGCTTTCGAGGGCGCGCGCTTCAAAAAGCGGCCGTAGTACCTCGGCCGCTGGACGATGGGTTTTGACCATGCGATAGCCATCTTGAATCAAGAGGTTTCGGGAGAACATACCATGCACGCCAGCGTCAAGAATCAATTCAAAGCGTTCAATGCGCCGCTGGAAGGCGTCGTGAAGTACATGTACCTCGACATCAAGGGCCTGGTTACCGTCGGGGTGGGCAATCTCATTGACCCGATGAGCGCGGCGTTGGATCTGCCGTTTCGTTACAAGAACAAACCGGGCGTTAAGAACCCTGGCCAGCTTGCGAGCAAGGCGGATATCGGAGCCGAGTGGAAACTCATCAAAGGCAAACCGGAGCTTGCGCAAAAAGGGCATCGTGCCTGCGAACCACTGACCACACTCGAACTCGACGACGCGGCGATCAATGCGCTGATCGACAAGCGACTGGCACAAAACGAAAGTTTTCTGAAGCGGCAAAAGGCGTTCAAGAACTTTGACCAATGGCCGGCCGACGCCCAACTGGGACTGCTCAGCATGGCTTGGGCGATGGGACCGGGTTTCGCGTCGAGGTGGCCCAAATTCAGCGCCGCCTGTGAAAAGATGGATTTCGACGCGGCGGCGGAAAATTGCCGGATGAATGCAACAGGCAATCCCGGCGTGGTTCCGCGCAACAGGGCCAACAAGCTCCTGTTCCAAAATGCCGCGGCCGTGCTCGCCGGCGAAGCCGACGGCTTTTACAGCCGTCAGGTTCTGTATTACCCGCAAATACTGCTGAAGCCGATTACCATCACGGGTTAGCAACTGCGGGTTTCCCCCACCCACTCAACCCTTGATTCGATCCATATATGCCATCAGAGTATATGAAACTGAAAATTCATTATATTTTCTGAATAAGCTTTTTGATACCGTTATCGCCCGCAACACTCTAAGCTTGATGAAGGCCATAAAATAATCCCACCACGCGCGAGGAGGCACGATGAAGGCGAACAATATCCTGGAAACGATTGGCAACACTCCCACGGTCCGCATCAACCGGCTGTTCGCCGACCGCAAGGTCGAGGTCTGGATGAAGCTGGAGCGAGCCAATCCCGGCGGCAGCATCAAGGACCGCATCGGTCTGTCGATGATCGAGGACGCCGAACGGCGCGGCCTGCTCAAATCCGATAGCGTGATCGTCGAACCCACGTCCGGCAACACGGGTATCGGCTTGGCGATGGTGGCGGCGGTCAAGGGCTACCGGCTGATCCTGACCATGCCGGAGTCCATGTCGCTGGAGCGGCGGCGCTATCTGGCGGCGCTGGGCGCGGAACTGGTGCTCACGCCCAAGGAAAAGGGAATGCCCGGCGCCATCGAAAAGGCCCAGGAACTGCTGCGGGAAATTCCCGGCGCCTGGATGCCGCAGCAGTTCGAAAATCCGGCCAACGTCGAGATTCACCGCCGCACCACCGCCCAGGAAATCCTCGGCGATTTTCCCGAGGGACTGGATTATCTGATCACCGGCGTCGGCACGGGCGGCCACATCACCGGCTGCGCCGAGGTGTTGAAGGAAAAATTCCCGACTCTCAAGGTATTCGCGGTCGAACCGACCGCCTCGCCGGTGCTGAGCGGCGGTCAGCGCGGCCCCCATCCGATTCAGGGGATCGGCGCCGGGTTCGTGCCCAAGGTGTTGAACACGACCATCCTGGATGGCATCACCCAGGTTGCCCACGAGGATGCGTTCAAATTCGCGGTGCGGTGCGTCAAGGAGGAAGGCATTTTCATCGGTATTTCCTCCGGCGCGTCGCTGGCGGCGGTGGCCCAAAAACTGCCGGAAATCCCCGACGGCAGCCGAATATTGACCTTCTGCTACGATACCGGCGAGCGCTACCTGTCAGTGGCCGGGCTGTTCGACTGAGACCATCCCGCCTCGCCCGCCGCACGGAAAGGGCGGTTGGGGGTTTGGGCATCCGAATGGAAATCTCCGCGCCCTCCCCCAACACTGCCCCAGGCAAAGCAACAATCACCCCTTGGCCAGATGGGCGCGGATGAACTCATATTCCGCCTGGGTGCTCTTTTCGGCGTCACTCCCCACGAAATCGGCCAACTTGCCGCCGATCAGCGGAATCCCGCAGTTGACTTCCAGCTTCACGTCGTTCACGCAGCCATCGCCCTGGGTCCGCAACTCCATGACGCCCTTGACGGTGACCGGCACGCCCGCGATATCGACCGCGAACTGGCAACGGTAGGGGCCGCCGGCTTTTCCCTCCCAGGTTTCGCTCTGGACAATCGTGTTCCAGGGGTTGAGGAACTTCTTCAGCAACGCCGGCACGTCGGCGGGCACTTCCCGCTTGATCTTGACGCCATGGCGGCCCTCGCTCCCGGCGCATTCCAACACCTCAACATTGCGCGCCCCGATGCCCTCATATTTGACCTTCATGAAATCGGGGTCGTGAAACAGGCCGAAAACCGTATCCACATCCTTGGCATACTGATGCAGTGCTTTGATCTTCATGGATTCTCCTCAATGGGTGGTGAACTGAAAGCCGTAGGAAACCCAACTGACCGACTGTGGGGGCGGGCATGACCGCGATGGCCGGAACGAAGCACGGACCGACCCGATCCTCGACCGGATTACCTTAAAAATAGCTGATCCTTTACCGCTTCCTCGTCGGCGAGCATACCGGCGGCCACGCCGATCCGCTGGCACGTTTTAGCGATTCGCGTGTTCACCGTCGTTTTCTATTCCGGCATGAATTCCCGCAACAGGTCGTTCAGAAACCGCAACCCCGGTTCCGTTGGCCGCAACCGGTCGCCATTCATCGCCATCAACCCCCGTTCCCGCGCCCGGCCCAACCCAGGTTCCAGCACGGTCAGCGGTAAACCCGTCCGCCCGGTAAACAACTCGGCGGGAACACCCTCGACCAACCGCAGCGCGTTCATCAAAAACTCCACCGGCAAATCGGTCTGGTCAATCGGCGCGTCGCCGCCGATGCGGGCCGGCGTTCCCGCCGCCGCCAGATAATCGCGCGGGTGCTTGCGCTTCCACAGCCGATGAATCCGCCCGGTGGCGGGGTCGGTGAGCTTGCCGTGCGCGCCGGCGCCGATGCCGAGGTAGTCACCGAATTCCCAATAGTTCAGGTTGTGCCGGCAACGCCGGTTCGCCTGGGCGTAAGCCGATACCTCGTACCGCTCGTAGCCATGCCGCGCCAGTTCTTCCTGGGCACGCCGCTGCATGTCGTCGGTCGTCTCGTCGTCCGGCAAGGTGGGCGGCGACCGATGAAACACGGTGTTTGGTTCGATGGTGAGCTGGTAATGGGAGAGATGCGCCGGTTGCAGGGCCACGGCGTCGGCGATGTCGGCCAGCGCCCGCGCGACCGTCTGCCCCGGCAGACCGAACATCAGGTCCAGATTGAAATTGCCCAGTCCGGCGGCGTGGGCGGCCTCGGCGGCGGCGAGCGCCGCGCGGCGGTCGTGAATCCGCCCCAGCCGTCGCAACTGCTCGTCGTCGAAGCTTTGCACGCCAATGGAAAGCCGGCTAACGCCGACGGCCCGGAATTCGGCGAACTTTCCCCGCTCCATCGCGCCCGGATTGGCCTCCAGGGTGAATTCCGCGTCCGGGCGCAGCGGCAACCGGGCGCGCAGACCTGTCATCAGACGTTCTAGCACCTTGGGCGAAAACAGGCTGGGCGTGCCCCCGCCGACGAACACGCTTTCGACGCTCCGCGCGCCGGCGCGCGGCAAATCCTGCTCCAGATCCGCCAGCAGCGCATCCACATAGGTCGATTCGGGGATCGAACCGCGCGCTTCGTGGGAATTGAAGTCGCAATAAGGACACTTGCGAACGCACCAGGGAAAATGGACGTACAGGGCCAGCGGGATCGAGCGGATCTTCATGAACCTATGCACCATGACTTTTCGAACCGGGCGACTTACGGGCCTCAAGCTTTCGACCTGGCTGAAAATCAGAAAAAATCATATTTCATCAATTGGTTGATTTCGATTGCAGCGCCAGCCCGGCGAAAGCCATGGAGACTTTCAAGCAATCGTAAAAATTTTCCGACAAGTACGAATCAACCTAAAAAACTTCGACTATCATTTAAACAACAGCCCTGACGGTCGTCGAAACAGCTTGGGGGGATAGAAAACATGTTTCCAAATCAAGTTCCCATCAAAACCACCAAGGGGTTACAAGAAGTCGGAAGCCGGACGTACGGGTTGTCACCCGCAATGCGCCGAATCCTGATCATGGTCAACGGCCATGCAACGGTGGCGGAGCTGGTTAAAAAACTCACCGGATTTGGCGACATCGAGACGATATTAGCCCAATTGGAAATCGATGGCTTTATCGCGCCCAACCCGGCTTTCAAACCATCGCCCGAAACCTCCCAGCGGCCCGTCGAAACCTCCCGACGGCCCGTCGAAACCTCCCAGCGGCCCATCGACACTCCCCAGCAGCCCGCCAGCGCGCCCCAACGACCCACGACCCCTTTGCCGCCCCTTGGCCCCCAACCGGAATTCAACATGGAAAAAGCCAAGGGATTCATCCGCTTCATCCTGCTGGGCGCCATGGGGCCCAGCGCCGAGCGCCGCATCAACCGCATCGAGGCGACCACCACGCCCGAGGAGCTGCGCGTCGAGCTTGACGCCATCCACGATATGCTGCCCAAGATACTGTCCAAAAAAGACGCTCAGCAAGCCTGGCATCAACTGGAACCGATCATGGCCTCGCTCCAGACGCCGTTACCCTGATTCTTTCAACCGGCGGCATCCCGCAACCGCCCGCGCAGGAGCACAAGCGCCTGACCACGGTGGCTCAGGCGGTTCTTATCGGCGGAGTCCATCTCGGCGGCGGTTCGTTGCTCGCCGGGCACGAAGAAAACCGGGTCATAGCCAAAACCGTTCGCGCCGCGCGGTTCGGTCAGAATGACTCCCTCCCAGCTTCCCTGGCAGATCAGCGGCGTCGGGTCGGCGGGGTGGCGTAACCACGCCAGCGCGCAGACGAAGCGGGCGGTGCGTCGTTCCAGCGGGACTTCACGTAATTCGACCAGCAGTTTGTCAATGTTGGCCCGGTCGCTGTTCCTAGGGCCGGCGTAACGAGCGGAATGAATGCCCGGCGCGCCGCCCAGCGCGTCCACCACCAGCCCGGAATCGTCGGCCAGGGCGGGCAATCCGGTATGCGCCGCGGCGTTGCGGGCCTTGAGCAGCGCGTTCTCGACGAAGGTCAGCCCGGTTTCCTCCGCTTCCGGGACGTTGAAAACGGACTGTGGCGCGACTTCCAACCCGAATTCCGCCAGCACGGCGGCGAATTCCCGAACCTTGCCGGCGTTGCCGGTCGCCAACACGATCTTGCGCACGACCCTAACCCGGCAGACCCAGCGTTTCCCGTTGCTTGCGCAACAGGTGTTCGATCCCGCTCCGCGCCAGGTCCAGCATCGTCAGCAACTCCTCCCGCCGGAAGGCGTGGCCCTCGGCGGTACCCTGAAGTTCGACGAAGGCGCCGGCGTCGTTCATCACCACGTTCATGTCGGTTTCCGCCTCGGAATCCTCGGCGTAATCCAGATCCAGCACCGGCACGCCCTGGTGGATGCCGACCGACACCGAAGCCACCTGGCCATGCAGCGGGTTTTTCCTGACCAGTTTCCGACCGATCAGATAACGCACCGCGTCGGCCAACGCCACGAAGCCGCCGGTGATGGCGGCGGTGCGGGTGCCGCCGTCGGCTTGGATCACGTCGCAATCCACGGTGATGGTGCGCTCGCCCAGCGCGTCCAGGTCCATGACCGAACGCAGCGCCCGCCCGATCAACCGCTGGATTTCCATGGTCCGGCCCTCCTGACGACCGCGGCTGGCCTCGCGGCTGGAGCGGGTGTGGGTGGCGCGCGGCAACATACCGTATTCCGCCGTGACCCAACCGCGCCCCTTGCCTTTCAGAAACGGTGGGACCCGCTCCTCGACGCTGGCGGTGCAAATCACTCGGGTATCGCCGAATTCCACCAATACCGAACCTTCGGCGTGCCTGGTGAATTGTCGAGTCATTCGGACCGGGCGCGGTTCGTCGAAGGCGCGGGCGCTGGGACGCATGGACGGCTTCCTGTGGGCTGGGCGTGGGAGATCATGGCGAGCGGGCGGCACTATACCAGAACCGGCCGGGGGCTACGGGACTGTCGCCGCCCGCCGACGAAAAAGGGAGTGGGAACGCGCCAGGACCGCCAATTCGACCTAAGCTTAAGGACCACCCACCAGAGGATCAATCCATGTTGCGCAGCATGACTGCCTTCGCGCGCTGTGAACAGCCGAGCGCCTGGGGCGCCATTACCTGGGAATTGCGGTCGGTGAATCACCGCTATCTGGAGACTACCCTCCGCCTGCCCGAAGCGTTGCGGGGCCTGGAATCGCCGGTGCGCGAGCGCATCGGCGCGACGCTCAGCCGCGGCAAGGTCGAAGGAACGCTCAAGCTGCAAACGACCGGCACGGTCGCGACCGCCATCACCTTGAATTTCCCCATGGTCGAGCGCCTGCTCGACATCGCGGGCGAACTGGAGCACCAGATGGGGCCGGGCACCGGCCTGCGGCTGATCGACGTGCTGCGCTGGCCGGGCGTGATCAGCGAAACCGAACCGGACCTGGACGAAATCAAGGCGGTCATTCTCGGCGCGCTGGATATGGCGCTGACGGAACTGATCGCCACCCGAGAGCGGGAAGGTCAGCGCACCGCCGAATTGCTCTTGCAACGCTGCGAGGCGGTTCGGACCCAGGTCGCGCGGGCGCGGGCGCGCCGCCCCGAAGTGCTGGCCCGCTGGCGCGACAAGCTACTGAGCCGACTGGCGGACATTCCAGCGGAGGCCGATCCAGGTCGCCTGGAGCAGGAATTGGTGCTGATCGCGCAGCGCCTGGATGTGGAGGAGGAGCTTGACCGACTGGACGCCCATCTCGATGAAATTCAGGCGGTGTTCAAACGAACCGAGCCGGTCGGTCGGCGACTGGATTTCCTGATGCAGGAACTCAATCGCGAGGCCAATACCCTATCCTCGAAAGCCGCCGATACCGACACCACCCGCGCCGCCGTGGAACTGAAGGTGCTGATCGAACAAATGCGTGAGCAGATTCAGAACATCGAGTAGCGTTTCACCCCGTTTCGCCCGGTTTCACCCTCCCCGTAAAGCCGCTATTGCAGCGGCTTTTTTTGTTTCTTGGCGTTGCAATCTATCTAAGCCGTCTCACAATAGCCGTGTACTCAACTGTGTCCTCATGGGCTTTTTGGTACGAAAATTTGGGTACGCGCGAGAGAAATTCCGATGAGCAACTTGACCGACGTGCAAATCCGCCAATGGATCAAGACGGGCGAACGCTTCGAGGGGCGCAGCGACGGTAACGGGTTGACCCTGCGCTATCGTGCCGTGGATGCGATGCCGGTATGGCGCTTTCGCTATCGGTTCGCGGGTCGGCAACGGGTGACGGATTTGGGTTCCTATGCCGTGCTGTCGCTGGCAGATGCCCGGCGCACCGCCCGCGAACTCCGCGCCCGCGTGGCGCTGGGGTACGACGTGGCCGACGAAAAGCAGGAGCGCAAGCAAGCGGCGCTCGCCAGGCTGGAGGCGGCGCGCTGCGCCGTCACCGTGGCCCAGGTGGCGGATGACTATTTCGAGCGGATGATTCTCGGGCGCTGGAAGCATCCCAACATCGTGCGCAGCCGCATCGAGCGCGACATCAAGCCGCGCATCGGCGAGTTGGCGGTGGATGCGGTCAAGCCGTTGCACGTGGACGCCATGCTGCAAGCCATCGTCCGCCGTGGTGCGCCGACCATCGCCAACGACGTGTTGCGCTGGACGCGACGCATTTTCGATTACGCCATCAAGCGGCAACTGGTGCAGAACAATCCGGTGGCTGCCTTCGATCTGGCTGATGCGGGCGGGAAGGAGACGGCGCGGGAACGGGCGTTATCGCGGGCCGAACTGGTCCGGCTATTCACGGCCATGCGCGACGCCCAGGGCTTCACCTACGAAAACGCGCTGACGGTCAAGCTGCTGCTCTTACTGGCGGTCCGCAAGCAGGAACTCACCGCCGCGCGCTGGGTAGAGTTCGATCTGGATCGTGCTGTTTGGCATCTGCCCGGCGAGCGGACCAAGACTGGGTCGGATCTGGATATTCCCCTGCCCGGCGCCGCCGTGGCCTGTCTGCGCGAACTGCATCGGCTGGCGACGGGGAGCGAATGGGTGCTGCCGGCGCGCAAGGCGCAAGACCGGATGTTGCCGCACATCCACGAGAACACCCTGAACGTTGCGTTGAGCAAGGTCAAAGCGCTGTTGCCGGACCTGGAACCCTTCTGCATTCACGATTTCCGGCGAACCGCCCGAACCCACTTGGCGGCGCTGGGCGTCGATCCGCACATTGCCGAGCGTTGCCTGAACCACAAGATCAAGGGGATCGAGGGCATCTACAATCGCCATGATTACTTCGAGGAACGCCGCCATGCCCTGGAGCTTTGGGGCAATTTCCTAGAAACGTGTGAGAGTGGTACGGATTGGACGGTGGTTCCACTGCGGCGAGTAGGTTGATCATCTTCTATAGCCGCGCCTAGCCCGACGGGGTGAAAAGCCGGGATTCCCTACACCCGACCTGGCGTGGCTCTTCGTGTAGGGCCAACACGGTAGGGGTGTGTCTGTGGTCTTTCCTGTCATCGGTAAAACCATCCGCTTGAGGTTTACCCCTCTGCGCGAACCCGAACGGCGTGAAATCGCCGAGTTACTGGGGCAAGCCAACCATTCTCCCGAACTCATCAATTCATTTTTGGTTGAACTCGACCGTGCCGCAAGCTGGTTCTTTGCCCACGACGCATCGCAAGCAACCGCGCCCAAGCCCGCGCAAGTCGACAAGCAGCTCGCGCAACTGGAAGCGAACACGCAAAAAATCACTGCCGAGCTATTCGCGTTGCGAAAAGAACAACCATTTGTGTTGGAAGGAATTTCTACTTGGCACGGGTTGAATGTGGACGCGCTGAGCGACCAATTAGGCCGGTTGCGATCAGGAATCCACATGGAGCGACAGATGTTAAAACCCACTCCGGGACGCCCGGAAATGTCCATGCATGAAAACCAAATGATTCTGGAAACAGTGCTGGGCTATTACCATCGTTTCGGTCGTCCAACAGCCACGCAGGGCAATTTGTTCGAGAACATTCTTGGCAGGGTGTTGGCGGCGACAGTCGGGGAAAGAAGCGAGGAGCATGTCCATCGGCTGGCCGCCAGTGTCATTAAATCGCTGAAAATGCCGGAATAAATGACAGTTACAGGCTAACCGACATGAGATTTAATGCGGTCGCGTAACATGATTAGGAGGTTGATGATGACGCGCGACTTAAATGAGGTATTGCCGCCAGGAGGATTCAGCCGGCGGCAGAAGGTTCTGGAGCTGATCCCGTGGAGTGCGGCCACGCTGCACCGCAAGGTGGCGGCGGGCGAGTTCCCCCGACCGGTGGCGCTGAGCGAGGGCTGTACCGCTTGGCGCAACGACGATCTGCGGCCCTGGATCGAATCCCGACCGCCGATCCCAAGCCGGCCCGGCCGGAAAGGAGCGAGCGCCCATGAAAAAGCCGCCTGACCAGAACGGTCGGCGGCTTCCCTGAAGTGTGGACCTGTCGCAGCCGCCGAAGGACGTGATGATGACGCGACGGGAGCAGAGAGAGGGATAGAAGTACTACATTACGAGCCTCAGAATATAACCCTCTCTGCTCCCTCGCGTCACCCCCTCCGACAACGGTTGCCCCAGTCCGCCCGACCTGGAGCAACGATCTTGACGAACTTTCATCCCGAAAACTGAAAACCCCGACCCTCTCAACCGAGGACCGGGGTATCAGGTCAATCCGATACAACCGCGCCGAACATCGCGGATTGTAGCCGAATTGCGCCCAAATTGCGCCCGGTTCCTCCACCTGGAGCAACCGTTATGAATTTGGAATTCCGCCAGTCGGCAACCCTGGATGCCGGATTGGCTGCTGTCGAACTACAAACCGCCGCCCTGACCTACATCGCCCGTGGCTGGGCGCTGACTTGGATGGATCACGGCGCAAAGTTTCCGGAACACAAGGCTTGGAACGCGCCGGACCAGGTTATCACGACGCCAGAGGCGGCCCGCCGCCGCTGGAACGGCAAGCCGTATAACATCGGCTTGGTTCACGCCTTGGGCACGGTCAAGACGTGTTCGTTCGACGTGGACAAGGTAGAGCATACTCGCGCCGTGCTGGCGGAGTTCGGTATCGACCTGGACGCCATGCTGGTTGGTATGCCCTGCATCCAAGGTAATCCGGCCAATTTCCGCCTGATCTTCCGGCAACCTGCTGGGCATGACTTGCCCTTGGTCAAGCTGGAATGGCCAGCGCCTGACGGTGCGGGCAAACTGACGATCTTCGAGTTGCGCGCCGGCACCAATCAGGACGTACTACCGCCGTCGCTGCACCCCAGCGGCAAGGCTTACGAATGGATCGTCCCGTTGCCCGACGACTCCGCCGATCACCCGGAACCGCCGACGGCGCTGCTGGAATTGTGGCTGAACTGGCAGGCGTGGGAGCCTGCCCTGCAAGCGGCCTGCCCCTGGGCCAAGACGCCGAAGCCGAAGGCCAAACCCCACCGCAAGACCGACGGCGCGAACCTGGATGTGATCGGGCAGTTCAACGCAGCCCATCGCGTGCGGGAGTTGCTGGAAGCGCAGAGGTACCAGCCACGCGGAAAGAATCGCTACCTGCCGCCGAATAGCACCAGCGGCGTTCCCTCGGTGCGGATTCTGGATTCCGGCAAGGTCTACAGCGACAATGGCAGTTGCCCGCTGAATGACGGGCACGCCTACGATGCTTTTTCGGTGTACTGCATCCTCGAACACTGTGGCGACATGCGGGCCGCCGTTAAGGCCGCCGCCGATCTGCTGGGCATCGAGCTGAAGTCCAACCGCGCCACCGGCACCGGCTATCCAGAGCGCGACGATCCCGTCGGTGCCCCATTAGCGGATTCCGGGACGACAGCCGCCAAGATCGACGGCGCCACGAGCGGCGACATTCCATCCCGGCCGGCTACCATCCAAATCCGGCCGGGATACGGTCCGGAAATGGCCGACATCGCCGAAGCCGTGCTGATGGAACACGACCCCGGCATTTTCCAGCGGTCGGGCTATCTGTGTCGCATCGCCCGCCATCAGGCCGCTACGGTACGCGGCATCAGCCGCCCCACCGGGGCCGTGACCATCGCCGTGCTGGACGTGGATTTCCTGCTGGACCGCCTCAACCGCGCCGTGGCCTGGACCCGGTACAACAAGAGGGCGGATGAGTGGGTCGCCGCCAATGCCCCGCGCATGGTGGCCACAACCCTGCTGGCGCGGTCGGGCTTGTGGCGGTTCCCGATTCTGATCGGGGTGGTGGCCGCGCCCACCTTGCGCCCGGATGGCAGTATCCTGGATCGTCCCGGTTACGACCCAGCGACCGGCTTGTATTTCGACGCCCAGGGTGTGGCGTTTCCCGCCATCCCCCAGCGCCCCACTCGCGAACAGGCCCGGGCCGCGTTGGACCTGTTGATTGATGAAGTCCTCGCCCGGCCCTGCCTCAACAGCGACCGGCTGGAAGATCGCGGCTTCAGTTTCGCCAGCGCCAGCGACCGTAGCGCCGCCTTGGCCGCGATCCTGACCGCGCTGGTACGGCATTCCCTGCCCACCGCGCCGCTGTTCCTGTTCAACGCCACCCGGCCGGCCAGCGCCAAGAGCCTGCTGGCCGACTGCGTGAGCCTGATCGCCACCGGCCGGACCGCCACGGTGTTTGAGTTGGGCAAAGACCCCGACGAGGTGGAAAAGCGCCTGCTGGCCGTGCTGCTGGCCGGCGATCCAGTGATCAATCTGGACAACCTCGAACAACCGCTGGGCGGTTCAGGGTTGTGCAAGACCCTGACGGCGGAGAGCATCACCGGGCGGATTCTGGGCGTCAGCAAAAACGCTACGGTACCCACCATCACCACTTGGCTGGCCACTGGGAACAACGTCACTGTGATCGGCGATATGACCCGCCGGACGGTGGTCAGCAACCTCGATCCGCAATCCGAAGCCCCCCAGGGCCGGCGATACGACCGCAACCTGGTGACGTGGATCCCCGAACACCGCGCCCGCCTGGCCGTTGCGGGATTGACCGTCCTTCGTGGCTATATCGCTGCTGGCCGGCCCGCGCAACCTTACCCGCCGATGGGCAGCTTCGAGGACTGGGACACCACCATCCGCCGCGCCCTGACCTGGCTGGGCGAAGCCGATCCGCTGGCCGGCACCGCGCAACTGGAAGACGCCGACCCGGTTCGCCTCAAGCTGCGGGCGTTGCTGGTGGCGTGGTATGGCGCCTTCAGGGCCGTCGGCGCGACCGCCAAGGAAGCGATTGCCCGCGCCCGCGAGACGGTGCGCGACGACGAGGGCACGGAACAGTCGCGTTATCCGATGTTACGTGACGTACTGGAAGAGCATTTCACGGACCGGCGCGGCGACATGAGCAGCCGCATCATCGGCGATTTCATCAAGAAATATGCTCGCCGCGTGGAGATCGGCTCACGCTTTGAGCACGACGGAATTTCCCATCACGCCGCAATCTGGCGCGTGAAAATCCTTGACCCGCACCGCTGGCAAAAATTTTCCACCGAAGGTAACTCGACTCCCCAGACTCCCCAAACTCCCCAACAGCGTAAGTCATGGAACAGGGAATTTGGGGAGTCAGAGGAGTTAGGGGAGTTAGGGGAGTTAGGGAAGTCTGTTTACCCTCGATCAGAAAATTTTGGCAAGTCTTGCGCGACCTGCCGGCATTTGATTCCGGAACCCGATGGCGGCGCTTGCGGGATGCACGAACGTTATAATCGACCGCTATCAGAAGATCGCTGGTTTCTCTGATTTGCCACGGAGTCCGTGCGGCTCGATATGCTCTTCCCAGACATTCCTTGACCAGTTGCAGCATGTGCGAGAGTCCCAGTATCGGCTCGATCTTCAACGAGAGCAGGGCTTGTTTGGCTTGCTGCTCCAGCGGGTCTTTGTTGTCGTATGGCTTCGATGCGTTCACTGCGAACTCCTTGCAAGAGAGGATTGAGCAACCGGAAACTGAAATTGTTCACCGGCGAACAGTGGCAAATCCAGAGCCATCCGGCGCGGTATGAGTGGCGCAACTGCCAGCGTATCGAAATCAATGCGATCAAGGTGCGCGACCGGCCCGCCTATCTGGAACGGAAGATCGGTCAGGGCGCAGACGCTGGGGGAGGGCTTGCCGGCGCATCGGCTGGAAAAGCTAAACCGCCACGAAACGCGCCTGGATCGAAAGTTCGAACGCGCCTCGGCGATGCCAATGAAGCCGAAAACACTGCGCGGTGGCCAGTAACGCCCTACTATTGTCCCAAACAATCGAAGCGCCATAACCCACCAGAACCAGGCCCATGCCCCTCACCCTGCCGCAACTTGAACGCCATTTGTTCAAAGCCGCCGACATCCTGCGCGGCAAGATGGACGCTTCCGAATTCAAGGAATACATCTTCGGCATGTTGTTCCTGAAGCGGTGTTCCGACGTGTTCGACCAGCGCCGCGAGGAGATCGTCCGGCAGCGGCAGGGCCAGGCCAGCAAATCGCCGACCGAGGCCGCGCACATCGCCGAGATGAAAAGCTGGTACGGGGCCAGCTTCTACGTGCCGCCGGAGTCGCGCTGGCGCTCTCTGCTCAACCATGCCCACCACAACGTGGGCGACTACCTGAACAAGGCGCTGGCCGGTCTGGAAGCCCACAACAGCAGCCTCGACGGGGTGCTGGAACACATCGACTTCACCCACAAGGTCGGCCAGAGCAAGCTGCCGGACAAGAAGCTGCGCGAACTGATCGTGCATTTCGGCGAGCACCGCCTGCGCAACGAGGACTTCGAGTTTCCCGACCTGCTGGGCGCGGCTTACGAATACCTGATCGGCGAGTTTGCCGATTCCGCCGGCAAGAAGGGCGGCGAGTTCTATACGCCGCGCTCGGTGGTGCGGATGATGGTGCGCTTGATCAAGCCGGAGCAGCATCACCGCATTTACGACCCCTGTTGCGGGTCCGGCGGGATGCTGATTCTGGCGAAGGAATATATCGACGAGCAAGGCGGCGAAGGCCGCAAGGCCGACCTGTACGGGCAGGAAGCCAACGGCACGGTCTGGTCCATCGCCAAGATGAACATGTTGCTGCACGGCATCAGCACCGCCGACCTGCAAAACGAAGACACCCTGGTGGAGCCGCGACACGTCGAAGGCGGAGAGTTGTTGCGCTTCGACCGCATCCTCACCAATCCGCCGTTTTCGATCAACTTCGGCCCCGGCGACAAGGACAGCCAAAAAGCCTTCGCGCCGAAATTCCCGGAGCGCTTTCGCTACGGCCAAGTGCCGCTGGGGGCGAAAAAGGCTGATCTGATGTTCCTGCAACACATGGTGCATGTGCTGCGCGGGGGCGGGCTGCTCGCCACGGTAATGCCGCATGGCGTGCTGTTCCGGGGCGGCGAGGAGAAAACCATCCGCGCCGGCATCATCGAAGACGACTTGCTGGAAGCGGTGATCGGTCTGGCGCCCAACCTGTTTTATGGCACCGGCATCCCGGCCTGCATTCTGGTGTTGCGCCAGCGCCGGGGGAGCGAGAGCGGCAAGCCCGAATCGCGGCGCGGCAAGGTGTTGTTCGTCAACGCCGACCGCGACTACTTCGAGGGCCGGGCGCAGAACTATCTGCTGCCGGAACACATCGAGAAGATCGTCACCACCTTCGACGCCTATGCCGAAGTGCCCGGTTTTTCGGCCATCGTGGAGAACGCCACGCTCAAGGCCAACGAGTACAACCTCAACATCCGCCGCTACGCCGACAACGCCCCACCGCCGGAGCCACACGACGTGCGCGCCCATCTGTTGGGCGGAGTGCCCAAGGCGGAAATCGCGGCCAAGACGCCGCTGTTCGCCGCCCACGGCTTCGACCCGCTGGATTTGCTGGTGGAGCGCGACGCTGCCTATCTGGACTTCCGCGCCGACATCGCCAGCAAGCCGGCGCTCAAGTCGTTGATCGAGCACAACCCCGGCGTCACCGGCAAGGAAACGGCCCTGCGCGCCCAGTTCGAAAGCTGGTGGCGGGAGCACAGCGGCCATATTACCGCGCTGGTCGGCAGTCAAAGCCTGGTCGGCTTGCGGCAGGAATTGCTGCGCAGCTTTAGCCAGTCGCTGGAAACGGTCGGCGTGCTCGATGCGTTTCAGGTGCGCGGCATCATCGCCGGGTTCTGGAACCAGACCCAGTACGAATTTCTCACCCTGATGGCGCGGGGCGCCAAGGGTGTGGTGGACGCCTGGCGCACCAGCATCGTCACCGCGCTGGAGGACAAGGCCAGCAAGAGCAGCCCGCTGGAGCACAAGCTGGTCAAGTTGCTGATGGGGGGCTTTGTCGAGGAACTGGCGGAACTGGAGGCGAAAAAGGCCGAACTCGACAGCCAGATCAAGGCGGCTACGCCCAACGAGGACGAGGAGGGCGAAGGCGATGCGACCGCCGAGGTTGACGACGACAACGCGGTGGACGAGGCTCAACTCAAGGCGTGGAAGCAGGAATTGGGCGAGGTGAAGAAAAAGCTGAAGGTGAAGAAAGCGACGTTCGAGGCGCATTTGAATGAGGGAGTGGCCGGTCTGAGCGAGACGCAGGCCGCCGAGTTGTTGCTGACCATCCTGCACGACGATATGCGCGCCATCGTCGAACGCTACATCACCCAGCAGCGCCAGCAAATCATCGCCGCCGTGGAGAACTGGTGGGATAAATACAAGGTGACGCTGACCGAGATTGAGCAGGAACGGGATGCGGCAGCGCGGGAGTTGCGACGGTTTTTGGAGGGACTGGGGTATGTCTGAACGGATACCACTCCACGAACCACAACGTCATTCCCGCCCTCGCAAACGCGGGGAAATCGGGAATCCAGCACCATTCGTTTCAGCACCCCGTCATTCCCGTCCTCGCGAACGCGGGGAAAGCGGGAATCCAGCAGAACGCCATCATGCCGAAACAGCCCGCGACTTACATTCTCGCCAGCCGTCGAAACGGTACGCTTTACGTTGGCGTAACCAGCGATCTGATCAAGCGAGTCTGGGAACACAAAAACGATCTGATCGAAGGATTCACCAAGAAATATCAGGTCCATCAATTGATCTACTTCGAGATGCACGGGGATATGAACGCGGCGATCACGCGGGAAAAACAATTGAAGAAATGGAACCGGGCATGGAAAATCGAATTGATCGAGAAAACCAATCCTTGCTGGCGCGACTTGTGGGAAGACATCGCTGGGGGCTAAGAGAAACAGGAGTGCGTCATTGCCGTCCTCGTGAACGCAGGGAAAGCGGGAATCCAGCACCACTCGTCTCCACTCCACGTCATTCCCGCACCAGCGGGAATCCAGCGCCACTCGTCTCCACTCCACGTCATTCCCGCACCAGCGGGAATCTAGCGCCACTCGTCTCCACCCCACGTCATTCCCGCACCAGCGGGAATCCAGCACCACTCGTCTCCACCCCACGTCATTCCCGCACCAGCGGGAATCCAGCACCACTCGTCTCCACCCCACGTCATTCCCGCACCAGCGGGAATCCAGCACGCCGGGTAAGACAAACCTGGATTCCCGCGTTCGCGGGAATGACGGCTATTACAATAGCGGCGCGGGAATTGCGGCAGTTTTTGGAGGGGCTGGGGTATGTCTGAACCGATACCACCCTACGAACTACAACGTCATTGCCGTCCTCGTGAACGCAGGGAAAGCGGGAATCCAGCACCACTCGTCT
>CALGOO010000048.1 GCA_937960715.1 uncultured Candidatus Competibacteraceae bacterium
GCGCGTTGAACTGCCGAGCATCGCCCACGATCCAGAGCAGTTCGCTGTGATCCTTGCCTTTCTGAGCTGCCTATCCGGTAGTGAACTGGGCTGACGATCAACCAGCCCACCACTCTTCTCTGAACTTTTCTGAGCTGCCTATCCGGCAGTGAACGCTAATCGCTTTCTGGACTGCGGCAACTATCTTTTCTGAGCTGCCTATCCGGCAGTGAACGAACTGGTCGAGAATGCGTCGGGTTTCGGTGATTTCTGAGCTGCCTATCCGGCAGTGAACAAAATCGCGTCGGGCTGTCCATCCGGTCCCTTTTTCTGAGCTGCCTATCCGGCAGTGAACTACGATCTATTCCTACCAATAGCCTAATTGTTAAGGAAGAACTGCACAATCGCGCCCAAAGACCTAAATTAGGGCGACCATCCTAACCGATTGATTTATATAACTACCTTTGGGCGTCGAAAAATAGGGGAAGAACCACGGAATCGTTGCCGTAGAGTTCAGGCCGTAAGCACTAGCATCCTTGATCAGGTCCGCCACGTCGAACACCAGGCCGTCCTAGCGGGTCTTGCCATGCAAGACGGCGAGTCCATGCGGCAGGCTGAGTACCTAGGTGGCCATGGTCCAGAAAGCGGTTGGCCGGGTCGGCGCCAGCGCCATGCTTGGCGCGGGTGAAATCGCCGTAATCCACCGCGTGAACCGCCAACTTGAACAGCTTTTTGGTCAGGCGCGCTTCTTCCGCAAGCAATGCGGTGTTGTCCGGAGCACCATCCAGCAGATGCCGCGAGCCCTCCAAAGCAGCCAGCAGAGATTCTCGCGGTACTTGAAAGCCACTGTCGGCCAAGGGCCGGTTGTCGCACCAGTGCTGGCTGATCCGGTCCAGGCGGGCGCGTTGGAACGCCTTGGCGGCTTCCAGGCGCAAACCGTCATCGAACCAGAATCGCACCCAATGTTGCAGGTATTCCGTCGGGCGGTATTCGCTCTGCGGGGCGAACCAGGCGACTTCGACATCGATCTCGTTGACGCTATAAAGCGGGGTACCGCCGCCGCCGCAGAAGCCAACCAGCACGCCCGCCTTGGCTAACTCCCGCATCGCCGCTTGGGTGATGGAGGTGCCGGTGCCGAGCAGCAGGGACGTGGTGTTAGCGATGGGGATGTTCCAGTACAGGGAATTTTTTCCCTGATCGGTCACGTATTCCACCCGCCCGCCGTTGACCAGTACCCGACAATGTTCAAGGTAATAGAGATTGGCCCGCTTGGAGTGCAGGATGGTTTTCAGGTCAGAAGGAGAAAAATTGTCCATGGGAGATCGGCTCTTCGTGATCGACTCGGCAATTCAGCAGACGTCGGGTCATGGCCGTGGTTGTACGGCCGCCCGGCCTGTCGCCAGTGCGCCACCCGCGCCCAGAGATCGTCAAGCAGCTTGCTCTCTTTCGCCCGGTGCTGGATGTTCCGGTCCAGCGCCCCCCGCTTCTGAACGCTCTTGGGGCGCCATTGTGCTGGCCGGGGCCGCCGCGACTTTTTTATGGCGGAGAATAAAGGCAAATCTCATACCGTTGTTGGACGTAGGCCTGTCCGGCGCGAGCGGACATCGGCTTTTTCGGCCTTTCGAGGACCGAGCGATGACCCGGTAAGACTCCACGGCATGGATGGAATTGGAAACTCAACGGAATGCAATTGATTTCAAGATGCTGTTTTTTAACAGATTTATTGAGCTCCATCAATGCCGGGGCACGATTTCCGGGGCGGTGGCGGAGTCTCCGTTCGTGGGGACTGCATCGGCGCTGGCGAATGGCGCGGCGCGGTTGGCGCCGCGCGGGGACGGTGATTGAAAGGCGCGGCGTTTCAAAATGAAACGCCGCGCGGGCGAATGGGTTGCAAATTGCAACCGACCTGGCGCGGGGTTTCGGGAATTTTGTATGATCGAATCCTTTGCAACCCAAGGGAAATACGCGATGAAGCCACCGGATTTGACCGATGCCTTGCTCCAGCTCGACCAGCGCGTCGCCACCCTGACCCTGAATCGCCACGACGTGCGCAACGCGCTGACCGGAACGCGCCTGATCGACGACATCGTGGCGGTCGCCGAGTGGGTGAACGGTTGCGACGAAGCATCGGTGCTGATCCTGACCGCCGCCGGTTCCGCCTTCTGCGCCGGCGGCAACGTCAAGGACATGGCCGAACGGCGGGGTGACTTCGCCGGTGACGCGGCCGAGATCGCCGCCCGCTATCGGCGCGGCATTCAGCGCATCCCGCTGGCGTTGCAACAGGTCGAGATTCCCATCATCGCGGCCGTGAACGGACCGGCCATCGGCGCCGGCTTCGACCTGGCGAACATGGCGGACATCCGCCTGGCGTCCAGCACGGCGAAATTCGGCGAAACCTTCCTCAATCTGGGTCTCATTCCGGGCGATGGCGGCGCCTGGTTCCTGCAACGGCTGATCGGCTATCAGTCCGCTTTTGAGTTGACCCTGAGCGGTCGCGTCATCGATGCCGACGAGGCCAGAGCGCGCGGAATCGTGCTGGAGGTCGTGGAACCGGAGCGACTGCTGGCGCGCGCCCAGGAGCTGGCGGCCCGTTTCGCCAGTCAGCCGCGCAAGGCGCTGCGCCTGACCAAGCGGCTGATGAAGATGGCTCAGCGCATGGAGCTGAAGGATTTCCTGGATGTGTCCGCCAGCTTCCAGGGCCTGTGTCACCAGGAACCCGAACACCTTGAAGCCGTTCGGCGGCTGTCGAAGGGGTGAATCTCATGAAGCGCGAAATGACGCGACGTTCGTTTCTCACCAGCGCACTATCCCTGCCGTGGCTATCGCTCCTTGGGCGAGGCGTCCGGGCCGATGCGCCGCCGGCGGGCCTGGAATTCGGTCCGGCGCGGCCGTTCAGCTTCGACGGCTTGCGCCAACAGGCCCAGCAACTGGCCGCTCAGCCTTATCAAACTCCCGTCATCCGCCACGCCGACCTGCTGGATCGCATCGACTACGACGCTCATCTGGAGATTCGATCCCGGCCGGAAGCCGCGCTCTGGCGCGAGGGCGATGGACCGTATCCGGTGCGCTTCTTCCATCTGGGGCGGCTGTTTCCCCTGCCGGTGAAGATCCACGCCGTGCGCGCGGGCACGGCGCGCGAAGTGCGTTATTCCTCCCGCCTGTTCACCTTCGGCAAGGCGGAGTTCGCGGCGGCCCTGCCGGACGACATCGGCTTTGCCGGCTTCCGGGTCCTGCATTCCAAAACCGAGGAGCGGGACTGGCTGGCGTTCCTGGGCGCTTCGTATTTCCGTAGCTCCGGAGAACTGGATCAGTACGGCATCTCGGCGCGGGGCATCGCCGTCGACACCGCCCTGCCCACGGCCGAGGAATTTCCCCGCTTTACCCAATTCTGGCTGGAGCCGGCGCCCGATCCCCGGGCGGTGATGGTTTACGCCTTGCTGGAGGGTCCCAGCCTGACCGGCGCCTATCGGTTTTGGGCGAACCACCGGGAGCGGGTGGTCATGGAGGTCGAAGCCGTCCTGTTCTTTCGGACCGCGATTCGCCGGCTGGGCGTGGCACCGCTGACCAGCATGTTCTGGTTTTCCGAGACCAACCACCAGCCCAGTTGGGACTGGCGGCCCGAAGTTCACGACAGCGACGGCCTCGCCCTGTGGACCGGAGTCGGCGAACGGATTTGGCGGCCGCTCAACAATCCGCCCTTCGTCCAGACCAACGACTTCTTCGATCGTAATCCCAGGGGATTCGGCCTGTCCCAGCGGGATCGACGTTTCGAAAGCTATGAGGACGACCTGGTGTTTTACGAGCGGCGGCCGACCTTGTGGGTGGAGCCGCTGGAACCCTGGGGCGAGGGATCGGTCCAGTTGGTCGAAATTCCGACCGACTACGAAGCCAACGACAACATCGTCGCCTACTGGACGCCGGCGGAGCCCGCGCTGGCCGGCGCCACCCGAACCTTCCGCTACCGGTTGCATTGGGTGGCCGACGAACCGTATTGGCCCGATCGCAGTCGAGTGATCGCCACCCGCATGAGCTGGAACACCCTGCCCAAAACGCTCCCGCGACCGGCGCAGAGGGCTTGGCTGGCCATCGATTTCGCCGGCGGCCCGCTGGAGCAACTCGACAGGCAATCGCCTGTCGAGCTGGTGGTCAGCGCCACGCGCGGCAGCCTGCGCAACCCCAACGCTTTTCAGGTGGCGAACACCCGCCGCTGGCGAGGGAATTTCGAAATCGAACTGGAAGGCGGCGAACCGGTCAACCTGCGCGCCTATTTGCGCCTGGGCGATCGGGCGCTCTCGGAAACGTGGCTGTATCAGTTCGTTCCTCGTCTCTCGTTGAGCTGAATGCGCATCCTGCCTCGCCCGCCTCTTCGCCGCCCGGGTTTACCGTGCGAGACCAGGAGGGCGGCGCGGTCGTTTGAGGTCAGTGCGACGGGCGGCGTCGGTTTTCGTGCTCTATCCGCCTGGACAGCGACTTGAGTTATAGTTAATCGTATCCATCGTTACCGAGCGAATCCGCCGCCATGCCCGATTTTTTGCGCAAATTCATTGGCCTGTTGCTGATCTTCGCCGCCGTCGGCGTCGCCTCCTGTCAGGCGCTGGTAGCGTCCTGTTCCTCCACCGCCCCTTCCGCAGCGCTAGCGCCGCGTTACTGATTGCGGAGCCCCTCGTCATGGGCCGCCTCCTGCTCCTGGTCGGCGCTGTCCTGACCGCGCTGACCGCCTTGACCCTGCTGATAAAACGGAGAATTCGCATCATGGCCGAACGATACCAGCAATCCCCCGGCCAATTTCCCTCGTCCAAGGGCATCCTGATGTTTCTATTACCGCTGCCGGTGCTGTTCGCCGCCATCGTCGCGCTGGCGCGCGGCAATCTGGGCGGTCTGCTCGGCAACGCCGTCGGTTATACGCTGTTTCTGGTCGGGGCGTTGCTGCTACGCCACGGCTTGCTGACGGAAGCCGAGTACGACCGGCGCCGGATCGCCAAGGCGCCTTGGCCGCTCAAGACCCTGGGCGGCGGGGTCGTCGCGCTGGCCACCGGCGTGACCGCCTGGCTGGGCGTCGGTCAGCACCCCGTCGTGGCCGCCGCCTTCGGCCTGGCCGCCCTGCTCGGCTGCTATCTACACTACGGCTTCGATCCGCGCGGCGCCAAGCGTTTCACCGACGGCGAGGGCGTGGATGTCACCGACCGGATGCTGGAGACGCTGGCGCAGGCCGAACACGGCATCGCCGCCATCGAACAGGCTACCCGCGATATTCGCAACGCTGAATTGAACAGCCGGCTGCGGCGCATCGTCGGGCTGGCGCGGCAAATCCTGAAGCTGCTGGAGGAAGACCCGCGCGATTTGCGCCGCGCCCGCAAGTTTCTCAACGTCTATCTGGACGGCGCTCGGCAAGTCACCGAGGGTTACGCCAGGACCCACGCGCGGGCGTCGGCGCCGGAACTGGAGGACAATTTTCGCCGGGTGCTGATCACCATCGAGGAGGTCTTCGCCGAGCAGCAGCAAAAATTGCTGGAAACCGATGTCAGCGATCTTGACGTGCAAATCGAGGTGCTGACCACCCAACTGAAGCGGGAAGGGGTAATTTGACCTTCCGCCCGACCCGGAGCCGAATCCCATGACCGTTACTCCTTCTTCCGCCCCAACCGTCATTGCGCCCACTCCACCGGCATTGCCCGAGGCGTTCGCCGCGACCCTGCCGCAGGTTCAGCAGGACCTGGCCGCCCGCGCGCCGGCGCCGGCCCAGGACCAGCAACAAGTCACCGCGCTGGTGGCGCAACTCGACCTGCGCGACAGCAACTCCATCATCTTCTTCGGCAGCAAGGCCCAGGAGCAGTTGACCACCATTTCCGACAAGATGCTGGAAGGGGTGCGCAACAAGGACACCGGTCCGGCCGGTTCGGCGCTGAACGAGATGGTGGCGGTGTTGCGCGGCTTCGATCTTGACGAGCTGGACCCGAACAAGAAGCCCGGCTTTTTCGCCAAGCTGTTCGGCGCGGCCAAGCCGCTGGTCAAGATCGTCCAGCAATACGAGACCGTGCGCAACCAGATCGACGACATCAGCGACGCCTTGGAACGGCACAAAACCCAGTTGCTGACCGACATCGCCGGCCTGGACCGGCTGTACACCGCCAATCTCGACTACTTCCACACCCTGGAACTGTATATCGCGGCCGGCGAGGCCAAGTTGCAAAAGGTGGACCGCGAGGAACTGCCGGCGCTGGAACGGGAGGTCGTGACCAGCGAGGACATGGTCAAGGCCCAGACCTTACGCGATCTGCGCTCCAGTCGCGACGACCTGGAGCGCCGGGTCCACGACCTCAAGCTGACCCGGCAGGTCACCATGCAGAGCCTGCCCAGCATCCGGCTGGTGCAGGAGAACGACAAGGGCTTGATCAACAAGATCAACTCGACCCTGGTCAACACCGTGCCGCTGTGGCGGCAACAACTGGCCCAGGC